>NZ_JABMCN010000169.1:0-10763 GCF_013179515.1 Pseudomonas sp. CM27
GGGCGTGCTCGGGCACTGGCTGGTAGTGCGCTGAAACCGAACCCGGCCGCTAAGTTTTTGAAAGCGTGCAAATTTTTTTTGAAATGAGTGTTGACAGGGGGGGCGTTCAAGAGAATAATGCGCGCCATCGGCTACATAGCTCAGTTGGTTAGAGCATAGCATTCATAATGCTGGGGTCCGGGGTTCAAGTCCCTGTGTAGCCACCAAACAAGACGAAGGGCTTACCGCAAGGTAAGCCCTTTTTCTTTGCCTGCGATAAAGTATTCAGAACAACGTCCCCTGCTGGCCCAACAAGCATTTCGATCAACGCCCGCTCACGGACCACCCACGGCTGCCGCGCCCAGGCCTGCTCGAATGCAATCGCCCGCTCAGCGAATGCCCGTCACCGCCACTGCCAGCCCAAGCCCGATCAACGCCATACCGATTACTCGGTCCACCAGCACCTGCCGGTCGATCATGGCCGTGCGCAATGCCGTGCTGGAGAAAAACACTGCCACCAGGCTGAACCACAGCCAATGGGCAACGGACATGAATGCGCCATAGGCAAAAGCCAGTGTCAGCGAGCTGCCGGGTTGTACCACCTGAGTGAAGGCACTGATGACGAACAGCATCGTCTTGGGGTTGAGGGCGTTGGTCAGAAAGCCCGTGCGCAAGGCTTGCAGCACGCTGGCCGTGGATGGTCCGCCAGCCTCCAGGCTGATGCGCCGGGTGTTGGTCAGAGATTTGTAGCCGAGATAGACGAGGTAACCCGCCCCCAGCACCCTCATGGTGAGGAACAGCACCGGGTTGTGGCTGATGATCACGGCAATGCCCAGCACTGTGTACAGCACGTGCACCTGCACCCCCAGGGCAATGCCCACGGCTGCGGCCAGCCCGGCCTTGCGGCCCTGTGCATAACTGCTGCGGGTGACCATGGCAAAGTCGGCGCCGGGGCTGATGACGGCGAGGATGGTAAACAGGGCTACGGCGATGAGTTCGGTCATGTTGAAGCTCTCGATAGGCGATGAAAATGCACAGACGAAGTCATTATCGAGAGCTTAAGGTCCGGTAAAAATCGATTTATAGTGGGGCATATCTGATAGTTTTTCTCACAAAGGTGTAGTGCCTGCTCCCGCCTCTTCGCAGCACAAGGCTCCTCCCACATGGCGATACGAAAACCTGTAGGAGCAGCCTCGTGCTGCGAAGAGGCCGGGCCTGCCAAAACAAGCTCATGAAACTGCCGCCCCTCAACACACTCCGCTATTTCGACATCGCCGCCCGGACCGAGAACTTCGTGCGCGCCGCCGAGCAGCTGCATGTCACCCACGGCGCTGTCAGCCGCCAGGTGCGCCTGCTGGAAGAGAGCCTTGGCGTGGAGCTGTTCGAACGGCGCAACCGCGCCCTGTTCCTGACCCCGGCCGGCCGCGCCCTGCAAGGCACCACCCAGGCCATCTTCGAACAGCTCGAAGGGGCCGTGCAGCACCTGCAGCAGCAGGCCCGGGACAACGTGCTGGTACTGTCCTGCGAACCCACCATTGCCATGCGCTGGCTGATCCCGCGACTGCCCCGCTTCCATGCCGCCCACCCCGACCTGCAGTTGCACCTGGTGGCGGCAGGTGGGCCTCTGGACTTCGCCCGCAGCGGTATCGACCTGGCCATACGCCGCGACGACTTCCACTGGGGCAACCAGCTTTACAGCCTGAAAATCTGCGACGAATGGATCGGCCCCGTGGGCCGCCCTCCTGCCCCCCGCCAACTCGAAGGCCAGCGCCTGCTGCACAGCAGCACCCGCCCCGGCGCCTGGGCCAGCTGGCTACGCCTGAGCGGCCAGCAGGCCATGCACACCCAACGCAGTGACTACGAGCACTTCTACCTGTCGATCCAGGCAGCCAGCGCTGGCCTGGGCCTGGCCATGGCCTCAGCGCTGATGGTGCGCGACGAACTCGACAGCGGGCAGTTGCAGGCACCCTTCGGCTTTGTCCGCGACGGCTCGGCCTACCACCTGCTCAGCCCGCATTCCTTGGACGACAACGGTAAACGCCAGCGCTTCGCCGCCTGGGTGCTGGAGGAATGCGCCAGCTGCCTGGCTCATCTGGGCCTGGCGCAGAACGACGAGTCCGCACTGCCATTGCCACCCCAGGTGCGATAGCCGGCGGTATCGAGGTGGATGCGCCCGGAGGGGTAGCGGCCCAGCCCCATGTTCCAGGCCTGGCCATGCTGCTGCCAGAAACGGCACAGCGGGTTGGGGTCGGCCCAGGCCGGCAGCAGGATATCGACGGCGAAGGCGCGGGTGTGGGCGCTGTTGGCCGCCCCGCTGGCGCACACGTTCAGGCGCGGGTCGCGGTAGGCCGATACCACCTCGAACTGACGCAGCAGGCCCTGGGCAGACAAGGTCTGGATCAGCGACAGTGTCGAGCGCACGGCCGGCCAGTTGCTGGCGGGCGGCACGGCGAAGGGGGACGCATGGCACAGCTTCCAGTCCGAGGCCGAGCGCAACAACTGGTGGATAGGTACAACGCCGTAAAGGCGAGCGTCCACCAGCATTTCCCGGAACGGGCGTGTCTGGTGGTCGCCGGCCCACTGGGCAAACATCCACAGGTCGCGTTCGTCGGCGTGGGCGGTTGCGCTCAATGCCAGACTCAATGCCAGCAGCCTCCACTTGGTACGGCTCATATAGGCTCTCCTGGCCAACTTGATCGACGCTGCCATTCAGTTAAGCGGTTTGGGGCTGACAGGCAGAACGACTACTCCAAAGCCCGCAACCGATACTGCGGGGGCAACTGGGCAAAGCCGCTGATGGTGGTATCCAGGCTTTTCCAGCGCCCGTCCTTGATGCCATAGATGCAGCCATGCACCGACAGTTCCTGGCCGCGATGCCAGGCGTTCTGCACAATGCTGGTGTGGGCCACGTTGGCCACCTGCTGGATCACGTTCAGCTCGCACAGGCGGTCGACCCTGGCTTCTTCGCTGTCCAGTTTGGCCAGCTCGCCGCGCTTTTCGTAATACAAGTCGCGGATCGAGCGTAGCCAGCCATCGATCAACCCCAGCTGGCGGTCCTGCATGGCGGCGCGCACGCCACCGCAGCCGTAGTGGCCGGTGACCAGGATATGCCGCACCTTCAGCACCTCCACCGCATACTGGATCACCGACAGGCAGTTGAGGTCAGTGTGCAGCACCACGTTGGCGACGTTGCGGTGAACGAACAGATCGCCCGGCAGCATGCCGACGATTTCATTGGCCGGCACGCGGGCATCGGAGCAGCCGATCCAGAGAAACTCCGGGGTCTGCTGGCGGGCCAGCTTGGCGAAGAAGTCGGGGTCGCGCTGGTTGATCGCGTCGGCCCAGCGGGCGTTGTTGTCGATCAGTTCCTGCAGGTCATGCATGGTCGTTGCCTCATCAGGGTTTGCCTGGGTAACAGCGCCAAGCCCTGCAAGGTCAATCTTCGAGCAGGGTGCAGGCCATTACCAGGGCGTCTTCACGGCCGCCGGCAACCGGATAGTAGTCGCGGCGGCGGCCGATTTCGTTGAAACCGTAGCGTTCATACAAACGGTAGGCGGACTGGTTGCTGGCGCGCACTTCCAAAAAGCATTCGCGGCCATTGAGCTGGTAGGCCCGGGCCATCAGGTGCTCCAGCAGGCGCAGGCCCATGCCGCAGCCCTGGTTTTCCGGCTTGACGGTGATGTTGAGCAAGTGCGCCTCGTCGATGATCACGTTGATCACCCCGTGGCCCACCTGCTGCTCGCCATCGAACATCAGCCAGACCTCGTACGATTTGAGCGCATCCTGAAAGATTCCGCGGGTCCAGGGATGACTGAACGCGGCATATTCGATCTTCAGTACGGCATCCAGATCCGCCTCGGTCATTGGGCGGAAACTGATCGATTCACTCATTCAACGCTCTTCCAGCGCGCCATCAGCTGGCGCATGGCTTTCCAGACGTCCGCCTTGCGCTGCGGCTCGTCCATCAACAGTTCAAGGCCCGGCAACGCCCAGGCATCGCCCAGGCCATCGAGCTTCAGGGTTTGGTAATAGGCTTGGGCGTCTGCATTGGCGGCAAAGCGCAAGGCTGGCAGGCCGACCAGCCACAGCAAGGTGCAGGGGGCATCCTCCAGGCGGGCCTGGACAAAGCCCTGGACGAAATCGCGCGCGGCCTCGGGGCCCTGATCCATATTGCCGCGCACCAGCAGCGGCCAGCGCACCGGCTCGCCGATGATCTGCGGGGCGTCGGGCAGGCCGGCGGCGCGCAGCATGTCCTTGAGCAGCAGGTAGGACGGGTCGCGGCTCTGGAAGGGCTGGCCGGTGGCCAATTCCACCAATAGCAGGCAGCTGCCGGCGCGCAGCAGTTGCAGCGAGAAGCGCGGTGGCGGCACCGGGGCCGGGCGCGGGGCTGCTGGCTGCTCGTCGGCCTCGACGGGCTTGGCGGCAGGCTTGGGCGCGGTGCCCGGGCGCGGGATCTCGATTTTCGGTCGCTCGCCGGAGCGCGCCTGCGGGGTGGCCGGCGCGTCATTGCTGGCCGGCGCGGGCCGCACATCGAAATCAAGGGCCTCGACCGGCGCTATCGGCAACAGCAGCTCGGGCCGCGACGGTGCGGCGAACGGCAGTTCGGCGCGCGGCAGCCAGTGCACCACTTGCATGGCGGACAGGAAGGCGCGGCGACGGGGTTCGGTGAGCAAAGGACGGGTATCCGAGGGGCTAAAACAATTGGCCATTCTAACGCTGTTGGCATTCGAGTGCCGCAACTGGTCGGCGGTTTTTTGTGGCTTGTTCCGGCCCTTTCGCGGGTGAACCCGCTCCCACATGGCCTTGTGCAGTACCTGTGGGAGCGGGTTCACCCGCGAAAGGGCCAGTGAATCCCCTACAAGGTTCAAGGTTATCTCTCATTACAGACCAAGGGGTGAAATCCTCCCCCCCGGATGCAGTACAATCGCCCCCTTTTTCTTGGCAACGAGTCGAAGCCAATGATCGAACCCAAGCGCGTCCTGCGCGCCCTAGCCGAACACTGGGCCCTGATCGAGCCGCTGTGCGAGCGTTTCGACCAGGGCACACTCAGCCTGGTGGAACTGCGCCAGCACGTGGCCCGCCAGCAGCTCGAGAGCACCCCGCAGGACATCACCCAGCTGCTCGACGTGTGGATCCGCCTGGATATCCTGGTCCCGGTGGCCAAGAGCCCGAACCGGTTCGAGCTAAACGCGCAGATCCACGACTTCCTCGCCTACCTGCGCCGCGAACACCGGCTGGGCCTGTGCCTGGAGATCGAAGCCTACCTGCGCCACCTGGAGCGCCTTGCCGGGCACATCCAGGACGCCTTCGACAACCGCGACAGCGACGACCTGGCGCGCCAGCTGCGCCTGCTCGACATGCGCGTGCGCGATGTGCTGAAAAAGCTCGACAACGACGAGCAGGCACTGGTGGCCGTGGCCGAACGGGCCAAGACCAGCAACCGGCAGATTCCGCTGCGCCAGCGCTATGCCGAAGTGCTGGCCACCTGGGACGAGTACGTCGAGCCGATGATCCAGCTGGTCAACGCCGACGGTGCCTTCGAACAGGGCGTGCGCAAGGTCGAGACCGTGCTGCTGAAACTGCTGGGCGAACAGGCGCGCCTGGGCCACCTGGTCGACGACGACATGCTGCTGCGCACCCACGCGCGCATCCTGGAAATGCAGACCAGCGCCCAGCTGACCCTGCGCCATGCCCGCGAACTGCTGCTGCCGCTGCGCGAAGAAGCCCGCCGGCACAACGCCGTAACCCGTGGCGCCGCGCTGGCCCTGTCGGTGATCCGGCGCAAGGGCATCGATGCCGTGCCGCAAGCGGCAATGCCGATGTTCACCCGACCGCAAAGCACCTTCCTCGGTAGCGCCAGCCAGGTCGAAGCCTATGTCTACGCCCTGGCCCGCTTCGAGCCCAAGCCGGCGCGCTTCCCCAAGGCGCACAAGACCCAGTCCGACGCCCTGCCGCGCGCACCGCGTACGGTCAAGGAAATGCTCGAACGCTGCGAACAGGCCCTGCCGCTGCCAGACCTGATGGTCTGGCTGCTGGAACAGGAACCCGAAGGCGCCACCGACGAGCTGCTGTACTGGTTCTCGCGCCTGTCGCGAGAAAAGCGCTTCAGGCGCGAACGCCTCGAGCGGCGCGAGTACACCACCCAGGAACACCTGGTCAGCCTGCGCTCGTTCGCCCTGACCTCCAGCCGCGAAGACGCCACCAGCGCGCCTACCGAACCCACCGCGAGCCCAGCCCATGCATCTTGATCTTTCCGAACTGTCCCAGCTCGCGCCGATCTTCCGCGAGCTGTTCAAAGGTTTCCACGTCAGCCGCCGCGACCCTGAGCTGTACGCCCAGCTGTCGAACTTCCAGGACCAGTACCGCACGTTGTTCAAGGCCCTGGGCTTCGAACTGGTCTGCGACACCCGTGGCTTCTACTACTTCGTGCCGGACATGACCGCCGCGCAGGTCAACAAGACCGCGCAGCGCCTGTCGCTGTTCACCTTCATCCTGGTCGAGCACCTGGCCGACCAGGGCCGCGACCCGATGGCCGTGCTCGACGGCGGCAGCATCGGCCGCGACGAGCTGCCCTCGCTGCTGGACAAGTACCGCGACCTGTTCCTGCAGGCCGAAGTGCAAACGGTCGAAGAGCTGGAAGAAAAGATCCTGCGCCGCATGACCCAGCTCGGCTTCGCCCATGAAGAAGGCGGCATCTACCGCTTCCTGCCGCCGATGCACCGCTTCCTCGACGTGTGCCTGTCGGTGCAGCAGGACCGCGACCTCGCCGCCACCCTGCACAGCGACCTGCCGCTGCCGACCCCGGTGCTGGTCGAGGAACAAAGCGCCGAAGAACTCAACCGCACCGATGACCCGCTCGACCTCACGCCGTTCGAAGGCGACGAAAGTGAAGAGGACGCCCTGGCCCGGGCCATCCGCGAAGAGCAACAGGAGATTGACGCATGAGCCAGGAACGCTACGGCATCCGCCGCTTCGCATTGCTCAACACTGCCGGCTACAGCCTTGGCCTGTTCCCGCTGGAGCACCCGCTGTCGGTATACGGCGCCAACAACCTGGGCAAATCGGCGTCGATCAACGCCCTGCAGTTCCCGATCCTGGCGCGCATGTCAGACATGAGCTTCGGCAAGTACAGCCTCGAGCAGTCGCGCCGCTTCTACTTCGCCAGCGACACCTCGTACATTCTCTGCGAACTGAGCCTGCCCCACGGCCCGCATGTGATCGGCGTGGTCGGGCGCGGTCCGGGCGGCGGTTTCGGCCACCAGTTCTTCGCCTACAAGGGCGAACTGGACCTGGCTCACTACCAGAAGAACGACACCTGCCTGCGCCAGAAAGAGCTGTTCACCAACCTCGAGCGCCTGGGCATCAAGGCCTATGAGCTGAAGCCGGACGAACTGCGCCGACTGCTGGTTGGCGGCCATACTTCGGTGCCGCTGGACCTGACCATGATCCCGCTGCGCTCCACCAGCGAGCAAAGCCTGAAAACCTTCCGCGCACTGTTCATCAACCTGCTGCACATGCGCGAAATCACCGCAGCCAAGCTCAAGCAGCTGTTCCTCGATGCCTTCGAGCACAGCCTGCGTTCGGGCAGCGTCGATTACATCGCCGCCTGCGAAGAGGCCTTCCGTGACGTGCGCCGCATGGAGCAGGACTACAACGCCCTGGTCGCCGCCGGCCCTCTGGTCGAAGCTTTGGCCGGTGGTGTGGCCCAGCGCGATATCCTGCGCGGCAAGCTGCACCGTATCTCGCCGGTGCTCGACACCCTGCTCGGCACCTGGCAGGAATACGCCATGGCGCGCAAGGAGGAGCTGGTCATCCAGTCCGAGCACTACCGTGGCGAGCAGGACCGCCTGCAGAACGACCAGCGCGGCGGCACTCAGGAGCTGATGCGCCTGGAGCGTGAAATCAGCGGCATCCAGCGCTGGCTGGGCGAGCTGTCGGTGCTCAAGCACCGCTTCGCCCTGGTCGATGACGTCAAGGTGCTGGAGCAGCAGCTGCTGGCGGCCAAGGACGCTCACGACGAACTGGCCGGCGCCCTGGCCCAGTCGCGGCAGTTCAGCGCCGAAGACCTGGACGAGCGCGTGCGCGACCTGGAACAACGCCTGAAGCAGGTCAAGCAGCAGCTGGACCACGCCGACAACAACAGCTACGCGCGCCTGCGGGAAGAATTTTCGCAGCAGGATGTCGACCGCCTGATGCGCCTGTTCAACGGCGCGCTGTTCAGCCTGCCGCTGGGCGACCGCGGCATCGAGCTGGAAGACAGCGACCTGTGGGTAAAATCCCTGGAAGCGGTGCTGGACGGCTTCAAGGGCGAGCGTTTCGAGGCCCCAGGCCTTTCCATCGACCTGACCCACATCGACCCACCGGCGCTGCAGGCCCTGGCCGATCGCGCCGCCCTGCGCGACCAGAAAGAGCGCCTGGAAAAAGAGCTGAAGCAGCTCAGGACCCAGCAGGCCGTGGCCGCCGACCGCTCCGCCTCCAAGGCGCAGACCGAAACCCTGTACCAGCAGGTGCTGGATGCGCAGAAGGCGCTGGAAGACTTCCGCCGCAGCGAAACCCTGGCCGCTGAAGAGCCGGAGAAGCTGGAACACCTGTCGCAGCTGGAAGCCGCCCAGGACGAGCTCAAGCGCTCCAGCGACGCATTCACCGAACGCGTCCAGCAACTGTCGGCCAAGCTGCAACTGGTCGGTCGGCAACTCGGCGACCTCGAGTCCAAGCAGCGCACCCTGGAAGACGCCCTGCGCCGTCGTCAGTTGCTGCCGGCCGACCTGCCCTACGGCACGCCGTACATGGAAGCCATCGACGACTCGATGGACAACCTGCTGCCGCTGCTCAACGACTACCAGGACAGCTGGCAGGGCCTGCAGCGCGTCGACAACCAGATCGAGGCGCTGTATGCCCAGGTGCGCCTGAAAGGCGTGGCCAAGTTCGACAGCGAAGACGACATGGAGCGCCGCCTGCAGTTGCTGGTGAACGCCTACGCGCACCGCACCGACGAAGCCCTGACCCTGGCCAAGGCACGCCGCGCGGCAGTCACCGACATCGCCCGTACCCTGCGCAACATCCGCAGCGACTACGACAGCCTCGAGCACCAGCTGGCCCTGTTCAACCGCGAGATCAACAAGCGCCAGGTCTCCAACCTGGAGAGCTTCCGCGTGGTGCTGGCGCCGAACAAGGAAGCGCTCAAGCACATCGACCAGATCATCCACAGTGCCGGGCAGTATGAAGAAGGCGAAACCCTGTCGGTCTTCGACCTGACCCAGAGCGCCGATCAGGACAACAAGAACGAGGAAGCCAAGGAATACCTGGCACGCCTGGTGGCCGCCAACCACAACCAGCTAGGCCTGAAGGACCTGTTCGAGCTGGCGTTCGAGATCACCAAGGTCAACGGTCAGCCGATCATCCACGCCGACATCGACGGTGCGGCGTCCAACGGCACCACCATGACCATCAAGGCGCTGACCAACATGTATTTGTTGCTGCACCTGATGGACCGCGACCTGGCCGGGCGCATCCGCCTGCCGTACTACCTGGACGAAGCGGCGGACATCGACGAACGCAACCAGGCGGCACTGCTGGAGACCAGCCTGCAACTGGGCTTTGTGCCGATTCTGGCGAGCGTGAAACCGCAGGTGTCGGCGCATGTGGCCATCGACCTGGAAGGCGGCAGCGGGCCGAATGGCATCTATATCGACGAAGCGGACTGGAAGTTCATCAGCCGGCTCGATGAGGTGAAGCCGGTTGTGCGTGAGGATCATCAGGCCGAGGAACTGGCCTGATATCGGTGTACTGGGGCCGCTTTGCGGCCCTATCGCCGGCAAGCCAGCTCCCACAGGTAATGCACAAGTTTCAAGATCTGCGCAGTACTTGTGGGAGCTGGCTTGCCGGCGAATGGAGGCCAAAGGCCTCCCGGCAATCTACCTGGCTATCAATGAGCCCAAGGCAGGATCGGAATCGCAGTCACCGCATTCTGCGGGCTGCCTTCGACAATGCGGTCGCTGTACACCAGGTACACCAGGGTATTGCGCTTCTTGTCGAGGAACCTCACCACCTGCATGGTCTTGAACACCAGCGAGGTGCGTTCCTTGAACACCTCATCGCCATCCTTGAGCTCACCCTTGAAGCTGATCGGCCCGACCTGGCGACAGGCAATCGACGCCTCCGCACGGTCCTCGGCCAGCCCCAGGCCACCCTTCACCCCGCCGGTCTTGGCCCGCGACAGGTAGCAGGTCACACCCTCGACCTTGGGGTCGTCGAACGCTTCGACCACAATCCGGTCGTTCGGCCCGAGGAACTTGAACACAGTGGACACCTGGCCGATTTCCTCAGCCCCGGCCACTACTGGCAGCGCGAACAACGCCAGGGCAAGCGCCCTCTTCAGCAGCTTCATACCAGCACCAGATTGTCGCGGTGTACCAGCTCAGGCTCGGCGCTATAGCCGAGGATCGACTCGATGGTAGCGGACGACTGACCAATGATCTTCTGCGCCTCCAGGGCGCTGTAGTTGGCCAGCCCGCGAGCCACTTCAATACCGTCCGGGCCAACGCACACCACCATCTCGCCACGGCGGAAGCTGCCCTGCACGGTTTTCACACCCACCGGCAACAAGCTCTTGTTGGCCTCACGCAGCGCCTGCACGGCACCGGCATCCAGCACCAGCGTGCCGCGGGTTTGCAGGTGACCGGCCAGCCACTGCTTGCGTGCAGCCAGCATGCCGCGCTCGGGCGACAGCAGGGTCCCCAGGCGCTCGCCGGCCTTGAGGCGGTCCAGCACGCGCTCGATGCGGC
>NZ_JABMCN010000169.1:10863-13203 GCF_013179515.1 Pseudomonas sp. CM27
GCTTGCGTGCAGCCAGCATGCCGCGCTCGGGCGACAGCAGGGTCCCCAGGCGCTCGCCGGCCTTGAGGCGGTCCAGCACGCGCTCGATGCGGCCACCGATGATGATGGTATGAGCACCGGAACGGGCAGCCAGGCGCGCGGCACGCAGCTTGGTCTGCATACCGCCACGGCCCAGGGCACCACCGGTACTGCCGGCCACCGCGTCCAGCGCCGGGTCGTCGGCACGAGCCTCGTAGATCAGCTGGGCTTCGGGGTTGTTGCGCGGGTCGGCGTCAAACATGCCATCGCGGTCGGTGAGGATTACCAGCAGGTCGGCTTCGACCAGGTTGGCCACCAGCGCCGCCAGGGTGTCGTTGTCGCCGAAGCGGATTTCGTCGGTGACCACGGTGTCGTTTTCGTTGATCACCGGCACTACACCCAGGTCGACCAGGGTGCGCAGGGTGCTGCGGGCGTTGAGGTAACGCTTGCGGTCGGACAGGTCGTCGTGGGTCAGCAGGATCTGCGCAGTGTGCTTGCCGTGCTCGCCGAAGCTCGACTCCCAGGCCTGTACCAGGCGCATCTGGCCGAGCGATGCAGCGGCCTGCAGCTCGTTCATCGCACTCGGTCGCGTGGTCCAGCCCAGCTGGCTCATGCCGGCAGCCACGGCCCCGGAGGAGACCAGTACCAACTCCACGCCTGCCTCACGCAGCGCGACCATCTGCTCGACCCAAACGGCCATGGCACCGCGGTCGAGGCCTTTGCCATCGGCGGTCAGCAGCGCACTGCCAATCTTCACGACCCAGCGCCTGGCGCCCGTCACCTTGCTTCGCATCGTCTTCCAACCTATGTCGAATCTGTAGATACCGTAGATACAAAAACGCCGCTCCAGAGAGCGGCGTTCAGTGTACTGCAACCGGTCAGTCGCGCACGTAAATGATTTCCGGGCCGTCTTCGTCGTCCTCGAAATCATCGTCCCACGCGTCATCGTCGCCGATGTCGTGCACGCTCTTGACGCCGGTGCGACGCAGGGTACGCGCGTCGTCCAGGGCCTGCAGCTGGGCACGGGCTTCGTCTTCGATGCGCTGGTCGAGGTCGGCCAGTTCTTCGGCGTAGGCCGGGTCGTTGGCCAGGCGGTCGGCGCGGTCTTCGAGGTAGCGCATCAGGTCGTGGCTGAGCTTCTCGGTGCCCTGCTTGGAGATGGCCGAAATTACGTAGACCGGGCCTTCCCACTGCAGGCGCTCGACCACTTCCTTGACCCGCTCGTCACGCTCGTCGTCCATGACCATATCGGCCTTGTTCAGCACCAGCCAACGCTCACGCTCGGCCAGCGACGGGCTGAACTGGGTCAGCTCGTTGACGATGACTTCGGCGGCGTCGGCCGGGCTGCTTTCGTCCAGCGGCGCCATGTCGACCAGGTGCAGCAGCACGCGGGTACGCGCCAGGTGCTTGAGGAAGCGGATGCCCAGGCCGGCGCCTTCGGAAGCGCCTTCGATCAGGCCGGGGATGTCGGCGATGACGAAGCTCTTCCAGCGGTCGACACTGACCACGCCCAGGTTGGGCACCAGGGTGGTGAACGGGTAGTCCGCCACTTTCGGCTTGGCAGCCGAGACCGAGCGGATGAAGGTGCTCTTGCCGGCGTTCGGCAGGCCCAGCAGACCGACGTCGGCCAGCACTTTCATTTCCATTTTCAGGTCGCGCTGATCACCAGGCTTGCCCGGGGTGGTCTGACGCGGTGCACGGTTGGTGCTGGACTTGAAACGGGTGTTACCCAGGCCGTGCCAGCCGCCCTGGGCGACCATCAGCTTCTGGCCAGGGGTGATCAGGTCACCGATCACTTCCTGGGTCGAGGCGTCGATCACGGTGGTGCCGACTGGCACGCGCAGGAACAGGTCTTCACCCTTCTTGCCGGTGCAATCGGTACTGCCACCGTTGGAGCCACGCTGGGCCTCGTGGTGACGGGTGTAGCGATAGTCGACCAGGGTGTTGAGGTTTTCGTCAGCGACCATGTACACCGAACCGCCGTCGCCACCGTCACCCCCGTTGGGGCCACCGTTCTCGATGAATTTCTCGCGACGGAAGCTCATGCAACCGTTGCCGCCGTCACCGGCCTTGACCCGAATGGATACTTCGTCAACAAACTTCATTCAAAAACCGCCTCTCGCCTTCCGACGAGTTGAATACTGATAAACCTGAGGCTCTTGCAAAAATGAGCGCGGCGGCCCCGTACGACCGAAGAAACCCACGCCGGCAGCCCATACAAACAGCTTTGCAAGAGGCTCAACACAAACGAAAAAGCCCCGTCGCATGACGGGGCTTCTGGAGCGACGTCGCAATTAAGCGGCGACGATGCTCACGTAACGG
>NZ_JABMCN010000017.1 GCF_013179515.1 Pseudomonas sp. CM27
GGTTTCCAGGCCGAGGTTGCGGGCGAGGTGATGACTGATTGGCAAATGAGCCTGGGCTACAGCTACACCCACGCCGCCACCGCTGAAAAGAAGAGAAGAAACACCGAGCAGCCATTGAACCTGGTGCGCTTCTCCAGCACTTACAAAATGACCCCGGTACTCACCGTGGGGGCGAGCCTGGATTGGCAGAGCGACAGTTTCAAGTTGGCTAACTCGGCCAGAAGGCGTTCTCGGTGGTGGGGTTGATGGCACGTTATCAAATCGATGAACCCTTGGCAGCGTCGGTCAACGTGAAGAACCTTTTTGACGAGCACTACTACAACAATGTTGGATTCTACAACGGTGTTTACCAAGGTGAGCCACGGACAATGATGGTCAGCCTGGACTGGAAATTGTAGGGCCAAGGCGCCGCCAGGCGTGATGCCTGGCGCTGCGCAGTCGTGACGGCTTACACTTTCACCGACGTCAGAAGTCCCCCGAGAACGCCGCTGCCGAGCACTACCAGCCATGGCGGCAACTTCCAGAACATGAGCGCGATCAAGGCCACAATGGCGAGGACGAAGTCTTGTGGAGTGAGTATTGCGCTCGTCCATACCGGCCGGTAGAGAGCGGCCAGCAACAGCCCGACTACGGCCGCATTTGTTCCCTGTAAAGCTGTTTGCATGAGGGTATTGCCGCGCAGGCTCTCCCAGAAAGGCAAGGCACCAGCTATCAGTAAAAATGAAGGTATAAAGATGGCGACCAGGCAGATCATGCCCCCGAGCCAAGCGGTGGGTGCCTGGTTCATCGAGGCGCCCAGAAAGGCTGCAAAGGTAAAGAGTGGCCCTGGAACAGCTTGCGCTGCACCGTAGCCAGCCAGAAATACATCGGCATCAACCCAACCAGGTGTGACGACTTCCGCCTGCAGCAGTGGCAGTACCACATGCCCCCCTCCGAATACCAGCGACCCGGTCCGGTAGAAGGCGTCCACCAGAGACAAACCGTGGCTCGCCGAGAGTTTCGTCAGGAGCGGGAGGCTTAATAACAGCGCAAAGAACAGCGCCAGCCACAAAATCCCGGCGCGACGGCTCACAGAAATGGGCAACGGCTCATGGGTGTCGTATGGCTGAGGTTTCAGGAGCCACAGGCCAGTCATCGCGGCGACAAGAATGATCCCGACTTGCCCGATAGCAGACGGGACGAACAACGCAAGGCAGGTGGCAACCATCATGATCGTGATACGAGGTGGGTCGGGGCAAAGATTGCGACCCATACCCCATACCGCTTGGGCAACAACCGCCACTGCAACCACCTTCAAACCGTGTAACACCCCGGCGGGCATGGCAGCGCCATAACTGGCGATACCCAGTGCGAAGAGGATCATGGCAATCGCCGAGGGGAGGGTAAAGCCCAGCCAGGCGGCTAATGCGCCGCAGTAGCCAGAACGTGAAAGCCCCAATGCGATCCCCACCTGGCTGCTGGCTGGCCCCGGTAGAAACTGGCAAAGGGCAACCAGATCAGCGTAGCTACGCTCGCTCAGCCAATGTCGTCGCACCACAAACTCATTGCGGAAATAGCCAAGATGCGCAATAGGCCCACCAAAGCATGTCAGCCCCAGGCGAAGGAAAATCACGAAGACAGCCCACGGGCTGCGGTCGGCTTGACGGCTGGTGGTCATACTGGATGATCCATTGAGAGCTTTCACATACCCGTAATTGGAGAAAGCCAATTTTAGGGGATCGTATTGCCTTGGTGGGGACCTAGATGAAATACATGCGGCATTTAACCAGCTTTCAGCTGCTGCTTGAGCTTGGCCATGAGGCGCAGCCCTGCCGCTTCGACAAGATCGCCGTGATGACTGATGGTCCCACAGCCTCTGCAGGTAATCAGTGATTTGCGATGCAGTCTGATCGGCTGAACGAGCTGCTTTCCATCGCATTTCAGGCAACGCAGGGTGAGGCTCATGGTTCCGTCTCCTTGGAAAAATCGCAGGTGCTGCCCTCGTTCCTGCGAGAGCATCAGGTGGAGTCGGGATGGGCCATGAACGTTCATTCCAAAACACGTGCGGCGCTGTACTCTTCCGACTACGCCTTCAGTTTTGGCAAAAATACCTTTTGCAGCCCCTGGCGCGATTCGGTTGTCTGAGAGGTATCCGCTCACGAGTCTGTACTATGCATCCAACGACACCAGACGGTCGCTATTTCGTAGTTAAAGGCCAGCTTTGGCGCTGCAGCAATCCCGCGCTTTCTGACGAACAGCGTCAGCACTTGGTGCACGACCTGATGAAAGCTAGGCGAGCCGTGAAGGAAGCGAAGGCATCAAGCGATGCAGTTCAGATGCGTATCGCTCGAGTAGCGGTAAATCAAGCGAAGGTGGCATTGGGGGAGAGGGGGCCTGTATGGTGGAGCGACGGAAGCCCGGACTACAACCGCTATAAAGCTGATAACACGCCGTACGCTCAGTGGTTCCGCTCGTTGCCAGATCAGGAAAGCTCATAGGACGGCCTGGAATTGGTACCGCAAAGCTTGAACGACCAAGGTAAAAGCGGGTGAGGGTTGGCGACGGCTTGGGTAGTAAAGGTAGTAGCCCGCAAATGGGGGGCACCAGTCTTCCAGCACACGCTCCAGCTTCCCATCTTTCAGGTGAGGAGCAAATTCCTCTTCGGGAAGCCAGGCAACACCTAATCCTGCAACTGCAGCGTCGACGATATTAGGTGAGGTGTTGAACGTGAGTTGCCCATCCACACGGACATTCACCTGTCGGCCCCTTTTCTGGAAATCCCAAACGTAGAGCCCCCCTGAACTCTGCATCCGCTGATTTATGCATCTGTGGCGGATAAGGTCTTTGGGTGTTTTTGGCTTCGGGTGTTCCGCGAAGTACGCCGGAGAGGCAACAACGGCCATGCGTAGCTGTGGGCCAATGGGCACTGCGATCATATCCTTGTCGATCGTGTCGCCCATACGAACACCTGCGTCGAAGCGGTCGCTGACGATATCCCGGAGGCCGTAGCTCACATCAAACTCGATGTTTATGTCGGGGTGTTCAAGCAAAAAAGGCGTGAGCTTGGGCAGCAAGGTCGTGCGCAAGATGTGATCACCGCTTGTGATCCTTACCGTTCCCGCTGGTTTGTCTCGCAGATCCGTCAGCTCGTCCAGCTCGGCTTCAATCTCATCAAAACGGGGCCCGATGGCATTCAGCAGGCGCTCACCCGCAACGGTCAGTGAGACGCTGCGAGTAGTACGAGTCAGGAGCCGAATCTGCAAGCGCGCTTCCAAGCCACTCACGGTTTGGCTTAGGGCCGACTGGGACACGCCCAGCAGCGCAGCTGCACGCGTGAAGCTTTTCTCGCGGGCGACAGTGACGAATGAAAGCAGATCGTTGAAGTTGCGTTTGGCCATGCCGCAAGTATCGCACAGATTATTGATTAGCCTAGCTTATAGGTTTTGTAAGTATTAAGTAGCTAGTCAGATGGGCTATTGGAGCAGACCATTGTAGTCATCATCAACGGGTCGCATATGGACTGCCAAATGACCGAGCCTACTGAAATCCCTCTAGATCACCCGGACGTAGTAAAGCCTGGTGTTGGGCGTCGCACATTGTTGAGGATGACCAGCACCGGAATTGCAGCGATTAGCGTGGGTGCAGCGCTTCCTGATGGTGCCTTTGCCACAAGCGGCGTGCAGCTCGACAGCAAGTGGGACAAAACCTTTCCCAAGAGCGACAAAGTCGACCACCAGAAGGTAGCTTTCAAAAACCGCTATGGCATTACTTTAGCGGCCGACCTGTACCGCCCGAAAAACACGGCAGGCACGCAACTGCCAGCGTT
Source organism: Pseudomonas sp. CM27 (assembly GCF_013179515.1). GTDB lineage: Bacteria > Pseudomonadota > Gammaproteobacteria > Pseudomonadales > Pseudomonadaceae > Aquipseudomonas. The sequence goes on from NZ_JABMCN010000017.1 coordinate 3,806, forward strand.
AGCAGTCAGTGGCCCCTTCGGGGCTGTCAAAGAACAAGCCAGCGGTCTGTACGCTCAGGTGATGGCTGAGCGCGGCTTTGTCACAGTCGCTTTCGACCCTTCGTTTACAGGCGAAAGCGGTGGCGAAACCCGAAACATCGCATCCCCCGATATCAACACCGAAGACTTCAGCGCTGCTATCGACTTCTTGGGGCTGCTGCCCTACGTCGACCGAAACCGCATTGGCGTCATTGGCATCTGTGGTTACAGCGGGATGGCACTGACTGCAGCCACAAGCGACTCCCGAATCAAAGCGGTCGCCACTGCATCGATGTACGACATGTCCCGTAGCATGAGCCGAAGCTACAAAGACAGTTACACCACAGAGCAACGCCACCAGGTGGTCGACTACCTGAGCCAGCAGCGTTGGGCTGATGCACAGCTTGGCAAGCCTGCGTTGGGCTACCACGAAGTACCGTTTGATGAGAATGGCAACATCGTGAAGGGCCAGCGTGTATTGCCAGAAACGCTGCCGAAAGATCCGAACCCGGTATTGGCGATATTCTTCGATTACTACCGTACTGCTCGCGGCTTCCACCCCAGAGGGGTTAATTCGACAACGGCGTGGACGGCAACCACTCCCGTGTCGTTCTTCAACTTCCCAATGTACGCGAACATCGAAATGATCTCTCCACGCCCAATTTTACTGGTCGCTGGCGAGAACGCTCACTCGCGTTATTACTCCGAGGACGTGTTCAAGGCAGCCTCGAACCCTAAAGAGCTGTTGATTGTCCCCAATGCGGATCACGTGGATTTGTACGACCGCATGGACAAGATCCCTTTCGACAAGTTGACAGCATTCTTCCAGCAGCACCTGGCTTGAACGTAAGCCCCTGACGAGCTGAAACACGCCTGGCGCCAATGACAAGGACGCCCAGTCTTTGAATGGGCGCGGTCAGTTGCGTCAGCCCGTTGGTACACACAGCGAGGAATCCATGACAAATCAAATGAGCAGCGCCACGTCAGGCTCTGCGACCTCAAAAACTTACGGTGAGCCGCGCGCCTACTGGAGCGGCGTATTCGCAATGACCCTCTGTGTTTTTGCGCTCATCGCATCCGAATTCATGCCGGTTAGTCTGCTTACACCCATCGCTGCTGACCTCCATATCACCGAAGGCATGGCGGGCCAAGGTATCGCGATTTCGGGTGCCTTCGCGGTTCTCACAAGCCTGTCGATCACGTGGATCGCCGGCAGTATGGATCGAAAGGCGATGTTGCTGGGCTTCACCGCGTTGATGGGCGTCTCAGGCGCAGTTGTCGCTTTTGCTCCGAATTACTTGGTCTATATGGTCGGTCGCGCGCTTATTGGCGTTGTCATTGGGGGCTTCTGGTCGATGTCCGCAGCGACGGCAATGAGGCTGGTACCCAGTGAACAGGTGCCTAAAGCGCTTGCGATCTTCAACAGCGGTAACGCTCTGGCAACGGTCATTGCCGCCCCATTGGGAAGCTATCTGGGCGCTATGGTCGGATGGCGCGGTGCCTTTCTTGCACTGGTACCCGTCGCCCTTATGGTTCTGGCTTGGCAATGGTTTAGCTTGCCCTCCATGAGAGCTGCTCCACGTCGCGCCACCTCCAGCAATGTTTTCAGACTGCTCAGAAAGCGGCCTGTAGCATTGGGCATGGCTGCCAGTGGTGCGTTCTTCATGGGCCAGTTTGCTCTGTTCACCTACGTGCGACCCTTTCTTGAAACCGTGACTCATGTCGGTATCACCACGCTGTCGCTCGTTCTGCTGGTCATCGGGGTGGCGGGCTTCATCGGCACCGCCTTGATAGGCACTTTCCTCAAAAGGGGACTCTACCGAACCCTGATCATTATCTCGATTTTGATGGCGGTAATCGCTCTCACGTTAATCCCCATGGGGGCCTGGGTCGTTCCTGTAGCAGTGCTCTTGGGGCTGTGGGGCCTGATGGCCACAGCTGCTCCTGTTGGATGGTGGAGCTGGGTAGCCCAAGCGATGCCAGACAACGCTGAGGCCGGCGGTGGCTTGATGGTAGCTGTCGTTCAGTTGTGCATTGCACTGGGCTCAACAGTGGGCGGTGTGCTGTTCGACGCGAGCGGGTACCGAAGCACGTTCATCGCGAGCGCGGCTATTCTTTTGGTCGCGGCATTCCTCACCTTTCTCACATCGCGATCGCAAGTATCTTGCTGAGCATGAGCTTATGAGGACCAAGGGCGATGGGGCCATCCAGGTGACCCCATCGCCGCGCTTGAAGCGCATGGCTTCCCAGTGTTCGGGCGGGGTATATCGGTCAAGGGTACCGTCAAGGCGACTACGCCTTCAGTAGGTCAACCGTTCCTCGCTGCGTGCGGCGTGCCAATCCATCCACCGCTTCTGCGAGGATGCACGATAGCTGGATAACCACGCAGAAGTAGAGCAGCGGAAGGCTGCACCTGCGCAACACCCCCGCTATTGACCCAGAATGCTGATATCTTTTCCGATCGAACGTTGGCGTGAGTGTGTCCTCAAACATCTGCAGGAGGACTAATTATGCAGCCCAATACAGCAGGAACTGAAGAGCAGGGCCCCAGTGGCGTTCCCTATATCAATGACCCGGTAAAGCCCACGTCACCACCCATGAATGACGCCGACGCCACTGATGCTGACGAGGCCGAGCAAGACATGGAGGACGACGGTGAATCCATCCAGGTCAGAGGAGCAAGGCAATGGAGAACTATCATCTGAGTCAAACCCCCGATGGTTGGGAGCTCAAAAAAGCAGGCGCTGTCCGGGCCTCCAAGCGGGCCTCGACAAAGCAGGAGTTGGTGGGTTTACTGGCCGATTTTTTTGACGGCAAAACTGGATCGGTGAAGATCCACAAAGCCGACGGCACCATTGAGGAAGAACGTACCTACCCGCGGTCTACTGATCCGAGACGTTCGAAAGGGTGATCACCATTACTGCTGCTCACCTTGAAATCGAGGTCGGCGATGCGAGCAGCCACGGGTTGTACAAGTGGCTGCTCGCGAGCTTTCTCCACGGCAGCGTTCGAGCATTTCTTTGCTGCCACCATAGACACCGTTGAGCAGCTCTGGCGCAAGGCCTGCAATGGACGAGATGTTGATGACAGCGCCTTATATAGGTACTTGCTCACGTAGAGATCAGCGAACCTCCCGTTGCTTTTGTAGCTCTCTGTGCAACCACACGCTTGCTGGTTCTACATCTCCTGAGCATCGCACCTCATAGGCACGGCCACTAACACTACTTTTAGTTGCAGCAAGGTCAATGAAGTCTTCCGCGCTTCTCACCATGTTCTTGCTTTCGAGATAATTGAGCTTCTGCTCCAGGTGCGCTCGGGCTCTGGGGCCTGAATAGTCGGCGCCGTTACGAATAAATCTGCAGTCACTTTTTTCTACAAACTCTAGCAGGCTCCTTATTTCATTAGCGGTTTGAGATAAGGCGAATACCCGCGTGGCAACGGTGATTGCGATCACGCAAATACTCACTGCCGTGATCAGTTGGCTGACGACCCGCCGGGGGCCTTTCTTCCACTTGCGCATGATTTGTCCTACCCACGCTATAGCATCCTTTCAAGCCCTATCGTGCTGCTGAGCCACGAATTGAAGCGCCGCCACCAGCCCCCCGGTTCAGTGGTCAACGTGCGTTGTTGGCCATTGTCCTCGGTGACCCAGACCAGATGATTATCTTCCAGCCGGGCCTGGTAACTCAGGGCAGGTGCCATGCCCTCCAGAGCCAGTTCGCGCATCCGTCCGGCGAGCTGTGGATCATCAACCAACACACCGACCTCGGTGTTCCACAGCAAAGAGCGCGAATCGAAATTGAACGAACCGACAAACGCTTTCTGTTGGTCGAACACCATCGCTTTGGTATGCAGGCTGGAGTCGGAGCTACTGGAGGGGCTGCTGGAGGATCCCTTGTGAGAGAAATGCGGCCTGGTATCGCTATCACTCCGACCACCGGCTTGGCGACGTAACTCGAACAACTTCACACCATGCTCGAGCAAGGTCTTGCGATAGGGCGCGTAAGCACCGTGCGAAGCCGGTACATCGGTGGCCTCCAGAGAGTTGGTCAGCAAGCTGATCGACACGCCGGCGTCGGCTCGACGGGTCAGGTACACCACTGCCGGATGGCCAGGTACCATATAGGCCGACACCAAGATTAGCTCCTTGTTGACCCCGTTGAGCTCGGGTGCCAACTGGGTGGCCAACAGCAAGTGCGGAGCAGGTTCACCACTTGCCAGTACCTTGCTCGGTGCATCCCACATCGCTTTGTTCCAGGCCCAGATCAACTCCCTGCGCCAGTCATTCAGGCGTGGCTGGGTGGTATAGCTCATCAATTGCCGATAGAGCGCATGATTCTGGGTGCGAGTTTCCTCTAGGGACGCAACCAGCCGAGTCCGAAGATCTTTCAGATCTCTGCTGGTCGGCTTGAACGATATGAACTGCTCGATGGGCTTGCTGAGGCCACTGTTCCAGTACTCGTCAAAACTATGTCCCAACTGTTCTGCGACCGGGCCGACACTGAGCATGTCAACGTCAGTAAAATTTCTGTTGGGCTCCGCATCGAAATACTCGTCCCCCAGATTGCGCCCACCGACGATGGCCACACAGTTGTCCACCACCCACAATTTGTTGTGCATTCGCCGGTGTTGCTGGGAAAGGTTGAAGAGTCGCCCCATCGTGCGTGTCACGACGGTACTGCGGCCCAAATGAAGAGGGTTGAATACCCGGATCTGTATATGCGGATGCCTCGCCAGTGTCGCGAGGGTTTGCTCGAGGTCGTCGCTGGTGGTGTCATCGAGCAAAATCCTGACGCGCACTTCACGGTCGGCCGCGCGGAGCAACTCGCTCAGCAGTATCCGAGTACTGATACCGTCGTGGACGATGTAGTACTGCAAATCAATGCTGCTCTGAGCACTACGAATCAGCTCCGCGCGGGCGGCAAAAGCTTCGGCACTCTCCGGGAATAGGCGGAACCCCGATTGACCGTGATGTGGAGCAACCTGGGTATGGATAGATCGACCGAACGCCGAATCGTTTGCAGGCAAGGCCTGAGTGGGTTCGTAGGGGGTGTTGGGTGCTGTACATCCACCAAGGAGAAGCGTGAGTGAGAGAGCGGCAATCTGGAGCTGTTTGATTCTCACTGTGCGCACCTTGACGATGGTGATGTGGGTCTCGGATCCCGAAGAATGGCCATTCCCTTACCACCCTGCATTCGGCCGTAACGACCTTCTGCAATGCGTCTTCGATCTGCGGTTTTTTCTGAAGCGTAGTTCATTCCCAAAGACTGCGACGTTGGCCCTGTGCGCAATAGATGACGCCGATTAGACCAGCCAGGGAATCTGAAACCTAGTGCCAGATTTTATACAAATAACATTGCGAATCATTTCATATACGCCTATCCCCAGCGGGCTGGCCCCGATCAAAGAAGTGGTGGCCACCTACACGGCGTCCCGAGCGTTGGCTCGTAACCCTGGCATCACGCAGCAGGACGTTGATCAACATCCTTCATGAGATGAGGCCTTACGCACTCAATGAAGCGTTCCAGCGACCAAGGTTTTTGGAGGAATTGGATCCCCTGGGGTAGCGCCTCATCCATTTCAGGGTGATAGCCGCTGGATACGATGATGGCAGTATCCGGCAGTTCCTTATGTGCGATCCAGGCCAGGTGGAGTCCTGTTGCGACGCCTGGAGTCCGGACATCAGTGATCACCAACGACCAGGATTGCAGCTTCAGCGCAGCAATGCCGTCGTCGGCCGTTGCCAGAGCGGTGACGGATGCGCCCAAGTCTTCCAGCAGCATGGTTATCAGTTCTCGCAAAGCGGGTTCATCCTCGACCAAGAGAACGGAGGAAGTGAAATCAGGGAGTCGTGGTTCTATCATCAGGGTGCTCGCATTCAAGCGCACGTCGGAAAAGCCATCCGTCCTTGATCTGCCCCAGCGGCATGGTGACGTGCGATATCATTCCGACATCGCTTTCACCGGCAAAATTCACTTCCACTGCCTGAAAAAAATTTCACCTCATCTCATGGCGTCTTCGCTGGGGGGTTGGGCGGGATCGGCGTCCGTATAAGGGTTGCCTGCTGCTGCTTGCTGATCACAATTCTCGCCCATCGCCCGATACTCCTTGCGCAGGGCTCGCAGCTGCTTATTGTCCAGTGCTTCAAGGTCAAGGACGGAGCGCTCGGCAGACTTTGTCGCCCGAATAAGCTCGTCCAGCTTGAGGTGGATTATGTCATTGTCCCGGTTTTGGGTGTTCTGAATCAGGAAAACCATCAGGAAGGTGATGATCGTCGTGGAGGTGTTGATGATGAGCTGCCATGTATCGTTGTAGTGAAACCATGGCCCTGAGGCTGCCCACATTCCAATCAGTACGACGGCGATGAAGAAGGTACTTGGCCTGCCAGCACGCTTGGATAGCCATTGGCAGAACTGCGCGAATTTCACGATGCTTTTCCTTTTGAACACGTTGCATGTTTCGGTTGACCCCAAAACCATTCAGAAATCTTTTTTTACATTTGCTGGGTCTGACGAACAGCCGTATGTTTCCGTGACGGGTTGTCCAGAGACGATTACTACGGGCAGGTCGGGTTGGTTGACCAGATCGTTTTGGCGAGCCCAAGCCCATCTGTGGTGCCTCGCATGTTCAGGTCAGTAATGACGAGATCAAACGGCTAGGCGTTTAACTTACCGAGGGCATCGTGGGCATTGCTGCATTCGACGGCCGGATAGCCCAAGTGTGTCACGGCTTCGGCCATTAGCCTGCGCAGGATGTCATTGTCTTCGACCAACAAAACCCTCTGCGACATAGAGCTTTCGTCTGGAGGCTGATGCTGCTTATCTCAGAGCGGTCGCAGGGGACGATGATCCCTCAAGAATTGGATCGACGTAGGGTTTGGGCATGGACGTGGTCGTCTGAGACGCTCCGTCCATATCCAGCTGCAGATGGTGCCTTTCTAGTTTTTCCTGCGTTGTGAGCGGGCGATTGTTAAACCTGCAATGACTCCAAGCGCAGCTGCGCCGATCAGCAGTCGCGTTTTGTCTTTCGGCTTCCTCCAGCCTCCGTCTATCCCCCTCGTACCACTTGGAGGTTCAAAGAGGTTGCCTGAGGATGTTTCGGCTAAAGGGCTGCGATTTATCCCCCACCGCGTCACCCACCCAGACAACAAAGACATACCTGGTACCAGGTAGCTGGCCAGGTGCGCGAGGCGAGCAGCAGTGCCGACCGTTGTGTGAGCTCGAGGTGTGATTGCACAGGCCACCATTGCCTTGGCTACCCGTTCGGGATCGTAGATGGGGCTTGGCGGTGTCAGCGCATGTCCCGTGTAGTTGCCGCCGTCTCGGAAGCCAGGTGTGTCCATGACTGCTGGATAGATGTCGCACACATGGATGGCGGGAAACTCGGTCAGCTCCCCTCGCAGCGCCTCGGTCAGTCCACGCAAGCCGAACTTGCTCGCCGAATAAGCCGCTGCATAGGGCTGGGCCACCCAGCTCCCCAGCGACAGGGTGTTGATCAGAATGCCGCTACCTTGCGCTTTGAAGAAGGGAAGGGCGACGTAGGCCCCTCGCAGGTATCCGACCAGATCGGTCTGGATAACCTGTTCGTGAGCTTCCAGTGGGGTATCCTCGAAGTTTCCGACCGCCCCAACTCCGGCGTTGTTGATCCAGATGTCGATCCGTCCGTGGCCAAATTCCGAGGCCTGCGCGGCCAGCGCTTGAACCTGGTCACTGTGCGTGACATCGGTCATGATCGCTATCGCATCCGTCCCGCAATCAGTGCATTCATCCAGGACGTCAAATAACGCTTCTTCATCGCGGGCCGCGAGCACCAAGCGTGCGCCTTTGCAGGCGAAGGCGTGTGCGGCGGCGCGGCCTATGCCGCTGGATGCCCCTGTGATTACCACGACTTTTCCGCGCAGCGGCCCCCTCACAGGAATCCACTGCTGGGCGCTTGTTGCTCTTTGCCAGTGCTGCAGTGATCGAACGGGGCGATGATTTCATCGGCCGCGACCAGAGACAGCTCAAGGGCGGTGCCATCGACCAGGTTCAAGGTCAGGCCTTCGACCGTACCTGCCTCTTTGTCTGGAAACACGGGTTCACCTTCAGCATCCAGGCTGTCGTAGATGAAGCGTGTACCTTCGAGCCATCCCACAGCTGTGAGAAGCTCAGGGCCTAGGTAATACTTCCCGTCTTGAAAGAATCCTGAAAACTGATGCGCTCGCTCCATGTTTTCCACACGGTAGCGCTCACCGGATTTCATACCTGTCGCTTGATCGACCATTGTGCATGTCCCTCCAGGTGGTGCCAAGAAATGTCAGCCTTTGCTGTGCTCGTCAGAAGTGGGCCCAGTGCCTCGCTTGATTCCTCGCGGGCCAGCAACGCCCCATATGCCCAGACCAACAAGCGGTAGTGCCACGATCAGGAGGGCCCACGCCGCTTTGACGGCATCTGTCTTGTCGCTCCGAAACACGCTGACAATGGCCCACAGGTCGACGAGTAGAAGAATTGCCGCTACGGCAATCCAGAAATAGCTGGCGACACCGTTCATGACCATTACCCCTCTACACGAAGTCAGGGCCCAGTGTCCCTGATGCAGCCCCTGGAACAAGGATCACCTTGCGACAGTTGTCCTCTTTCTGATCGAACATCTTGTAGCCCATGGCTGCCTCCTCCAACGCAAGGCGGTGGGTGACGATCAGCTCGGGCTGGAGGCGTCCGGCTTCGATGTGTTCGAGTAGCTCGGGGAGGTACTTTTGGACGTGGGTCTGACCCATCTTGAAGGTCAGGCCTTTGTCGAAGGCATCACCGAACATGAAGCCGTGAATGAACCCTGCATAGACACCGGGGACGCTGACGACGCCGCCACGTCGCACAGCCGCGATGCTCTGGCGCAGGGCCTTGCCGCTGCTGCCTTCCAGTTTCAAAGCCGTCATCACGGTTTCCGTGGTGCTGCCTTTGGCCTCAAACCCGACCGCATCGATGACCGCGTCTACGCCACGCATGCCGGGTGTCTGACGAATGATGCTGTCGGCGGGATCGTCATCGTTTTCGAAGTTGATCGGGATGACGCCGTAGGCTTCCTGGGCGTAGGCCAGGCGGTAGTCGTTGTCGTCCACCATGAAGACGGTGTGAGCACCCAGCATCCGTGCGCAGGCGGCGCTCAGTAGGCCCACTGGCCCAGCGCCGTAGATCGCTACCGACGAACCTTGGCCGATCTCGGCATTGATGACCGCTTGCCAAGCGGTGGGAAGGATGTCGGAGAGGAACAACACTTTGTCGTCAGCGAGGGTGGTCGGCACTTTGAACGGCCCGACGTTACCTTTGGGTACTCTGACATAGTCGGCCTGGCCTCCAGGGATGCCGCCATACAGATGGCTGTACCCAAACAGCGCTGCGCCTGGTGGAATGCCTTTTTTATTGAGGATCGATCCGCGACCGGTGTTTGTGGTTTCGCAGGCGGCAAACAGATCGTGCTGGCAGAAGAAGCAACTACCGCAGGCAATCACAAACGGGATCACTACACGGTCGCCAACCTGCAGGTTCGTCACGTCTCTGCCGACGTCTTCGACGATGCCCATGAACTCGTGGCCGAAGATGTCGCCGTGTTCGGTTTCAGGGATTTTGCCGCGATACAGGTGCAGGTCAGAACCGCAGATCGCGGTTGCAGTGACCCGAAGGATTATATCGTCCGCCTCCATGATGATGGGGTCCGGGACGGTATCGACCCTGACATCGTTTGCTCCGTGGTAGGTCAGTGCTCGCATGGTGCTTTCTCCTGCATCAGGTTCAGAGGTTATGCAGGGGAAGCCATGGACAGTTACAAAGTTCAGACAAACTGATTCAGTGGTTAACTTAGGCGCTAACTGTTGGGGTGAGGTTATTTTTATATTTTTATAAAACTTGGCTTGAACCTTTTCAACTTTTCCTTTCGTCCTGAAAACGCGTGGTGCGCTAGCACGTATCGAGTGCAACTGGCTCCCATCCATAGACGGCGCGCATTTATTTGGGCGCTTGATCAGCCGCGAGGAGAAAAATATGTTTATTCACAATAAGCGCTTGCAATATACGGTGCGCGTCGCTCAGCCCAATCCCGGCCTTGCAAACTTGCTTCTGGAGCAGTTTGGCGGCGCTCAGGGTGAGCTTGCCGCTGCGAGTCGTTACTTCACCCAGGCGCTCGCCGAGGATGACCCAGGCCGCAAAGACTTGCTGATGGACATCGCCACCGAGGAGCTGAGTCACCTGGAGATTGTAGGTTCGATCATCGTGATGCTTAACAAGGGTGCCAAGGGCCGACTTGCCGAGGGCGTTGAGGAGGAGGGAGAGCTGTACCGAGCCATCAATGGGGCCGGTAACGATTCCCATATTACCAGCATTCTCTATGGGGCCGGCGCTCCGCTCACCAACTCGGCAGGGGTTCCGTGGAGTGCGGCCTATGTCGACACCATCGGCGAACCGACGGCTGATTTCCGCTCCAACATCGCTGCCGAAGCGCGGGCGAAGATCGTGTACGAGCGCCTGATGAACGTGACGGACGACCCAGGCGTGAAAGAGGCCCTGGGCTTCCTGATGACTCGGGAGATCGCGCACCAGCTTTCTTTTGAAAAAGCGCTGCACGCCATTCAGCCAAACTTCCCTCAAGGCAAGCTTCCAGGCATGCCGGAGTTCACCAACAAGTATTTCAACATGTCGGGTGAACCGAATGTGCGCGGCCCTTGGAATGAAGGCGAGGAATGGGAATACGTCGAGAACCCATCGGCTGCCGTTGATGGCGGAGATGGCACTGCTTCGGTGGAACTGGCCGCGCCTGATCTGGCGGTTCTGGAAGCCATGAAACTGCGAACGATGTCCGATCCAACCAGTAATCCGGTCACCGGTGCGGATCTGGGTTCTGGTTTGGTCAACGGCAAAGATGACTGAATTGAAGGAGGCCGCAATGAGCACTTCGAGAAGAAGGGATAAGGCTCAGGCTGACATCGGCTTCGAGCATTTGATGAGCACGGCGGTGGCAGAGTTTGAGGCCGACTCGCGCCTGGCTTGCCGAGCGATGCGAGTGAAGATGGCGATAGGCATGTTCGGCGTAGGCTCGGTGCTGCCTAACGATCTGCCCCTGAAGCTTCCGACTGAGTCCTTACACAAGAGTCTGGTGAGCCACACCCTGCAGTAACACCGATTTTCACACCCAAGGAGAATGACGATGGTTGCTCGCAAGACAGTTGAAGATCTGTTCATCCATGAGCTTTCGGACGTGTACAGCGCTGAGAAGCAGATCACCAAAGCATTGCCGCGCTTGGCTCGGGCATCTACCAACCCGCTTTTGGCTGATGCGTTCACCTCACACCTGGCGGAAACCCAGGGGCAGATAGAGCGCATTGACCAGTTGGTAGAGTCGGCTGGATTGAAACTCAAGCGGATGAAGTGCGTAGCCATGGAGGGGCTGGTTGAGGAAAGCAAAGAGCTGCTGGATGAAATCGAGAAGGGGGCAGTGCTCGATGCGGCGCTCATAGGGGCATGCCAGAAGGTCGAGCATTACGAGATCGCCAGTTACGGCACCTTGATTGCAATGGCGAAGCACCTGGGCATGAAAGAGGCCGCCTCGCTATTGGCAGACACACTCGCAGAAGAAAAAGCCGCTGACGAGAAGCTGTCAGCGATTGCCGAAGAGGGCGGCAATCAAGCTGCTACGCTCGAGAAGTAACGGGTCGGGCCCAGCCAGGGACGCGCTGGGCTTCCAAGAATTTGCGATTTCAATCATGTTCCTGGCCGAAGGTCTGCGTTATGCGGATACCATTTCGGTATGTCGAGTTTTATGACCTCACTCACTCGGTCAGCGCTTGGGAGTATGCAGATGCATTGCGCACCAACTGATAAAGAGATCGCGGACGCGCTGTGCATCAGTGAGATTGAGGTAGCCCGGTATGGACGGGATGTATTCGGACTTGGAGATGGAGGTTGGCTGATTCACTTCGAACTCAGCATGCCCCGAGAGCTTTGGGTCAACATCGAGGGAAGGTTCACCTTGATCATACGGCCCCCCGGTGAAGCGAACGAGAGACGCGCCCAGGATGTGTGCTGATGAGATGCTTTCTGGAACCCACCCAGAGCCAGCGAGGATGGGCAGAGATTGGCTTATGAAGGGAATTCAAGCATTCTCAAGAGCCGGACTCACGTACATCGACTACTACTTATGAGCAAGCCTGTCTTCCCTCAGCCCTTTACAGCGATTGGCTGCTCTCAATGTCGCGACGCTGCGAGCCTGGGTTTCGATTTTACAATGGCGTTTCAGCCTATCATCCATGTCCCTTCAGGGAGACCATTCGCCTATGAGGCACTGGTTCGGGGCCTGAACGGTGAAGGCGCTTCGGACATTCTGGCCCAGGTGACGCCTCACAATTTGTACCGCTTCGATCAGGCCTGCCGAGTGAAGGCCATCGAGCAGGCTGCTGCGCTTGGCTTGGGGCGGAAGACGGAATGTAAATTGAGCATCAACTTTCTGCCCAATGCCGTCTACCGGGCCAGCACCTGCATTCGGGCGACCCTGGAGGCCACGCGAACGTTCGACTTCCCTGCAAATCGGCTCATGTTCGAAGTGACCGAGGGCGAGCGGATCGAAGACACTGAGCATTTGAAGGCAATCTTCAAGGAATACGACCGACAGGGCTTCACCACTGCGATAGACGACTTCGGCTCGGGTTACTCAGGTCTGAATCTGCTTGCGGAATTCCAGCCGGACGTACTCAAGCTGGATATGGCACTCACTCGGGGAATCAGTCAGGATCCAGTTCGCCAAGCCATCGTCGCCGGTATCGTCCTGGTAGCCGAGCGGCTGGGCATCACCCTTGTAGCCGAGGGGATTGAGACTGACGCAGAGAGCCAAACGCTGGGGGCGCTCGGGATTGATTTGATGCAAGGGTATTTTTTCGCGCGGCCGGAGATAAATAGATTGCCCCTGATCGAGCGGCTTGCCTCGTCATGAACTGACCGCGCACTATCAAGGCGTGCTCAGCAGGTGCAGGAATACCTGGTGCAATCAACTGACCGGACGAGACTTCATACCCGTGGCTATGCCACATCGCCTTATAGCTCTCGGCTAGCAGTGTTGGTGGCGGCAACCTACTGGCCGCTACCCAGGTGAGCCCATTCGCGGTATGCCGATTTCAATATCTGGGGCAGGCGAGGCAGCTCACGCCTGATTTCGCCCAGAGCATCAGGACTTCGAATCCATTCCGTCAGCCACGCGATCATCATGGGTCGAGTAGTGGGGCAGGGCCCTACTTGCTGTTCAAGCTCGTCGGCTATGTGGGCGAGTAGTTCAAGGTACGCGTCCAGCTCGGCCATTTGATTTGCCATGGTGTTCAGCCTCTTCACGTGCGGACAAGCACTGGCTCCGCCGCCATCTTGGCTCCCATTTCAGCAAGTGAGCAGCCTCTACTCGTTCCCCAGGCCATTGCCCGCGTAGTCGTCTCACCGGGCCGCTTGGCGTAAGCCTCCTCAATTCCTTGCCTCCTGATTACATCTCCATCAGGACAGCCTAGACCGTTTCGCTTGTATCACGCGGACTAATTATTTCAGGACATTCTGGGCAGGCAAAATCCCGCTAGGTTTGAACTATCCCACTCATTGACTACCAGCCTCATATGGCGGGTCTTTTGAATGAGACCGTGCACTGAATACACGACGAGATCCTAGCTTTTGTATCTCAGCCATCCTGCGACCTCAAAGCCTCTCCCAACGCGGTCATTGGGATGAGTTCGGCCTTCGTAAACGGGTACTTCGGGGAAGTCAAATGGGCTCATGCCCTCGACACAGGCCACGTTGACCCCGTACTGGTCTGGCTTGGAGCGGCGCTGGTGAAAGGTGTAGATGCCGCATTTGGAGCAGAAGTAGTGTTTAGCTTCGCGTGTGTTGAACTGATAGAGGGTGAGCGCCTCTTCCCCTTCAGTGACAGTGATATCACTCAGGTTGGCCGATACCGCCACGGCACCACGCATGCGGCAGAGCGAGCAATTGCACCTACGCGCGGTACGCAAACCATCGGTCAAGCGCAATGAGAAGCGCACCGTCCCGCAGTGGCAGGCTGCCTGGTAAACAGGGCGATCATCGTTCTTTTCATCAGTCATAGCGTTCTCTGAACCAGTCTGAGCAGGCAAAGTGGATTTGGCGAATACCCCGTTCTCGGCTAGGTAATTCTAACGAGATAACTGGTTCCTGTCGGTGGCCCGGCAATCACTATCAGCCCTCGCTACCTGGTGCGATCTTGGAAGGGGGTATGTGGACACAGTGTCGGCCACCACGCAAAGTGAACCGCGAGACCAGCGTGCGGGTCGGATCGTTAACTGTCACGAAAAAGGAAGTTAGCGATGAAAGCGATGACTCGACTGTTCACTGGCCTCGCCATGGTTGGCGCACTGGCAAGCTCTGCAGCATGGGCTGACCAGCCTGGTGCTGATTGGAAGGTGACCAAAGATCAGGCTGAAGCCACTTTGAAGGGCGCCGGATACACGCAAATCACCAAAATCGAGGCCGATGACGGACATTGGGAAGGGGAAGGCATGAAAGCTGACGGCAAGCAGTATGAATTCCAGGTCGACCCACACGATGGCAAGATCATCAAAGACCAATTGGACAACTGATGATCCCGCATGCGGATGAGCCCGCGCTATGGCGCGGGCTTTTGTTTGAGCCGTGATCAGAAACCTTCCAGGACAATCTTGCCTCGGGCCTTGCCGCTTTCGATCAAGGCGTGGGCACGCTTGAGATTGTCGGCACAAATGCTCCCGAAGTGCTCCCCAACAGTTGTTTTCAAAATCCCCTCATCGACCAGCTGCGAAACACGTTCGAGGAGTTGGTGCTGCTTGATCATGTCCTCGGTTTTGTACAGTGAGCGGGTGAACATGAGCTCCCAGTGCAATGACAGCGATTTGCGCTTGAGGGGCATGACATCCAGTTGTGCCGGATCATCGATCAGTGCGAGTTTGCCTTGCGGACGAAGCACCTCCACTAATTGCGGGAGGTAGGTGTCGGTGTGCGTCAGGCTGATTACGTAATCAATAGGATTCAGTTTGAGCTCTTCCACCTGAAGCGGGATCGACTCGGAGTGGTCAATCACATAATGGGCTCCCAGATCTTTCACCCAGGCTTGAGTCTCTGGTCTTGAGGCCGTGCCTATGACTGTAAGCTGCGTCAACTTGCGTGCTAGTTGTACCAGGATCGAGCCCACACCGCCCGCAGCCCCGACCACCAGGAGGCTTTGACCTTCGCCGCCATTTTCTTCGACGGCTAAACGGTCGAACAGCAACTCCCAAGCCGTGATGGACGTCAGAGGCAGGGCGGCGGCACTGGCATTGTCCAGGCGCTTAGGCTTGTGGCCGACGATTCGCTCGTCCACCACATGGAGCTGGCTGTAGCTGCCGGGTCGATCAATGGCACCGGCGTAGAACACTTCATCCCCTGGCTTGAACAGCGTTACCTCTGGGCCAGTTTCACGGACGACACCGACAGCATCCCAGCCGAGAACTTGTGGTTGCTCACCACCACGGCTAGCCCGAACTTTGGTATCGACCGGGTTGACGGCAATAGCCCGGACTTCGATAAGCAGGTCGCGGGCGCCGATTTTTGGCTCCGGGAGCTCCGCGTCGTACAGAGACTGAGCGTCCTGAATAGGTAATCCGGGTTGTGTGTAAACGACAGCCTTCATGGCGCTACCTCTATGAAAATCAAAAGTGGGCACAGGTTATTCGCTTCGATCAACTCGAAAAACAGCCTCAAAGCAGTAAGACTTTCACGCTTGTAATGAAAGTGGTGCGAGGCGTTCACATCGACCAGGGCACTGTCGACCAGGTCATGAGCGGACATGGCGATGCCGGGATCGAGGTTCTCGACAGGCAGGCCGCCGATCTGCAGAAGTCGGTCGCAGTGGCTCCCGGCAGAATCGCCTGAATCTTGATGCCTTTGTCTGCAAGCTCCTTTTGCAGGGATTGGCTGAAGGCGGTGACGTAGGCCTTGCTGCCACCGTAGACACCGTTGAGCAGCTCTGGCACAAGGCCTGCAATGGACGAAATGTTGATGACGGCGCCTTCCTGGTGGGCGACGAAGCCTGGAATGGCCGCGTAGGTCAGTCGGGTCAAGGCGGTGATGTTGAGGCTGATCATTTCGGCCATGCGTTCGACATCACTATCCAGCAGGCTGGTGTGAGTTCCGATACCCGCATTATTCACCAGCAGGGTGATGCTGGCGTCATCACGAAGTGAGGTCGGAGGCGGGAAGGTGGAACAGGTAGGGACGGGTAAGTGCTTGGTTTTTTCAGGAACGGGGTTTTGTGAAAATCTCAACGGGGGTTAGTGGAAACGGACACAACAAGCACACACTATCGTAATACTGCATTTAACATAATATGCATTATCCGAACCTCCGCATTTTGCACGTGAGGCCAGGCCACGCAGATTTGAAGACAGCTCAAGCCCCACAATCACCTTAACCCTCATTTCCATGACCCAGGTTAAGGTCACTCATCCTGCCGCACTCAAAATGAAGCTCCGCACCCTCACGGGGATTCTCCTATGAGCATCATCGTAACCGGCGCCGCAGGTTTCATCGGCAGCAATCTCGTACAGGCGCTCAATCAACGCAGCGAAACCGAGATTATTGCGGTCGATGACCTGACTGATGGCGACAAGTTCTGCAACCTGGCCGACTGCGACATCGCCGACTATCTGGACAAGGACGACTTTCTCGAGCGCTTCAGGCTTGGCCAGTTCGGCAACGTGCGCGCGGTACTGCACCAAGGCGCGTGCTCAAGCACCGTGGAAGCCGACGGCCGTTTCATGATGGACAACAACTACCGGTTCAGCCGTGAACTGCTGGCCGTTGCGCAACAACAGCAGATCCCGCTGTTGTATGCCTCGTCGGCAGCGGTCTACGGCGCGGGACAGGACTTTCGCGAACAGCGCGATTGTGAGCGCCCGCTGAACGTCTATGGCTATTCCAAATTCCTGTTCGACCAGCACGTCCGCCGGCAGCTACCCGGTGCACGCAGCCAGATCGTCGGGTTGCGTTACTTTAATGTCTACGGGCCCCATGAGCAGCATAAAGGCCAGATGGCGTCGGTGGCGCTGCACTGTTTCAATCAGTACCAGGTCAACGGCAAGGTCATGCTGTTCGGTAGCTATGGCGATTACCCCAGCGGTGGTCACCTGCGCGACTTCGTGTCCGTGGACGACGTGATCAAGGTCAACCTGTTCTTCCTGGACCGCCCACACTTGAGCGGCCTCTACAATGTCGGCAGCGGCCGAGCACAAACCTTCAACGATGTCGCCCTGGCTGTTATCAATCGCCTGCGCGCGCAACAAGAGCAGCCACCACTTTCATTGGCGATGGCATTGCTCGAAGGTGTTTTGGAGTATGGGGATTTCCCTGATCACCTGCGTGGCAAATACCAGTGTCATACGTGCGCAGACCTGGAACGCTTGCGCGCGCAGGGTTTTGACGCAGCAACGTTAACGGTTGAGCAAGGCGTTTCGCGGTATTGCGACTGGCTGCTGGGAGGGTTCCGCCCGCCCCTTGCTGTTGAACGTAAAGCAGGAGTGGCTTGATGATTTGTACGCTTTTGCATCAGCCAGGTTGGTAAGGGTCATAATAACTACGCTAAATAGTCATTTAGCATAGTTATATGTCAGCATCCACCACCCGCGGCATCAGAAACAAAACCATCTCGGTCAGCGTCTTCATCACAGCTCAAAACAGTGCCAAGGTGTAGCTGATAATCACACGAGTCTGGTCTTGAGCATCTGCCACCTCGGAGCGCAGCGCAGCCTGGCGCCAACTCAAGCCCACACCTTTGAACAGCCCTGTCTGGATGACATAGTCCAGTGCAAGGTCGCGTTCCCACTCCTTCTGCTCAATGCCGGAGATCGTCTTGATGCCATCGCCTTTGAGGTAGACCACCGACGCACGCAACCCCGGGGCGCCCAGCGCGGCAAAATCATACCCATACTGACCAAACCAGGTGCGCTCACCCGCCCGGTTGAAGGTGGCGAGCATGCGGTCGGTGAACAGGTAGACACTCGCGCCAGCGGCACCTTTTTCCGGCAAGGCGCCCTGATTGGGCTGAACAAAAGCGCTGGCGTCGGAAACGCTCTGGTAACCACCCGTCAACCCATGCCCACCTAGGGTATAAGTGAGTATCGCGCTCCAGGTGCGGTTGTCGATTTCGCCAGAACCATCACGGGTATAACCGTTGACCCGGTAACCCTCGGCACGACCGCGGGCAGAGCCGTTGGCACCACTGGCACCGGTGTCGAAGTAGCGCAGGTCGGCCTTTAGCGACTGCCCTGCCCCCAAGGCGACCGTATGTTGCAACCCCAGGAACTGCTGGGTGTAGTAGTTCTCGAGGTTGGCCGCGTAGTATTGAACGAGCGACCCCTTGGTGAAGTTGTAATCGATTCCGGCAAACAGTAGTGCGTCGCTCTCCCGTGTTCCGCCCAACACTGCCAGGCCCGTACGGTCAGTGGAAGCCCGCCCTGTAGCATGTTCCAGCCGGCCGGCGGTGAGGGTCAGGTTGTCGAAATCGTTACTGGTGAACTGTATGCCTTCGAACGTCTGCGGGAGCAGGCGACCGTCGTTCGACATGAGGATCGGTAGCTTCGGTTGCAGTGTGCCCACCCGGGCCTCGCTAATGACAATGCTGCCGTGCAGGCACTCTCCCCCGGGCAGAGCCTGAGCGAGGTGTTCACCTACCAGATGGCCGACACCGGCGGCCTGAGCTCGGTCAATATCCTGACCATCACCCTTCAGGGTGCGAACGATGCACCGGTAGCCGTGGACGACCAGGGCAGCGCAACTGCCGGGGCGAGCGACGGCAGCCCGGCGCCGGTCAATGCCAGCGGTAACGTTATCACCGGCAATGCTGGCGTGGGGGCCGACACTGACGTCGACAACCTGGACCAGCCAACCGCCACCCAGCTCAAGGTCGACGGCGTGCGCAGCGGCCTGGAAAATGCCGGTGGTGTGCCAAGCCCGGTGGCCAACGGCGCGCCCGCCGCCATTACTGGCAGTGTGGCGCGGCTGGCCGACGGCAGCTTGATCATCGGCAGCTTCGGCCAGCTGACCCTCCATGAAGACGGCAGCTACAGCTTCGCGGTCAACAGCGCCGAGCCGTCGATCCGGACGCTGACTGCCGGGCAAAGCCTGGACGTGATCTTCACCTACCAGATCCATGACAGCGGCGGCCTGACCGACCAGGCGCAACTGGTGATCACGGTGACCGGGGTCAATGACCCACCCATCGTCAACCCGGTCAGCATCGATGCCATCGAAGCCGGCGGGCTGAACAACGCTCAACCGGGCCTCGACCCTGCCGGCAGCATCCGCGGGGCCTACAGCGACCCGGATGGCGATACCCTGACCATCAGCGCAGTGGTCAGCCCCAATGGTATCAATGGCACCCCTGGGCAAGCCTTGGTCGGCAACTACGGCAGCCTGGTGCTCGATGCCCAGGGCAATTACAGCTATGTGGTAGACAACAGCAACAGCGCGGTGCAGGCCCTGCGGACCGATGCCGACCGACTCACCGAGGTATTCCAGTACAGCGTCAGCGATGGCAACGGCAAGGTCGTCAGCGCCACCTTCACCGTGGTCATCCATGGCCGCAACGACACCCCCACCGCCACAGACGACAGCGCCATCGCCATCGAGGCCGGGGGCGTCGACAACGCCACCCCGGGGCAGCCCGGCAGCGGCAACGCCCTGGACAACGACAGTGATGTGGATGCCGGCGACAGCAAGACCGTCGATGGCATCTACCTGGGCACCCTCGCCGCCGGCGGCACCTTCATCCAGGTCAATGCCGGTGCGACCGTGGTCGTCGGTGCCTATGGCAC
Source organism: Pseudomonas sp. CM27 (assembly GCF_013179515.1). GTDB lineage: Bacteria > Pseudomonadota > Gammaproteobacteria > Pseudomonadales > Pseudomonadaceae > Aquipseudomonas. The sequence goes on from NZ_JABMCN010000017.1 coordinate 23,679, forward strand.
GCTCAGCATCGATGCCAACGGCAACTACGTCTATACCGTCAACGACAGCCTGGCCGCCGTGCAGGCACTCAAGGCTGGCGAGCAGCTGCGCGAAACCTTCAGCTACCGCATGCATGATACCGACGGTGCCACCTCGCAGGCGCAGATCAACATCACCCTCGAGGGCCGTTACGACACCCCGGTAGCCAACGACGATTTCGCTTATGCGGTGGCCGTGGACGACGATGGCAGCGGTGGGCGCAACCCCACGGGCAATGTGCTGAACAACGACACCGACGTCGACGCCAACGACAGCAAAGTAGTGACCGCCGTGGGCCTGGGCGCCGAGGGCAGCAACCCTGCCCTCGACCCGCTCACCGGCAGCGCGACCTTGACCACCAACTTCGGCACCCTGACCCTGAATGCCGACGGCAGCTACCGGTTCGTGGTCAATTCCAGCGACCCCACCATCATCGCGCTGGGCCCGCTGGGCTTCGTCATCCAGCGCTATACCTATCAGGTCACCGATGGCGGCGGTTTGAGCGACACCGCTACCCTGTCCATTTTCATTCGCGGCGAAAACCAGCCGCCAGTTGCCGTGCCCGATCAGGGCTTGGCCATCGAAGCCGGTGGCGTGGACAACAACATCCCGGGCAGCGACCCCGCTGGCAATGTGATGGAAAACGACAGCGACCCGGACACCATCAACATCCTGTTCCCGGAAACCCTCGAGGTACTGGCCTTCTGGAGCGGTGACGGCCCGCTGCCAGCCGACGCCACCGTGGTCGGACAGGCCCTGCGTGGCCAGTACGGCGACCTCACCCTCAATGGCGACGGCAGCTGGAGCTACGTGCTGGACAACAGCCTGCAGGCGGTACAACAACTGCGCACCAGCGGCCAGACCCTGGTCGACCATTTCACCTACCTGCTGGCCGACTTCTGGGGCGGTACCGCCAATGGTCTGCTGACCATCACCGTCGACGGTCGTAACGACTACCCCGCGGCCAATGACGACACTGCCACCGCCGTGGAAGCCGGCGGCGTCAACAATGGCACTGTCGGCGTCGATCCGCGCGGCAACGTGCTGGACAACGACACCGATGTCGACGGCGTGCAGTACGGCGAAACGAAAACTGTCCTGCAGTACACCGCCGAAAATGGCCAGACGGCCACGGCCGGCCAGGCACTGCTGGGCCTGTACGGTACGCTGCTGATCACTGCCGACGGCACTTACCAGTACATCGTCGACAACAGCAACCCGATCGTGCAGGCCATGCGCACTGCGGGCGAGTCGCTCAGGGAGGTGTTCACCTACCGCATGCGCGATACCGACGGCATCACCGCTGACGCGCGCCTGACGGTCACCGTACAGGGGGCCAACGACAACCCGGTCGCCCGTGACGACAGCAACAGTGCCAGCGACCAGGTCCCGGTACCGCACACAAGCGGTAATGTGCTGCCCAACGACAGTGATGTCGACGGGGGTGACGCACTGACCGTAACGGCCATCCGCACCGGCCAGGAAGCCGGTTCTGGCGCACTCGGCGTAATCGGCCAGCCCATCGGCGGCCAGTACGGCACCCTGGTACTCAACGCCGACGGCAGTTACACCTATACCATCGACCTGAGCAACCGCGAGGTGCTGGCGGCGGCCGGCCTTGGCCAGGTGCTCAGGGACACGTTCACCTACACCATCAGCGACCTGGCCGGGGCCACCGACCAGGCCCAGCTGGTCATTACCCTGGACATTTCCACCCCGTACATCCCCCCTGGGCCGTATCTCGGGCGCGATGGCCGCGACACCCTGGGTAGGCTGCCACTACCAGACGTCAGCCCGGCCATCTTCGTCGCACCGGTGGTCGAGCGCATCAACCAGAGCCTGACGCTGTCGGCCTGGGGCACCGATGGCAGCGATGTGCGCCTGTTCGCCACGCCCGAGGTCGAAAGCCAGTCGCTGGGCAGCCAGCTTGGCCAGGTCAACGGGCAGTTCGTCGCTGGCGCGGTAGCGCAAAGCCGCCAAGCCAGCGCCGAGGACCAGAACTGGGTCGACGGCCGCCATGGGGTAGTCAGCCTGACCGCAGATGGCCTGCTGCCCGACCCTTCCCTGTGGGCCACCACGCACACCGACATGGTGGCGCAGCCAGAGAAACCGCCGCAGTCTGCCCGCGGCTTCCGTGCGCAACTGCGTGAAGCGGCCCAGCGCCGCGGCAGTAGCGCCCCATGAGCCGATCATTCACGGATTGAACAAGGACTGTCTATGCCAGTTTCGACTTTGAAAAGCTTTAGCACCTTCACTGCCGTCAGTGTGCTGCTCAGTGCCTGTTCGGCCTTCGAGCCCAAGCCTTACACCGAAGACGAAATGCGTCAGCGGGTGATCGAGGACCAGGCGCGCATGTACAAGGAGCAGGAGCCGGTCCACGGGCCGATCACCTTCTATGAAGCCTCGGCGCGGGCCCTCAAGTACAACCTCGACTACCGCCTGAAGCTTCTGGAAAGCGCGCTGGCCTCCGACCTGCGCGACGTGTCGAGCCACGAGATGCTGCCGCGGCTGGTGGCCTCTGCCGGTTATGCCGGGCGCAACAACGATTCCGGCGGCACCTCGATCGGTATCGAAGACCGCCAGGTGAGCTTGCGCCCGTCCACCTCGGAAGAACGCTATCGCACCCTGTACAGCCTCGGCCTGTCCTGGAGCCTGCTGGACTTCGGTGTCGCCTACTTCCGTACCCAGCAGAAGAATGACCAGATGCTGATGGCGGAGGAGCGCCGCGAAAAGGTCGCGCAGAACGTGCTGCAGGACGTGCGCAATGCCTACTGGCGTGCCCTTGGCGCACAGCGCCTGCTGCCCGAGGTAGACGGCCTGCTGATGCGCACCCACCGTGCCCTGACCTCGGCCCGTGAAGCCGAAGGCAAAGGCCTGCTGCCGCGCCAGGACATCCTCGCCTACCAGCGCGCCCTGCTCGATTCGGTGTACATGCTCACCGTACGCCGCCAGGACCTGGAATTCGCCCGTGCCGAGTTGGCCGCGCTGATGTCCCTGCCCCCCAACACCCGCATGGTACTGGCCGATAACAGCGAACAGCCGCTGCCACTGTTGACCGGCAATGTCGAACAGCTGGAACGCCTGTCACTGGAGCACCGCCCGGAAATCATGGAAGAGTGGTACCGCAAGCGCGTCAGCATGAATGACCTGAAAATCGCCAAGGCACAGCTGTGGCCAAATGTGAGCTTCAACTTCGGGTACGAGTACGATTCCAACAAGTACCTGTACAACAGCGACTGGAACCAGACCGGCATCAATGTCTCCATGAACCTGCTGCGGCTGCTGCAGTACCCGGACATCTCTGCGGCACAACAAAGTCAGGAAAAGACTGACGACATGCGTCGCACCGCACTGTCGATGGCAATCCTGACGCAGGTGCGTGTTGGTGTGCTGCGCTACCACCTGGCGCGACAGGAAGTGGAATTTGCCGACGCAAGCCTGCGCGTGGACAAAAGCCTGCTCAACTACGCGCAGTCCTCACGCAACGCCGCGCTGGGCAGTGAACTGGAGCTGATTCGCGCGGAGGGCCGAATGCTGTTGTCGCGCTACCAACGTGAGGCCGCCTATTCAGATGCCCAAGCGGCGTGGGGAAGGCTATACAACTCGATCGGCTTCGCCGTGATGCCCAAGGAAATCGCCCAGCACGATGTGAAAACGCTGGCACGCGACATTGAGCGCACGGTTGAACAACAGAGCCGGGACAGCTTGCTGGCAGGAGGGCAACAGCAAGCCGAACGCTGAGCGGACGCCCTGATATCAGGGCGACTACCTCAACAAGCAGCGACATGCGGGAGTTCTTGCGCCCATGCAAAAAAACCTAGTGCCCCGCGCCCAGCAAATTGCCGAGCGCGCCTTCGCCAATTATTTTCCCAATCGCTGCACTTCTGAATCAACGACGGGCTCATGACCACCTCCTTCCTGGTGGTTGGCATGGAGATCCGCCGGGAAATTCACGAGGGCGCCCTCTCCAGTCTGCGCCAAGCCTCCATTCCGATGGCGACGGCCATCGGTGGTGTGGTGGTGCCTGCGCTGGTGTACCAGGGCTTCGGTCTACCTGAGCATACGCTCCGAACTCGTCGCATCGCAGGCCATATCTAGGTCATTACCTGCGAGCGGTTCTTGGTAATGCCAGCGTAGGCTTCGGCGCGCAGGGGGTAATTGATCGGGTCGGGCACCCAGCCGCCCCGTGCTACCTGGTCGGGAGAATACAGGAACTCTCCCTGCTTGCCTTTGAGGGTAAGACGGCCAAGCGTCACGACCTCGGTCGTTTCGGGGTGCTCCATATAGATGTAGGCGCGGGACATCAGAACGCCTCAGGCTTGGGTTTTGCCAGGCGCACGCGCTTGGCTGCAATCCCCACGGCTGCATCGTCGTCCTGGGCAAAACGTGTGATCTGCGAACGTTTCTCCAGGTCATCCAGCGAGGTGAAGACTACATCGCTCAGACCCAGCCGCCAGAGCACGAGCATGAACGAGCGCAAGTCCACCAGCTCCGATCCGCTCTCGATTTTGCGCAGCACATGTGGCGAAACCCCGATCGCTTCCTTGAGGTCGGCCTGGCGCACGCCTAGCGCCAAGCGTCGTGCTTTGACCAGCAAGCCGATTTTACCGAGGGTATCGGCACATCCCACAGGAAAGAACTCAACCATAAAGGTCACCGGGATCAACCTTAAATTGCCTAAAGTTAACCACAGTACGCATTAAAAATGAAGGCAACAGATTTAATATTCATGGGGGTAAACCTTATGGTGCATAAGGCTAACCATGCTAGATATTAATTCATCAAGCCAACCCGCCAAAACGCTTGTAGAAGCTCTCGTTCACGTCCGGCAAAGGCCCGTCTGCGGTCTCCAGGGCGGCATTCAACCACTCCTCCGCCTTGGCGAATACCAGGCGATAGAGGTTGCGGCACAACTGTCGTGCAGCCCTTCCCTCCCAATCCCCTGGCAGCAGCTCGTCAGGCAATTGCGGGTCGCGCAGCAGCAGCCGGCGGTACTCGTGAATCAGCAGCGTGCGTGCCAGGAAGCAATCCTGCGCATCAAGCTGCGGCTGTTCCTTCAGCCCTTGCCATAGCGGCCTGAACAGTTGAATGAACTCGCTGTACTGCTGCCCCAGCTCGTCGATACGCCAACTTTCCCGCACCTGGGCGCGCATCGCTTTGGACGCAAGCACTTCCTGGGTGTGGGTTTCGAAGACAATGCTGTCGTCGCTGGCTTCCAGGTCACGCAAGGTGGCGGCCAGGTCGGCGCGGTCTGCCCGCGGGCAACCCAGCAGGTTCGGCGCCATGACACCAAACCCCTGCCACTCCAGCTCTTCACGCAAGGCCTTGCGCTTGCCGGCCTCGAGTTGCGATAGCAGTACCAGCGTCCAGGCCCCGTCCCAGGCTGGCTGGCTGGGGCTGTACACCCGCTTGAAGGCTTTTTCGAAACGCCGCCGGCCGGTGCCGGTCAGGCTGTAATAGCTGCGTCGGCCAACCTTTTCGGCGGTGAGCCAGCCTTCCTTGGTCAGGCGGAAGATCGACGTGCGGATCAGCCGCTCATTGATGCCGATCGGTTCCAGCAGGTTGATCAGGCTACCCAGCCAGACCGTACCGCCGTGGGGCTCGATGGCATCGCCGTACAGGGTGATGATCAGGGAACTGGCGCGGATCGGCGTCTGCTCCTGAAAGCGAGTGATCAGGGTATTGAGTGGGGCAAGATTGCTCATGGGCGAACTGTGCGCGGATAAAGCACCGACTATACCTGTGCGACGGGCCGCCTGGCCAATACGTGAGGCTGGCAGGCTCATGCCGTTACCTGGCCTTTGGGCCGAACACCGGTGTCTTCCATGCGTGGGCGCCCTGCTTCGGCCTGGGCCAACGGCGGGCATTCGACCATGCTGTTCATGCAGCGCTGCGCCAGGTGCTGGTACTCGGCGGTGCCGCGCTGTTTCCAGGCCAGTTCCTGGTCGGTCAACGGGCGTTTGACCTGCGCCGGCGAGCCCATCACCAGGCTTTGCGCCTCACATTGGAACCCGGCTTTGACGAAGGCGGTTGCCGCGACGATGCAGCGTGGAGCGATGTGGGCGCCATCCATGACCACCGCGTTCATGCCGATCAAGGCGTCTTCGCCTACGCGGCAACCGTGCAGTACGGCGCCGTGCCCGACATGGCCGTTGCGCTCTACTACAGTGTCGCCCCCCGGGAAGCCATGCATCACGCAGGTGTCCTGCAGGTTGGCACCCTCCTCGAGCACGATGCGACCGAAATCCCCCCTAAGCGATGCCAAAGGGCCGACATAGCACCGAGGGCCGACGATGACATCGCCAATCAGCACTGCGCTGGGGTGCACATAGGCCGTCGGGTGCACTACGGGCGTCAGGCCATCCAGTCGATAGCAAGGCATGGGAAACCTCCTGAAATGATTTGAAGTTCCATGCGATCTTGTATCACATGGAAATGCATCGTCAATCCGATTTGGGATGTATCGCTTTTGAAAGGTTGGGAGATCAGAATCAATAATCAGGGTCCTAGGCCTAAAAAGCTTGAGGTTAGGCCGTTATTCAGTCATGTCAGCGAATGATGGCTTCGTTGCTCGTTCGGATAAAGAGATACACAGAAAGATCGTTATTCTTGCCTAAATGTATCGCATTATGCATATACTGACTTCACCCGGTCGTGAGCCACCGCCACGCCCCTGCAAACAACAAGAAATGCCGGCCCCACGATGTGCCGTGCGTGAAGCCAGAGGAACCCGACATGCCGCGATATCTCGATGTGCAGGCGCCTGAGAACGGTGTCCAGCTCATGACCTTGCAACGGCCCGAGGCACTCAACGCCCTGTGTACCGAGCTGCTGGCAGAGCTGGCAGCAGCGTTGGCCGCAGCCGCGCAGAACGACCACATCGGCGCCGTGGTGATTACCGGCAGCCGCAAGGCGTTCGCCGCAGGCGCCGACATCCGCGAGATGGCCGAGCGCGATCTGGTCGGCATCCTCAATGACCCACGCGTGGCCCACTGGCAAAGCATCGCTGCGTTCGCCAAACCGCTGATTGCCGCCGTCAACGGCCATGCCCTGGGCGGTGGTTGCGAACTGGTGATGTGCGCCGACATTGTCATCGCCGGCAGCGACGCCCGTTTCGGCCAGCCGGAAATCAACCTCGGCATCATCCCTGGCGCTGGCGGCACCCAGCGCCTGGTGCGGGCCGTGGGCAAGCCGCTGGCCATGCAGATGGTGCTGACCGGCGAAGCCATCACCGCCCGCCACGCCCAACAGGCCGGCCTGGTCAGTGAACTCACCCAACCGGAACTTACCGTGGAGCGCGCCATGCAGGTGGCGCGCAGCATCGCTGCCAAGGCGCCGCTGGCAGTACGGCTGGCCAAGGAAGCACTGCTGAAGGCCGGCGACACCGACCTGGCCAGCGGCCTGCGTTTCGAGCGCCATGCCTTTACTTTGCTGGCCGGCACTGCCGACCGCGCTGAAGGTATTCAGGCGTTTCAGGAAAAGCGCCCGGCACGTTTCCAGGGCTGCTGACCCACCCTTTCCTCGACTGACGGAGCGAGCCTGTCATGACTTTCCAGCACATTCTGGTTTCCATCGAGGACGGCGTCGCCCTCCTCTCGTTGAACCGCCCCGAACAGCTGAACAGCTTCAACACCGCCATGCACCTGGAAGTACGCGAGGCGCTCAGGCAAGTGCGCCAGAGCAGCGAGGCGCGGGTGTTGCTGTTGACCGGTGAAGGCCGTGGCTTCTGCGCCGGCCAGGACCTGTCCGACCGCAACGTCGCGCCCGGGGCCGACATGCCGGACCTGGGCGAGTCCATCGACCGGTTCTACAACCCCCTGGTGCGCACCTTGCGCGACCTGCCGCTGCCGGTGATCTGCGCAGTCAATGGCGTGGCGGCGGGTGCCGGGGCCAATATCCCGCTGGCCTGCGACCTGGTGCTGGCGGCCCGCTCGGCCAGCTTCATCCAGGCCTTCTGCAAGATCGGCCTGGTGCCGGATTCCGGTGGCACCTGGTTGCTGCCACGCCTGGTCGGCATGGCCCGGGCCAAGGCGCTGGCCATGCTGGGTGAGCGCCTTGGCGCCGAACAGGCCCAGCAATGGGGGCTGATCCATCGCGTGGTGGACGATGTCGCGCTGCGTGACGAAGCCCTTGCCCTTGCCCGTCACCTGGCCACCCAGCCCACCTATGGCCTGGCGCTGATCAAGCGCAGCCTGAATGCCAGTTTCGACAACGGCTTCGATCAGCAGCTGGAGCTGGAGCGCGACCTGCAGCGTCTGGCCGGGCGCAGCGAAGACTACCGTGAAGGCGTGGGTGCCTTCATGAACAAGCGCACGCCGTCATTCACGGGGCGCTGATCATGAGCCAACTCGCAAGCAATGTGCAGGTGGCAGTGATCGGTGCCGGCGCAATGGGCGCCGGGATCGCCCAGGTCGCGGCGCAGGCCGGGCACCCGGTAAAACTGTACGACACCCGCCCGGGTGCCGCCGCCCAGGCGGTGGACGGCATCAACCGGCAACTGGCCCGGCTGGTGGAAAAAGGCAAGTTGCAGCCAGGCGAGCATGAAACGATCAGCGCCCGCCTGTGCCCGGTCGACACGCTCGAAGCGTTGGCCGATGCAGGCCTGGTGATCGAAGCCATCGTCGAGAACCTGCAGGTCAAACAGGCGCTGTTCAGTCAGCTGGAAGCCTTGTGCGGCAAAGACTGCATACTCGCCAGCAACACGTCGTCACTGTCCATCACCAGCCTCGCTGCCGGGTTGTCGCGGCCGCAGCGGGTGGTGGGCATGCACTTCTTCAACCCCGCACCGCTGATGGCGCTGGTCGAGGTGGTCTCAGGCCTGGCAACCGATCCGGCAGTGGCCGCCTGTGTCTACGCAACCGCCCAGGCCTGGGGCAAGAAGCCGGTGCGCACGCGCTCCACACCGGGCTTTATCGTCAACCGTGTGGCGCGGCCGTTCTATGCCGAAAGCCTGCGCCTACTGCAGGAAGGTGCCGCCGATTGCGCCAGCCTCGATGCATTGCTGCGTGACGCTGGCGGTTTCCGCATGGGGGCCTTCGAGCTGACTGACCTGATCGGTCACGACGTCAATTACGCGGTTACTTGCTCGGTATTCGATGCCTTCTATGGCGATTTCCGCTTCCAGCCATCGCTGGTGCAAAAAGAGCTGGTGGACGCCGGTCGCCTGGGCCGCAAGACAGGCCAAGGCTTCTACAGCTATGCCGCAGGCGCCGAACGCCCGCAGCCAGCAGAACTGCACAGCCCCGCCATTGCCGAAACCTGCGTGGTCGAAGGCAGCCTGGGGGTGATGCAGCCATTGGTTGAACGCCTGCGCAAGAACGGTATAGCCGTCACTCAGCGTGCCGGCAGTGGCCTGATCCAGGTGGGCGACGCCACCCTGGCACTCTCCGATGGCCGCCTGGCCAGCCAGCGCGCCCGTGAAGACGGGCTGCGCAACCTGGTGCTGCTGGATCTGGCGCTGGACTACAGCACGGCCAGCCGACTGGCAATCACCTGGTCAGCCGATACCACCGACAGCGCCCGCGATCACGCCGTCGCGCTGCTCCAGCGTGCCGGTCTCAAGGTGACGGCGGTTGCTGACCTGCCCGGCCTGGTAGTGCTGCGCACCGTAGCCATGCTCGCCAACGAAGCCGCCGATGCCGTGCTGCAGGGTGTCGGCAGCGCCGCCGACATCGACCTGGCCATGCGCGCGGGGGTCAATTACCCCTGCGGCCCTCTGGCCTGGGCAGCGGCTGTCGGCATCCCTCATACCCTGCGCGTGCTCGACAACCTGCAGCGCAGCTACGGCGAAAGCCGCTATCGCCCTTCCCTGCTGTTACGCCGTTGCGAAGCCAATGGAGGCACCTTGCATGACTGAAACCGAACTGGCACAAGCCTGTGCCGACGCCATGTATGCCCGTGACCAGGCCAGCCAGGGCCTGGGCATCAGCCTGCTGGATGCCGGTCCGGGTTGGGCGAGCCTGCGCATGCCGGTACGCGCCGACATGATCCAGGGCCACGGCACCTGTCACGGTGGCTTCCTGTTCGCCCTGGCCGACTCGGCGTTCGCCTTTGCCTGCAACAGTTATGACCAGGCCACTGTGGCGCTGGGCTGCAGCATCGATTACCTGGCGCCAGCGCTGCGCGATGATGTGCTGACCGCCCATGCCAGCGAGGTCAGCCGCAAAGGCCGTACCGGCCTGTACGACGTACGCATCGACAACCAGCGTGGTGAGCTGGTGGCGATGTTCCATGGCAAATCCTACAAAGTGCGCGGCACCGTGCTGGCGCAGGAGACCCAAGATGACTGAACACTCCCTCGCCGATGCCTTGATCATCGACGCCGTGCGCACACCCATCGGCCGCTACGGCGGGGCCTTGAGCAGCGTGCGCGCCGATGACCTCGCGGCCATCCCGCTCAAGGCCCTGCTCCAGCGCCACCCCGAACTGGACTGGAAAGCCGTCGACGATGTGATCCTCGGTTGTGCCAACCAGGCCGGCGAAGACAACCGTAACGTCGCCCATATGGCCAGCCTGCTGGCCGGGCTGCCCCTTGAAGTGCCGGGTACCACCCTCAACCGCCTGTGCGGTTCTGGCCTGGATGCCATCGGCAGTGCCGCCCGCGCCCTGCGTTGTGGCGAGGCCGGTTTGATGCTGGCCGGTGGTGTCGAATCGATGTCGCGTGCGCCGTTTGTCATGGGCAAATCCGATCAGGCGTTCGGCCGCTCGGCCGAGCTGTTCGACACCACCATCGGCTGGCGTTTCGTCAACCCGCTGATGCAGCGTGGCTTTGGCACCGACTCGATGCCGGAAACTGCCGAGAATGTGGCTGAGCAGTTCGGTATTTCCCGCGCCGACCAGGATGCCTTTGCCCTGCGCAGCCAGCACAAGGCTGCAGCGGCACAGGCGCGTGGCCGGCTGGCACGGGAAATCGTGCCGGTCGAGATCGCCCAGCGCAAAGGCCCGGCCAAAGTGGTCGTGCACGACGAACATCCGCGCAGCGATACCACCCTTGAACAGTTGGCCCGGCTCGGTACTCCGTTTCGTGAGGGTGGCAGCGTCACCGCCGGCAACGCCTCCGGGGTCAATGACGGCGCCTGCGCCCTGCTCCTGGCCAGCAGTGACGCTGCCCGCCGGCACGGCCTGAAGGCCCGTGGCCGTATCGTCGGCATGGCCGTAGCCGGCGTCGAACCCAGGCTGATGGGTATCGGCCCGGTACCGGCAACCCGCAAGGTGCTGGCACTCACCGGCTTGTCGCTGGCAGACCTGGACGTCATCGAACTCAACGAGGCCTTCGCCGCACAAGGCCTGGCCGTGCTGCGCGAGCTGGGCCTGGCCGACGACGACTCGCGGGTCAACCGCAATGGCGGTGCCATCGCCCTCGGGCATCCGCTGGGCATGAGCGGTGCACGCCTGGTCACCACCGCCTTGCACGAGTTGGAAGAGACCGCTGGCCGTTATGCGCTCTGCACCATGTGCATCGGTGTCGGCCAGGGCATTGCCATGGTTATCGAGCGCCTCTGAGCGGCTCGGACCATCGGCCTGTTACCGAACCGAACGCAGCCGTATATGCTGCGCTCATGACACTCACCGTGCGGCCTGCAACCGCTGCCGCGCGGCGTACAAGAACAATTCGAGTGAAGCCATGAACATGTACCATGATGCCGATCGTGCCCTGCTGGACCCGCTGGAAACCGCCAGTATCGACGCCCTGCGCCAGCACCAGCTGGAGCGCCTGCGCTGGAGCCTGAAGCACGCTTACGACAACGTGCCGCTCTATCGCAAGCGTTTTGCCGAGTACGGCGCACACCCCGACGACCTCAAATGCCTTGAAGATCTGGCCAAGTTCCCCTTCACCGGTAAGAACGACCTGCGCGACAACTACCCTTACGGCATGTTCGCCGTGCCCCAGGAAGACGTGGTGCGCCTGCATGCGTCCAGTGGCACCACCGGCAAGCCGACCGTGGTGGGCTACACCCAGAACGACATCGACACCTGGGCCAATGTGGTCGCCCGCTCGATTCGCGCCGCTGGCGGGCGCAAAGGCGACAAGGTGCATGTCTCCTACGGCTATGGCCTGTTCACCGGCGGGCTGGGTGCGCATTACGGCGCCGAGCGCCTGGGTTGCACGGTGATCCCCATGTCCGGCGGCCAGACCGAGAAGCAGGTGCAGCTGATTCGCGACTTCCAGCCCGACATCATCATGGTCACCCCGTCCTACATGCTCAACCTGGCCGACGAGATCGAACGCCAGGGTATCGACCCGCACGACCTCAAGCTGCGTCTGGGAATCTTCGGCGCAGAACCGTGGACCGACGAGCTGCGCCGTTCCATCGAGCAGCGCCTGGGCATCAACGCCCTCGACATCTACGGCCTGTCGGAAATCATGGGCCCCGGGGTGGCGATGGAGTGCATTGAAACCAAGGACGGCCCGACCATCTGGGAAGACCACTTCTACCCCGAGATCATCGACCCGGTCACCGGTCAGGTCCTGCCGGACGGCCAGCTGGGCGAGCTGGTATTCACCTCGCTGAGCAAGGAAGCCCTGCCGATGGTGCGCTACCGCACCCGCGACCTGACCCGCTTGCTGCCCGGTACGGCCCGGCCGATGCGGCGGATCGGCAAGATCACCGGCCGCAGCGATGACATGCTGATTATTCGCGGGGTCAACGTGTTCCCGACCCAGATCGAAGAACAGGTGCTTAAAATAAAACAGCTTTCAGAGATGTACGAGATTCATCTGTATCGCAATGGCAATCTCGACAGTGTCGAGGTGCATGTGGAGTTGCGTGGCGAGTGCCAGCACCTCGATGAGGGCCAGCGCAAGCTGCTGACCGGCGAGCTCAGCAAGCAGATCAAGACCTACATCGGCATCAGCACCCAGGTACAGCTGCAGCCCTGCGGCTCGCTCAAGCGCTCCGAGGGCAAGGCTTGCCACGTCTTTGACAAACGCTTGGCCAGCTGACCCGTTCGGCTTGCCTTCCAGGCCCCGGCATTGTCCGGGGCTTTTTTTTGCATTTTATCTGCCGGCCCTTTCGCGGGTGAACCCGCGAAGAGGCCCGAAAGCGATACACAAATATTATTCGATACACACAAATATGTTTGACGTTATGTTTTGTATCGCTTACAAATGACTCATGCCTTAGCAGGAGTCGGAACACATGTACGCACAGCTAGTGGAAACCGGAGTCAAGCGGGTCAAGTCGCTGGAAGAAATGTCCCCCGAGGAACGCAACTTTCAGGAAAAGATCGACGCCGAGATCAAGATCGAAGCCAAGAACTGGATGCCCGAGGCTTACCGCCAGACCCTGATCCGGCAGATCTCCCAGCACGCCCATTCGGAAATCGTCGGCATGCTGCCCGAGGGCAACTGGGTCACCCGTGCCCCCAGCCTCAAGCGCAAGCTGCAACTGATGGCCAAGATCCAGGACGAAGCCGGCCACGGCCTGTACCTGTACAGCGCCATGCAAACCCTGGGCGCCGACCGCGATGAAGAAATCGCCAAGCTGCACAGCGGCAAGGCCAAGTACTCGAGCATCTTCAACTACCCCACCCTCAGCTGGGCCGACATGGGCGCGGTGGGCTGGCTGGTGGATGGCGCCGCCATCGTCAACCAGGTGGTGCTGCAGCGCACCTCCTACGGCCCCTACTCCCGCGCCATGATCCGCATCTGCAAGGAAGAGAGCTTCCACCAGCGCCAGGGCTACGAAATGCTCCTGACCATGATGCGTCACGGCACCCAGGCCCAGCGCGACATGGTCCAGGACGCCATCAACCGCCTGTGGTGGCCGTCGCTGATGATGTTCGGGCCCAGCGACGAGCACTCGCCCAACAGCGCTCAGTCGATGGCCTGGAAAATCAAGCGCCAGACCAACGATGAGTTGCGCCAGCGCTTCATCGACCAGACCGTGCCGCAACTGGAACTGCTCGGCTGCACTGCCCCCGACCCGGAACTGAAGTGGAACGCCGAGCGCGGCCACTACGATTTCGGTGCAATCCAGTGGGACGAGTTCTACGAAGTGCTCAAGGGCAATGGCCCGTGCAATCAGGAACGTGTCGCCACCCGGCGCCAGGCCATCGACGACGGCGCCTGGGTACGCGAGGCCGCGGTGGCCTACGCGCGCAAGCAACAGAACAAGAGCGCCGCTTGAGCGGCGATTGATGCGGAGATCGAAAATGTCTGTCTGGACCCTTTACGAAGT
>NZ_JABMCN010000170.1:0-1771 GCF_013179515.1 Pseudomonas sp. CM27
GGCATCGGCGGCGCCTGGCTGCTGGCTTCGCGCCGGCTCAACCGCTTCGACCCCACCTGGTCCCGTGAAAAGCTGTCCGACCTGGTGTTCTGGCTGTCGATGGGGGTGATTGTCGGAGGCCGGCTGGGTTATGTGCTGTTCTACGACCTGCACGCCTACCTGGCCAACCCGACGCTGATCTTCGAAGTGTGGAAGGGCGGCATGTCGTTCCACGGCGGCTTCATTGGCGTGATGCTGGCGGCCTTGTGGTTCGGCAAGCGCAACAACAAGTCGTTCTTCGAGCTGATGGACTTCGTCGCACCGTTGGTGCCGATTGGCCTGGGCGCCGGGCGCATCGGCAACTTCATCAATGCCGAGTTGTGGGGCAAGGCCACCGATGTGCCGTGGGCGATGGTGTTCCCGCCGTTCAGCGACCCTGCGCAGTTGCCGCGTCACCCGTCGCAGCTGTACCAATTTGCGCTTGAAGGTGTGGCATTATTCCTGATCCTTTGGCTGTACTCGCGCAAGCCGCGCCCGACCATGGCCGTTTCCGGCATGTTCGCGCTGTTCTACGGCATTTTCCGCTTCATCGTGGAGTTCGTGCGAGTGCCCGATGCCCAGCTCGGCTACATTGCCTTCGGCTGGTTGACCATGGGTCAGTTGCTGTGTCTGCCGATGATCGTCGGCGGCCTCTTCCTGATCTGGTGGGCGTACAACCGTAAACCGACGGCCAAGGCCGCAGTTTGATTCTTGCGGCAGGGGGCGTTCCCCCTGCCGTTCTTGTTACAGGTAAGCCATGAAACAGTATCTAGACCTGGTCCGTGAGGTCATTGAAAACGGCACGCTGCAGGAAAACCGCACCGGCATCCGCACCATCAGCCTGCCGGGCGCCATGCTGCGTTTCGACCTGCAGAAGGGCTTTCCGGCCATCACTACGCGCAAGCTGGCGTTCAAATCGGCGATCGGCGAAATGGTCGGTTTCCTGCGTGGCGTGAAAAACGCTGGCGAATTCCGCGACCTGGGCTGCAAGGTCTGGGACCAGAACGCCAACGAAAACGCCCAGTGGCTGGCCAACCCGTTCCGCCAGGGGCATGACGACCTCGGCGAGATATACGGCGTTCAGTGGCGGCAATGGCCGGGTTACAAGCGCATCCCGCTGAGCAAACCGGCAGCCATCGAAATGGCCGAGAAGGCGGGCTTCCGCCGCATTGCCCAGGACGAAGAGGACGGCGTCGCGTTCGTAGTCTTGTACAAGGCCATCGACCAGGTGCGCCAGTGCCTGGACACCATTGCCAACGACCCGGGCAGCCGCCGTATCCTGTTCCACGGCTGGAACTGCGCGCAGCTGGACGAAATGGCATTGCCGCCGTGTCACCTGCTGTACCAGTTCCACCCGAATGTCGAGACCAGGGAGATTTCCCTGACGCTGTACATCCGCTCCAACGACCTGGGCCTGGGCACGCCGTTCAACCTGACCGAAGGCGCAGCGCTGCTGTCGCTGTTCGGCCGCCTGACCGGCTACACCCCGCGCTGGTTCACCTACTTCATCGGCGATGCCCATGTGTATGAAAACCACCTGGACATGCTCAACGAGCAGCTCAAGCGCGAGCCGCTGGAAGCGCCGAAGCTGGTGATCAGCGACCGCGTGCCGGGGTTTGCCGAGACGGGCAAGTACGAGCCAGAGTGGCTGGAGAAAATCGAGCCGAGTGATTTCAGCCTGCAAGGTTATGAGCACCATGCGCCGATGACCGCGCCGATGGCCGTGTAAGCCTCTGGAGTGCCGGGGCTGCTT
>NZ_JABMCN010000170.1:1867-13084 GCF_013179515.1 Pseudomonas sp. CM27
CTGGCAAGGTTATGAGCACCATGCGCCGATGACCGCGCCGATGGCCGTGTAAGCCTCTGGAGTGCCGGGGCTGCTTTGCAGCCCATTCGCCGGCAAGCCAGCTCCCACAGCGTGCTGCACAAGGCTCAATCCTGCGCGGTGCCTGTGGGAGCGGGTTTCAATGGCCGTGGCTTCTCCCCACATGTGAGTGCTCGGTTTCCGGCACCGATACCGCCCCGTTCGTCTCCAGTTGCTGCAAGATGGCGCACTCTGCCCCCTGCGTATTGCAGCGCCGCCGCAGCTCCACCAGCTGTTCCTGCAGCGCCACCAACCCATCGATTCGCGCCTGTACATGCTCGATATGCTCATCGATCAGCGCATTGACGCTGCCGCATGAATCATCCGGGCTATCGCGCAGCCGCAGCAGGCTGCGGATCTCGTCCAAGGTCATGTCCAAGGTGCGGCAGTTGCGGATAAACGTCAGCCGTTCCACGTGCGCCTGGGTATACAGCCGGTAGTTTCCATCCGTACGCGCCGGCTCCGGTAGCAACTGTTCGCGCTCGTAGTAGCGGATGGTTTCCACTGCGCAGTCGGTGGCTTTGGACAGTTCCCCGATCTTCATCACGAAATCTCCAACAAGTGGCTTGACCCTATAGTGGCTACAGGGTGTTCACTTGGCAACAGGCTCAATTTAAGGATGACCCCATGAACCAGCCTGTCAGCCACGAACACAAGCACGACCACCACGCCCACAGTTGCTGTGGCACTGCTGCTGCACCCGCCAAGGTACGACTCAGCGACATGCCCAGCAGCGATGCCCGGCTAAGCCGCTTCCGCATCGAGGCCATGGATTGCCCCACCGAGCAGACCCTGATCCAGGACAAGCTGGGCAAGCTGGCGGGCATTGAACAGCTGGAGTTCAACCTGATCAACCGCGTGCTTGGCGTGCGCCACACCCTGGGTGGCACCGCGGAAATCGAACGGGCCATCGACAGCCTGGGCATGATAGCCGAGCCGCTGGGCGCTGAAGGCGGTGACATCTCCAGCGCCCCACCGGCCGCCAAGACCCGCTGGTGGCCGCTGGCGTTGTCCGGTATTGCCGCCATCGCCGCCGAAATCGTGCACTTTGGGGCGCTCGCTCCGCAGTGGCTGGTGGCTGCACTGGCGCTGGCGGCCATCCTCGGCTGCGGCCTGGGCACCTACAAGAAGGGCTGGATCGCCCTGAAAAACCGCAACCTCAACATCAACGCGCTGATGAGCATTGCCGTGACCGGCGCGGTGCTGATCGGGCAGTGGCCGGAAGCGGCCATGGTGATGGTGCTGTTCACCGTCGCCGAGCTGATCGAAGCCCGCTCGCTGGACCGTGCGCGCAATGCCATTGGCGGCCTGATGCAACTTACCCCGGACATGGCCACCGTGCGCCAGGCCGACGGCCAGTGGCGTGAAGTGGATGTGCGCGAGGTCGCTATCGACGCCTTGGTGCGGGTGCGCCCCGGGGAGCGTATCGGCCTTGACGGCGAAGTCACCGGTGGGCAGTCCAGCGTCGATCAGGCGCCGATCACCGGCGAAAGCCTGCCTGTCGAGAAGGCTGTGGGCGATAAACTGTTTGCCGGCACTATCAACCAGGCTGGGGCACTCGAGTTTCGCGTTACTGCCGGCGCCGGGCAATCGACCCTGGCGCGGATCATCAAGGCCGTCGAGCAAGCGCAGGGCGCGCGGGCGCCTACCCAGCGCTTCGTCGACCGTTTCTCGCGCATCTACACCCCCGTGGTGTTCGCCATCGCCCTGGCCGTTGCGGTAATCCCGCCGCTGTTCATGGCCGCTGCCTGGTTCGACTGGATCTACCGCGCCCTGGTGCTGCTGGTGGTCGCCTGCCCGTGCGCCCTGGTGATCTCGACCCCGGTGACCATCGTCAGCGGCCTGGCCGCTGCCGCGCGCAAGGGCATCCTGATCAAGGGCGGCGTATACCTGGAAGGTGGCCGCCACCTGGACTTCCTGGCCCTGGACAAGACCGGCACTATCACGCACGGCAAGCCGGTGCAGACCGACGCCAGGGTGCTCGACCCGTTGTTCGAAGGCCGCGCGCAGGCCCTGGCCGCCAGCCTGGGAGAACGTTCGGACCACCCGGTTTCCCGCGCCATCGCCCAGTTCGGCAAGGCGCAAGGGCTTGCCTTGAGCGAAGTCGATGACTTCGCTGCCCTGGCCGGCCGTGGCGTGCGAGGCAGCATTGCGGGTGAGGTCTACCACCTGGGCAACCACCGCCTGGTCGAGGAGCTGGGGCTGTGCTCGCCCGAGCTGGAGGCGCAGCTGGACGCGCTGGAGCGTCAGGGCAAGACCGTGGTCCTGCTGCTGGACCGTTCTGGCCCGCTGGCGCTGTTTGCCGTGGCCGACACGGTCAAGGACAGCAGCCGCCAGGCGATCGCCGAGCTGCACGAATTGGGCATCAAGACTGTCATGCTGACCGGTGACAATCCGCATACCGCCCAGGCCATTGCCGCTGTGGTCGGGATCGACCGTGCCGAAGGCAACCTGCTGCCGGCGGACAAGCTCAAGAGCATCGAGGCCCTCTATGCCCAGGGCCACCGGGTGGGCATGGTCGGGGACGGCATCAACGATGCCCCGGCCCTGGCCCGCGCCGAAATCGGCTTTGCCATGGCTGCTGCCGGTACCGACACCGCCATCGAAACTGCCGATGTGGCGCTGATGGACGACGACTTGCGAAAAATCCCGGCCTTCGTCAGGCTGTCGCGCCAAAGTGCGGCGATCCTCATGCAGAACATCGTTCTGGCGTTGAGCATCAAGGCGGTATTCCTGGCGATCACCTTTGCCGGCATGGCCACCATGTGGATGGCGGTGTTTGCCGACATGGGCGTGAGCCTGCTGGTGGTGTTCAACGGTTTGCGCCTGTTGCGCAAATAGAGGACGGGCATGTTGAGTTCCGAGCTGAAAGCCTTCTACATGGTGGCCCGCCTGGGCAGTATCACCCTGGCGGCGAAAAAGCTCGGGCTCAGCCAGCCCACGGTGACCACGCAGATTCGCAACCTCGAAAGCCAGTACGCGGTAGAGCTTTTCTATCGAGGCGGTCGGCGCCTGGTGCTGAGCGAGGAGGGCGTGCGCCTGCTGCCGATGGTGAAGGCGCTGTTGCAGCAGGAGGCGGACATCGAGTTCGAGCTGCGCAACAGTGGCCAGGCCCAGGGCAGCTTGCGGATCGCCGCGACCGCGCCTTACTACATCCTCGACCTGGTGAAGATCTACCGTGAGCGCCTGCCGCAGGTGGACGTGGCAGTGGAAATCGGCAACTCGCAGCAGGTGCTGGAAATGCTCGAGGACTACCGGGTGGACATCGCCGCTTCGTCGCAACTGCTGGAAGACGCCCGGCTGGTGCGGCGGGTGCTGGGAACTGACCCGTTGGTGGTGGCGGTGCACCGCAACCACCCGCTGGCCCATCGCCAGACGGTGTCGATCGAGGTGGTGGCCGGGCATTGCCTGCTGATGCGCGAGAAGGGTTCGACCACGCGCAAGCTGACCGAGCAGATGATGCAGGAGGCTGGGGTGAAGGCCGGGGCTTTGCTGGAGATCGGCAGCCGCGAGTCGATCCGTGAGGCGGTGCTGCGCAATATCGGCATCAGCGTGATTGCCCGGCACGAGGTGCCGCACAACCCCGAACTGCGGGTACTGGCGCTGGAAAACGCACCGGTGATGCATGAGTACCTGTACTGCCTGAAGGAACGGCGCCAGGCCAGGTTGCCGGCCGCGTTCCTGGGCGTTGCGCAGGAAGTGGCCGGTTCCCAATTCTGATTCGAAGCACACAGCCACTGTAGGAGCGGCCTTGTGTCGCGAAAGGGCTGCGCAGCAGCCCCTGCAATTTGTGCAGCGAAGCTGAGACCCTGGGGCCGCTCCGCAGCCCTTTCGCGACACAAGGCCGCTCCTACAGAGACTGCATCAGACGATCGGGCCACTACAAAATCTGCCTATAGCACTATCACCCGCTTTTGCCCCAACGCCACAGAACCTTCGCACAGGCTTCCTAGCATGGCCCCATCTCTTCGATGAGGCCATGCCATGAACCGCACCACCCCCGGCGCACAGATGAAAGTGCGCAATATCCACAAGCGCTTCGGTGCCTTCACGGCGCTCAACGATGTCTCGCTGGACATCGCCGCTGGCGAACTGGTGTGCCTGCTTGGCCCGTCCGGCTGCGGCAAGACCACACTGCTGCGATGCATCGCCGGGCTGGAGCGCCAGGACCGCGGTACCCTGTACATCGGCGAGCGTGATATCTCCGAGCTGCCGCCCCAGGCCCGCGACTACGGCATTCTGTTCCAGTCCTACGCGCTGTTCCCCAACCTCACCGTCGAAGCCAACATCGCCTACGGCCTGACCGGCAGCAGCCGCGAACAGGCTCGCCAGCGGGTCGCCGACATGCTCGCACTGGTTGGCCTGGCCGGCAGCGAGAAGAAGTACCCTGGCCAGCTCTCCGGTGGCCAGCAACAGCGTGTTGCCCTGGCCCGTGCCCTGGCGCCGTCGCCGTCGCTGCTGTTGCTCGACGAGCCAATGTCGGCGCTGGACGCCCGTGTGCGTGAGCACCTGTGTACCGAACTGCGCCAACTGCAACGCCAGCTGGGCATCACCACCTTGATGGTTACCCACAATCAGGACGAGGCCATGCTGATGGCCGACCGCATTGCGGTGATGAACAACGGCCAGGTCGAGCAGTACGCCACCCCGCAGGCAATCTACGACCAGCCCGCCACGCCGTTCGTTGCCGAGTTCGTCGGCCAGGGCAACTGGCTGCCATTCCAGCGTAGCGGCGACAGCCATGCGCAGGTGGGCGGCATGAACATGCGCCTGGCGCCGGGTTCGGCCCAGGCCAGCAGTGGCCGGTTGTTCTGCCGCCCGGAGGCCATCACGGTGAACCCGTTAGTGCACGAAGAAAACCTGTTTCCGGCCATGGTCCGCGAAATTACCTTTCTCGGTAACCGCTGCCGCATGAGCTTCGAGCTCAAGGCCCTGCCAGGCCATGCCTTGCTGGCCGAGCTGGCCCCGGAGGCCATGCCGCGGCTGGGCTCGCAGGATATCTGGGTGGCGTTGCCACCGCAGAGCCTGCAGGTGTTTGCCTGAGATGGCCGCGCCAATGTCCCTGCCGCATACCCAGGCCAGGCGTGCGCAGCGCAGCGACGTCGCACTGGGTAACCGGCTGTTCGTCGTCGGTGGCAAGAGCGTTCTGCTGGTTCTTCTGCTGCTGGCAGTGGTGATGCCGCTGCTGGCCATTTTCTGGAAAGGCTTCAGTGGTGAAGCTGGCCAGGGCGGTGGCCTGCTGGCGGCGCGGGAGCTGTTCGCCAGTGACAACTTCCGCTGGTTGCTGGGCAACAGCCTGTCGGTGGCGGTCACCGTTGCGGCCATCGTGGTGCCGCTGGCCTACCTGTTCGCCTACGCCCTGCAACGCACGCTGATTCCGGCCAAGGGCCTGTGGCGTGGGATCTCGCTGTTGCCGCTGCTGGCGCCATCGATGCTGCCGGCCATAGCCCTGGTCTACCTGTTCGGCAACCAGGGGCTGCTGCGCGGGTTGCTCAGCGACAACATCTACGGCTTCTGGGGCATCGTGCTGGGCGAGGCTATCTACACCTTCCCGCATGCGCTGATGATCATGCTGTCGGCGCTGTCGCTGGCCGATGCTCGCTTGTTCGACGCGGCTTCCAGCATGGGCGCCGGTTCATGGCGGGCGTTCAGCAGCATCACCTGGCCGGCCACGCGCCAGGCAGTGTTTGCGGCGTTCTGCCTGGTGTTCACGCTGACCATCACCGACTTCGGTGTCCCGGTGGTAGTGGGTGGTGACTATCAGGTGCTTGCCCTGGAGGCCTACAAAGCCGTAGTCGGCCAGCAACAGTTCGGCCGCGGCGCGCTGATCGGCATGGTGTTGCTGGTGCCAGCCCTGTTCAGCTTCAGCGTTGACGCCTGGCTGCGCCGGCGCCAGGGCGAGGCCATGAGCGGCCGCGCCCAAGTGTTCGAGCCCAAGCCGTCGCCCGGCCGTGATGCCTGCTTCCTGGCCATTGTGCTGCTGGTATGCGCGGTCTTGCTGTTGGTGGTCGGCATGGCGGTGTACTCGTCGCTGGTCACCTTCTGGCCTTACAACCTGTCGTTGTCGCTGCGTCATTACATGTTCGAAGACACCGCCGGGGGCGGCTGGCTGGCTTACCGCAACAGCGTGACCATGGCCATCGGTACTGCATTGATCGGCAGCATCCTGATCTTCACCGGTGCCTACCTGATGGAGAAAACCCAGGGTCAACGCCTGCTCAACCTGGCGCTGCGCCTGCTCAGCTTTATCCCCATGGCTGTGCCGGGCCTGGTGCTTGGCCTGGGTTATGTTTTCTTCTTCAACCTCAACGGCAACCCGCTGCATGTGCTGTATGGCGGCATGGGGCTGTTGGTGGTGTGCACCATCGCCCATTACCTGACCACCGCGCAGATGACCGCTGCCACTGCCCTGCGCCAGCTCGACGGCGAGTTCGAGGCTGCGGCGCTGTCGCTGAAAGCGCCGCTGTACAAGCATTTTTTGCGGGTAACAGTACCGATCTGCCTGCCAGCGTTGCTCGACATCATCCGCTACCTGTTCGTCTCGGCGATGACCACCGTGTCGGCAGCGATCTTCCTGTACAGCCCCGACACCATCCTGGCCGCCGTCGCCGTGCTGAACATGGACGACGCGGGCAACGTCGGCGGTGCTGCCGCCATGTCCACCCTGATCCTGCTGACCAGTGCCGGCGCTTCACTGCTGCTGGCCGCAGCCTCGCGCGGCCTGCTGCGCCGCTCCCAAGCCTGGCGCCAACGCGCCGCGACCGTCTGACCTGTAAGGAACCTACCCATGTACCAGCACCTTGCACTTGCCGCTGCCGTTTCCGCCGTGTTCAGCCTGCAGGCAGCGGCCGCCGACACCCAGTTGACCGTCTACACCGCGCTGGAAGCCGAACAACTGAAGAGCTACAAGCAGGCCTTCGAGAAGGCCAACCCCGACATCGAGATCAAGTGGGTGCGCGATTCCACCGGCATCATCACCGCCAAGCTGCTGGCCGAGAAGGGCCGCCCGCAAGCCGATGCGGTGTGGGGCCTGGCGGCGTCCAGCCTGGCCATCCTCGACCAGAATGGCATGCTGGAAGCCTATGCGCCGAAGGACCTGGGCAAGATTGCCCCCAACTACCGCGACGCCGCCCACCCGCCGGCCTGGGTGGGCATGGACGTGTGGGCCGCGACAATCTGCTTCAATACCATCGAGGCCGAGAAGCAGGGGCTGAGCAAACCGGTGAGCTGGCAGGACCTGACCAAGCCCGAGTACAAAGGCAAGATCGTGATGCCGAACCCGGCCTCGTCCGGCACCGGCTTTCTGGATGTGAGCGCCTGGCTGCAGACTTTCGGCGAGCCGCAGGGCTGGGCCTACATGGATGCGCTGCACCAGAACATCGGTCAGTACGTCCACTCCGGCTCCAAGCCTTGCAAGCTGGCAGCGGCGGGCGAGTTCCCGATCGGTATTTCGTTCGAGTACCCGGCCGTGCAGCTCAAACGCCAGGGCGCACCGCTGGACATCGTGCTGCCCAAGGAAGGCCTGGGCTGGGAGATCGAGGCGACTGCCGTGATCAAGGGTTCGCCCAAGGCTGATGCGGCCAGGCGCCTGGCCGACTTCTCGGCCAGCCCGGCAGCCATGGAGCTGTACAAGGACAACTTCGCCGTGCTGGCCGCGCCGGGGATTGCCAAGCCGCAGACCGAGTTGCCGGCAGACTATGAGCAGCGCCTGATCAAGAACGACTTCGCCTGGGCCTCGAAGAACCGTGACCAGATCCTTGCCGAATGGCGCAAGCGCTATGACGGCAAGTCGGAGAAGGTGGCCCAGCAGTAAGCCTGCACCTTGCAGGTCTGGCCTGTTCGCGGGTGAACCCGCTCCCACAGGGATGTGCATTAGTGCTGCGGGAGCGGGTTCACCCGCGAAGGGGCCAGAACTGGTTGATCAAAATTGTGAAACCAACGCCTCCAGCTGCTCCTGCCGCTCAGCCTGGTTCAGCTTCGCCCCGGGATTGAGGGTGGACCACTGCGGATGCGCCCGCGCCCTGACCAGCGCCTCTGGCAACTTGCCCTCGCGCCAGGCTTTTTCATCCAGCTCACCCAGGTGAATGCTGCTCTGCGCGGCATGCCCGCGGTTATCCAGCGCCACCATCAGCTGTTGCTGACGCAAGGCCAGCAGGCGCAATACCGTGTCGTCCACGGTCAGCTCGCGCTTGCCCTTGAGCTTGCCCATCAACCGCGACCCATAGTTGCGCGCAGTCTGCAGTGCTCCCCCGGCTATCGCCCCGGCCAGCGCGGCGGCGCCCAGGGTCAACCCGCCGACCAGCAGATCGACCCCGGCCCCCGCAGCGGCACCGGCCGCCACACCGCTACCCAGGCGTACGCCCAGCAGCTTCAAGGTTTCGGGATTGAACAGGTCATCGCCCCAGCGGCCATCCAGCAGAGGCAGATCGCTGGCATGGGCATCCTCGGGGCGGAAGGCATACAGCTTGAGCAATGCCTCGACGCAACGCTGTTCGCGCTGACGCACATCCTGGCGCAATGCCTCGATTGCCCTGGCCTCGGCTGCCGGCTCGGCGTCAACGCTACGCCGGCAGGCTGCGCAGTCCAGCAGCAGCTCGGCAATCAGGCGCTTGCCACTGTGCTGGCGCGCCAGGCGCTGCGCCTGCTGGTCGTCTATCAGCCGCTGCAGCGCCGGGCGGGCGTCTTCCAGCAGCAGGGCCAGGCTCTCGTACAAACGGCGCTCGCCATCCTCTTGCGGAGCCACGCTGTCAAACCGTACCAACGCGTGAAGCCCAAGCCGGGCAAGGGCTTCACGCCATTGCGGCTCGCGGTGCTGGTGGCTGGCGACGAAATTGAGCACCGGCAGCAACGGCTTGCCGCAGCTGGCCAGCACTTGCAGTTCGTCGCGGTATTTGGCCAGCACCGGCTCCCGGGCATCGATCACATACAGGCCGGCATCGCTGGCCAGCAGCTGGCGCAGTACCTTGGCCTCCTGCTCGAAACGCTGGCGCGCTTCGCTGCCCTGCAGAAAACGCTCCAGGCGCGCCGGGCCGTCCAGGCGCTCGCCCGGGCGCTCCAGGCGTTCAAGGTAGTCGAGCAGGGCGATGGCGTCTTCCAGGCCCGGAGTGTCGTACAGCTCCAGCAAGGGTTCGCCATCCACCGACAGGCGCGCACCCTCCACATGGCGGGTGGTGCTGGGGCGGTGCGATACCTCGCCAAAGCCGACGTCGCGGGTCAGCGTGCGCAGCAGCGAGGTCTTGCCCACATTGGTGTGGCCGACCACGGCCAGTTTCAGCGGCTCAGTCATGGCCATGCTCCAGCCAGGTCAGCGGTGAAGTATCGGCATGCGGCAGGCCAAGCCGGTCGAGGGCTGCGTGCCAGTCGCCCAGGCGCTGGGCATCGAGTGGCTGGCCGGGTGCGGCCTGGAGTAGCCAGACACGGGTGGCGCCGGCGTTGCGCGCCAGTTCGGCGAGCAGCGCCAGGCTGCCACGGTCGGGCGAGCGCTGTGGGTCGCAGGCGATGGCCAGGCGTGCCGCGGGGAAACGGCTCAACTGCTCGAGCAGGCGATTGCGCGACTCGCGGCTGTCGAGCACACCGGCGTTGATCACGCTTTTTGGCAGAGCAGGCGGCCAGGGGCGTTGGTCGTCCAGTTCCAGCCCGACCAGCAGGGCACCGCTGCTGCCGCTTTCCAGCTGGCCGGCGGCGAATTCAGGCAATGCTTCGGGCGCGGCATCCTGCACGCCGATGCGTTCACTGCGGGGCATCAGCGCTTCACGCAGTTGCGCATAGCCCGGCAGGCTCAGGTCCAGCGTCAGGCGCTCGCTGCCCTGGCGCCAGCGCCACAGGCACAGCCCGGCCAACAGCAGGCGCGGCAGCAGGCCATACACCAGTACCACACCTAGCAGCCAGCTGGCCCAGGCTTGGCGGGCCAGGTCCAGGGCTGGCAGGGTGTCGCCGCTGGCGCGGATCATGGCCTCGTCGGGCACGGCAAAACCCAGCAACGAGGGCAGGGCGCCCAAGGCCTGCGTCAGGTGGATAAACGGGTCGGCCGCGAGCAGGGTGGTTTCCCAGACAAAACCGTAGCGGCGGGTGGCCAGCAAGGCCAGCAGCATGCCGAGTGCCGTGAGCATCGCCAGCAGCCACAGGCCATGTACCAGCAGGCCAAGCAGCCAGCGGGTGAGCCGCTGGCGCTGCAGCAGCACCAGCAGCGCCGGCGCCAGGTGCGCGGCCTTGGCGTCGCGGGCAAAGCGTTCGCTCAGCCACAGCCACAGGCGCCCCAGCCCTGCGCCATGCTCGCCGCTGAGGGCAAAGCCGATTGCCCAGCCCAGCAGCATAAGCAGGTTCAGCCCGAGCAGGCTGCCCAGCGCCCAGAACACATTTACCGGGCGCTGCCCGTCACCCAACGCAGCCAGCGCCAGCCCGGCGCCGCTGAGTATCGCCATCAGTAGCAAGGCCAGTAGCGCCAGGCGCGCGCCCTGTTTCCAGTGACGCAGGGCTGTAGTGATGCCGTCGCGTTCGGCCAGGAACAGCGCCCGGGTTTCGATGCGGCTCGCCAGGTCGCCGCCTGCCTGGCGGGCGCGGCGGTTGGCTTCCTGGTCCTCCAGGGGGCCGGCATGTTCCTCGCGCAGGCGTACCGCTTCGGTGAGCCAGCGCTTGTCCAGTGGAGTGGGTGCAGTCACAAGGTCTTCCATTGCACAGGTCAGGGCAGAAGCATAACCCACACGCCCGGTGCTATCCTCGCCCGCATGAATACATCACTCCCCCTCAGCCTGATCGCGGCTCACGCCGAGAACCGCGTGATCGGCATCGACAACTCCATGCCCTGGCACTTGCCAGGGGATTTCAAGTACTTCAAGGCCACCACCCTGGGCAAGCCGATCATCATGGGTCGCAAGACCTGGGACTCGCTGGGCCGGCCGCTGCCCGGGCGGTTGAATATCGTCGTCAGCCGCCAGCCGGGGCTGGAACTGGCGGGGGCCGAAGTGTTTGGCTCGCTGGAGCAGGCGCTGGTGCGGGCCGAGCAGTGGGCGCGGGAGCACGGAGTCGATGAGTTGATGCTGATTGGCGGGGCGCAGCTGTATGGGCAGGCGCTGGAGAAGGGGCTGGTCAGCCGCATGTACCTGACGCGGGTGGAACTGTCGCCGGCAGGAGATGCCTGGTTCCCTGAGTTTGACCAGGGCC
>NZ_JABMCN010000171.1 GCF_013179515.1 Pseudomonas sp. CM27
GACAACCCGCTGCCGCAACTCACCACAAGGCAACTGGCGCAGATTTTCTCTGGGCAGATCCAGCGCTGGGAGCAATTGGGCATCGCCGGCGGGGCTATTCATCTGTACGCCCGTGACGATCGTTCCGGCACTTATGAAACCTTCAAGGCGCTGGTGCTGGAGCCTCAGCATGAGGAACTTTCGGCCGTGGCACGGCGTTTCGAGTCCAGCGACGATCTGGCTGCAGGGGTGAGCACCGACCGCCAGGCCATCGGCTTCAGCAGCCTGGCCGCAGTGCACGGGGCCAAGGTACTGGCGGTAGCCGAAGGCGACGCGCCGGCCATGTTGCCGCAGCGGGCGCTGGTGGCCAGCGAGGACTACCCGCTGTCGCGGCGCCTGTATTTCTACCTGCCAGCCACCCCCAGGCCGCAGGCCAAGGCCCTGGCCGAGTTTGCCCAGAGCCCCGCAGGCCAGGCGATCGTCGCCCAGCATGGCTTCGTTTCGCAGCAGATAAAGGCGCAGCCTGTGCCGCCCCAGGCCAGCATGCCGCCGCGCTATCGCACCCTGGCGCAACAGGCGCAGCGTTTGAGTGTGAACTTCCGCTTCCAGGAAGGCAGTGCCAGCCTCGACAACAAGGCGCTGCGTGACGTGCAGCGGGTCGCCGAGTACCTGCGCCAGGCCGGCAAACTGCAGAGCAAGACCGTGCTGGTGGGGTTTGGCGACCCCAAGGAAACACCCGGCCGCGCCGCCCTGCTTTCGCGCCTGCGCGCCCAGGCAGTGCGCCGCGAACTGGCACGCGATGGTGTGGCCGTACTGGAGGTGACAGGCATGGGCGATGAGCTGCCGGTCGCCGGGAATGAATTGGAGCAAGGGCGACTGCGCAACCGGCGGGTCGAAGTGTGGGTGTACTGATTTACAAGCCTGCGCACATTCCTGTGTAGGAGCGGCCTGGCAAAGAAATGTAACAGCTCCCCATTCGGCATCATCGGCAAACGGGTCTAGGCTCAAGCTCATGTGATACCGGGCCCCTCTGACGGCTGCCACGCCGTGATGTCGGATCACTGTTGCCATGCAACGTCGACATTCAAGGAGGGGCTCATGACAGCTCTGCAGGCATTCCTCACCACCCCGTTTCTCGGTACCAGCGCCTGGTTGTGGCTGGTGTTCATGGCCATCGTCGTCGGTTTGCTGGTGCTCGACCTGGGCGTGCTGCACCGCCAGGACCGGGAAATCGAAATGCGCGAAAGCCTGCTGCTGTATTCGGGCTATTTCAGCGTCGGCGTGCTGTTCGGCGCCGGAGTGTGGTATCAGCTCGGGGCGCAGTCGGCGCTGGAGTTCTACACCGGTTTCCTGGTCGAACAGTCGCTGTCGATGGACAACGTGTTCGTCATGGCGATGATCTTCAGCTACTTCGCCATCCCCCGCCGCTACCAGCACCGGGTCCTGTTCTGGGGCATCCTCGGCGTCGTGTTCCTGCGGGCGATCATGATTGGTGTAGGCGCTGCGCTGGTGCAGAATTTTGCCTGGGTGCTGTACATCTTCGGCGCCTTCCTGCTGTTTACCGGGGTGAAAATGGCGCTGTCGAAGGAAGACAGCCACCCGGACCTGGCCAACAACCCGATCCTGAAGTTCGTGCGCCGGCACATGCGGGTCACCGACCAGATACACGGCTCGCACTTCTTCGTGCGCCAGACGCCGCCCGGGCACAGCAAGGCGCTGCGCTATGCCACCCCACTGTTCCTGGCGCTGGTGCTGATCGAGCTGGCCGACCTGGTGTTCGCCGTCGACAGCGTCCCGGCGATCTTCGCCATTACCCAGGACCCGTTCATCGTCTATACCTCGAACATCTTTGCCATTCTTGGCTTGCGCTCGCTGTACTTCGCCCTGTCGGCGCTGATGCACCGCTTCGTTTACCTCAAGTACGCGTTGGCGCTGGTGTTGATCTTCATTGGGTGCAAGATTTTCTATCACGGCATGGTGGGCAAGGTGCCAGCGTTGCTGTCGTTGGGGGTGACGTTCGGGCTGTTGCTGGGTGGAGTGGTGGTTTCGTTGGTCAAGACGCGGGGGGAGAAGGTGGCTGTCGTAGATCAGGCGCTCGGGCAAGCTACAAATGCCGATCGTAAAGCCGGCCAGAAAGAGGAAGACCCGCAGATGCGGGTCTGATTTCCCCTACTTGAACTTAAATAATGCCCATACAACCACCATCCAGATGAGTCCGGTCATGTTTAGCCAGGCAGAAATTTTCAACCTGCGTTTAAGCTTTTGCGGAAACGCGTGTAACTCGCCAGCATCCAGCTGACCCATTCGCAGCGCTAGCCACGGAAATGCCACTAGCCCACTTACCGTACATAGCGTCATCCAGCGCCACTTGAATGACCCAGTTCCCCAATAAAGCTTGATGCTTTCAAAATAGGGGTTACTGGTGATGGCTGAGCAGGCGATATCATAATCTTTGGTCAACGTCGAGACAGCACTAAGGACTAGTCCTGGTATGCTGATAGCAAACGGACTTAATAGAATCGCGACTTTAGCAAGTGGTTGCCAGCCAGTAATGTCAATCACTGCGCGCCTCGTAAATAAACTCGCCTACGGACTCACCGAGCTTCCCGCCCAGCACTCCCCCAGCCATGCCGCTGGCGCCCACCAGCACTATGCCGCATACCGGCGCAGCCAGACCTCCCGAGCCCATGGTAACAGCGGCACAAATTGTTCCAGATACGAGGTTTGCTAAGGTGCCAACTATTGGTCCGGCGGTTCCAGTAGCGAAACCTCCCGTCTCGGTAAGTCTGACCTTTTTACAGTCTTCAGTCTCCAGCGCGACAAACCTCTTGCACTTTTAAATAAGAAGAAGCTCCCCCCAACCCAATCGCAGCATACCCACCATATTCTAGGTACTTGCTAAGCCGCGCCACCTTGTCCAGATGCGTTGCATATCCCGGAATCTGCCCCGGCCCGCCCGCTTTCGACCAGTGATGCACTAGGCTCCTGGTGAAAATATTCAGGCTCTTCTTCAGGCGTTCATAACTCCCAAGGTTCAACTGCTTGTTAATGAATGCCACTTTCAACTGGCCATCCAGCTGCTGCAGCAACTGTCGCCACTCGGGGATAACCACGACTATTCAGTTAGCCGCAGTGCATAAACTCGCGCCAATTCGGACTACTCACCTCTTATAAGGAAGTAACCAATCAGCGTCCAGAAAACAGCAAAGAAATTCAGCCACAGCCCCACAACCATTTTTCGCTGCAAATATGAAGGAAAGCTCTTTAGCTCGTTTTGGTCAAGCCAGCCCATGTAAATATGGAACGTGGGGAAAGTGACCAAAGCGCTCACTACGCTTATAAGCAGGCATCGAGATCTCAAACCTCCCTTTCCCCAAATGGGCTTCATTTGCTCTAAGTAGGGGTTGCTTTGAATAGCTGACAAGGCAATTTTGAAATCTGGTGACATCGCAATTTGCGCGTTCAGAGCAAGCCCTGCGAACCCACTGACGAACGGGACGATAAGAAATAATAATTTCAAAGCGGGCGGCCAGCTATCGAAGTCAATCATCTGTAATCTCATAAATCTGCTCACCAGCCTTCGTGGTTGCATCACCTGACCTTTTCCTTCCAGGATGACGCGCATGTTCAAGCTCCCTTTGCATGATTCAGATTGGAAAACCTAACATCACCAAGGGCGCTTCAAGTGCCTGTAAAAGAAATTCAGATGTTTCCTACAAAATTGTTGAGCTTACACTTTAATGCATATCCGTTGGTCAAGATGCGAGCGGAGGAGGCAACATCAAGGACGCTCAACCCAGACAGCCCGCTAATTCCAATGTTGCGTTCAGTAACGAGGCAGATCCGCAAATGCGGGGCTGATCGAATTCGCGCAGAGATCACTTCTTTAGAGGCGTATGCCACCTAGAAGCCGCCCGGATCGAGATTGACCATTCCGCTACGCTCTGGACAGTTCGACTACTGCGGCTGCAACCGCAATCCAGACAAACCCGATAATTGACAACCACGCCGAAATTCCAAGCTTTCGTTTCAGCTTTGAAGGAAATGCCCTCAACTCATCGACATTCAGATTGCCAGAGCGCAAAGCCAGCCCCGGAAATGTGACAAGACCGCCGATACTGCAGACCAACATCCAACGCCATTTCAGGTTTGACGTCCCCCAGGATATTTTTAGCCGTTCCATATACGGATTGCTGGTAATCGCAGAGCAGACGACATGGAAGTCGCGCGATAACGTAATAGAAAGATTAATCAATACACCAAGGAGAGAGACGACAAATGGGGTAATTACAAATAGCAACTTCATTACCACCGGCCAGCTCTCAAATTTCATCATTAGATACCTCATAGATGAATTCGCCGAACGACCCACCCAGCAATTCTCCAAGTTTTCCACCTGCTAGACCACCTGTTCCCGCAACCACGAGACCACAAACTGGCAGACCTATTCCTGCTGTACCTGCGGTAAATACGGCACATAATGTACCCACCGCAGTACCAGCCAATGCCGCCCCCGCTGATGCGCCCCCGACCGCCAAACTGAACGATCCGGTTTCAACATATCGAATCTTTGCACAGGCTTCCGCGTCCCCACTTCGACAGACCTCTTGTACTTTCAAATAGGACGAGGTCCCACTCAGGCCAATTGCAGCGTACCCCCCATATTTCAGGAAATTGCCAAGCCGCGCCACCTTGTCCAGATGCGTTGCATACCCCGGAATCTGCCCCGGCCCGCCGGCCTTCGACCAATGGTGTACAAGGCTCTTGGTCGAAATGTTCAAACTCTTCTTCAGCCTTTCATAGCTTCCCAGGTTCAGTTGCTTGTTAAGGAATGCCACTTTCAACTGGCCATCCAGCTGCTTCAAGAGCTGCCGCCGTTCAGCGAAGAATCCTGGACTGTTCAGGTGGCCATGGCGCATGAATTCCCGCTGATGCAACTGCTCGATCCTGGTCAACGTGCCACTGACCTGCTTCAAACCCTGGTCAAGCATATCCTTGCCCACGCCCATGGACTGGCTGGCATTGCTGAGCAACCCCGCAATCTCGGCCTGATGCGCCATCATGAAATCCGCTTCGGCGAAATCCAGCACCGCCAGCGCGCGGCGTGCGTGCTGCGCCGCCGCCATCAGCTGGCCTTCCTCGCGAGTGCAGGCGTCACCGTTGTCAGGGTCACCGATGACGAAAATTTCCCCTGCCTTGAACCCCTGTTCGAACGTAGGGTTGAGCCGCTGCAGCCGGGAGACAGGCAGCGTGGCATCGTGTTCCGCCAATTGCAGCAGCACCTGTGCGAACGACATGCCCCGGGGCACCACGTAGAACCCAGGCTCCAGGGCACCGGGCAACGCACCTGCCACGGGTTGCGAGAAACGTTCGGGGTAGACGGGGGTTGATGCCTCGGCAAAATGGGTAGGCGCATGTCGGGCAACGGAGCGCATCGGCACAAATGCTCCACTCAACGGTGCGACCACGCGATTACTGCCCGGCGGGCAGCCACAGAGGACCAGAGCACCATCCATGGCGACACGCCGGCCGTCAGAGATGACGAAATCCGCCCCTTCGGCGATGACCCCTTCCTGGCCACACAGGGGGCATGGCGTGGTGTGATCACCTTCGCGCAGCACCATTCGGCCCTCGTCGAGATAGCCTGCATCCGTGGCAATACACACCGCCCCCGTTGTGGTTACATCGCCATCTACTGCCTGACCTTTTCCCTCTAGACTGGTGCGCATATGCAAACTCCCTGTGCACGAAGTTGAGGTTAAAACCTAACATCAGCATGGGAGATACAAGTGGCCTGAGTCGAAAATCAGATGTTTCCTACAAATAGCCCAAAGTATGTTTTGCAGAACAAGCCGGGGGTTTTCTTGGCGGAGAAAATCAAATTTCCTACATCACAAATATAATTCATCCGACTGCAGCCAGACGCATACGGCAAGGCCGAAATACGCTCACCTGTAAGAGCGCATGGCTTCAGTCTGACAATGAAGTCAGTAATTCATCGCCCGCTTCGCAACATCTCCACCGGCACATACTTGCCAATCTCGTACTTGCCAATCGCCGCCCGGTGTACCTCGTCAGGTCCGTCGGCCAGGCGCAAGGTGCGCTGCATGGCATACATGTAGGCCAGCGGGAAGTCGCCGCTTACCCCTGCCCCGCCATGTATCTGGATGGCGCGGTCGATCACCTTCAACGCCACGTTCGGCGCCACCACCTTGATCTGCGCGATCTCGCTGCGGGCGACCTTGTTGCCGACCGTGTCCATCATATAGGCGGCTTTCAGTGTCAGCAGCCGGGCCATGTCGATCTCCATGCGCGAGTCGGCGATCTTGTCGACGTTGCCGCCCAGGCGTGCCAGTGGCCGGCCAAACGCGGTGCGTTCCACCGCCCGCTTGCACATCAGCTCCAGCGCGCGCTCGGCCATGCCGATCGAGCGCATGCAGTGATGGATACGGCCCGGGCCCAGGCGCCCCTGGGCAATCTCGAAACCGCGGCCCTCGCCGAGGAGCACGTTTTCATACGGTACCCGCACGTTCTCGAAGAGGACTTCGGCATGGCCGTGAGGGGCATCGTCATAGCCGAACACCGGGAGCGGGCGGACAATCTTCACGCCGGGCGCATCGGTGGGCACCAGCACCATCGAATGCTGCTGGTGACGCGGCCCCTCAGGATCGGACAGGCCCATGAAAATCATCACTTTGCAGCGCGGATCGCAAGCGCCGGAGGTCCACCATTTGCGGCCGTTGATCAGCCATTGGTCGCCGTCACGCACGGCCGTGGCGGCCATGTTGGTAGCGTCCGAGGAAGCCACGTCCGGTTCGGTCATGGCGAACGCCGAACGGATCTCGCCCCGCAGCAGCGGCTCCAGCCACTGGCGCTTTTGCGCCTCGCTGCCATAACGCACCAGTACTTCCATGTTGCCGGTGTCCGGCGCAGAGCAGTTGAACGGTTCCGGGCCGAGCAACGAACGGCCCATGATTTCCGCCAGCGGGGCGTATTCCAGGTTGCTCAGGCCGGCGCCGTATTCCGATTCGGGCAGAAACAGGTTCCACAGCCCCTCGGCACGGGCCTTGGCCTTGAGCTCTTCCATGATTGCAGTGGGCTGCCAGCGGTCGCCCTCGGCGACCTGGCGCTCGAACACCGCTTCGGCGGGGTAGACATGGGCGTCCATGAACGCGCTGACGCGCTCGCGCAGTGCCTGGACCTTGGGCGAATAGGCGAAATCCATCGGGGCTACCTTCACGGTTCGGAGTACATGGGCCAGAGCCTAGAGCAGCCAGCCCCCATCCACCTAGTCTATTTTCCGCGTGTATAAACATTCATAACCGATATATGATCGGCCGATAATTCCAACAAAGAGCGGCGCCCATGAACCTCAGCAAGGTCGACCTCAACCTGTTCATCGTGTTCGACGCGATCTACACCGAAGCCAACCTGACCCGGGCCGGGCAGATTGTCGGCATCACCCAGCCAGCGGTGTCCAACGCCCTTTCGCGGTTGCGCGAAACCTTCAACGACCCGCTGTTCGTACGCACCGCCCAAGGCATGGTGCCCACACCCATGGCGCAGAACATCATCGGCCCGGTGCGCAACGCCCTGGCGCTGCTGCGCACCTCGGTGCAGGAAAGCCGCATCTTCAACCCCCAGCAGGCCAACAAGACCTTCCGCATCAGCATGACCGACCTGACCGAGGCGGTGATCTTGCCGCCGCTGTTCCAGCGCCTGCGCCGCCTGGCACCGGCCGTGTTGATCGAGAGCTTCCTGTGCAAGCGCCGCGAGACCACCAAGGAACTGGCCGCCGGCAGGCTGGACTTCGCCATCGACGCGCCGCTGAACACCGACCCGCAGGTACGCCACGTCAAATTGATGCAAGACCGCTACGTCTGCGCCCTGCGCCAAGGCCACCCGCTGGCCGACAGCAAGCTGACCCTCGACAGTTATCTGGGCATGACCCATATCCATATTTCCAGCCGGCGCAACGGCCTGGGCTATGTGGACCTGGCGCTGGGCAAGATGGGTGTGCAGCGCAAGGTCGCCCTGCGCTCGCAGCATTACCTGATGGCCTCGCAGGTGCTGCAGCAGACCGACATGGCGATGACCGTCCCGGAACGCTTCGCCCGCCGTCACCAGTTGCGTTACCACCCATTGCCAGTCGAGGTTCCCGCCCTGGAAACCCACCTGTACTGGCATGAAAGCACTGATCAGGACCCCGCCAACCGCTGGATGCGCGAGCAGATCATCGAGTTGTGCGAACGCGTGGTTGCGGAGGAAGAGCGAGTTCTGGAATCAGCATGAGCATACGAGTGAGGGACTTGGCATACCTCTCACCCTCTAGAGAAAAATATTCTACAGAGGACCAGATAAAGGGAATTATTTTTCAAGTCATTTGACGAATTGGCAACGGGTAGTAAAAAACATCTTCAAAGCGGCGGGTACGCTTACTTCGACGATCGCCCCTTTCACGGCGACAGACACGGACCCGCCCCAATGCCCAGCGCCCCGCTCTACTTCGATTACGCCGCCACCACTCCAGTCGATGACCGGGTCATCGAAACCATGCTCGCCTGCCTGGGCAGCCAGGCCAACTTCGGCAACCCGGCGTCCAGTGGCCATGCCTTCGGCCAGGCCGCCCGTCACGCCGTGGAACAGGCCCGCGAGCAGGTAGCCGAATGCGTTGGCGCGCAGGCCGATGCGCTGGTGTGGACCTCGGGGGCGACCGAGTCCAACAACCTGGCACTCAAGGGCATTGCCCAGGGCCTCGGCCAGCCCGGGCACCTGATCACCAGCCAGCTCGAACACAAGGCGGTGCTCGACACGGTTGCCGAACTGGAGCGCCAGGGCTGGGCCGTGACCCGCCTGGCACCCGATGCGGCTGGCCTGATCCAGCCCGCAAGCGTGCAAGCAGCACTGCGCGCCGATACGCGCCTGGTCTCCCTGATGGCGGTGAACAATGAACTGGGTACGCTCACAGACGTTGCCACTATTGGCGAACATGTGCGCGCCCACGGTGCCCTGCTGCACGTGGACGCCGCGCAGGCGGTGGGCAAGGTTGCCATCGACCTGAGTACGATGGCCGTAGACCTGATGTCCTTTTCAGCGCACAAGGTATACGGGCCAAAAGGCATCGGAGCGCTCTACATCGGGCCTCGGGCGCGCGCGCTGATGCGTGCGCAGATGCACGGCGGCGGCCATGAGCAGGGCCTGCGCTCCGGCACGCTGGCGACGCACCAGATCGCCGGCATGGGCAGCGCTTTTGCCCTCGCCGGCCAACCTGGCGATAGCGAACATGTGCGCGTTGAACAGTTGGCCAAGCGGCTTTGCGAAGGCCTGCTGGGCTTGCCCGGCGTCTCTCTGAACGGCTGCGCCAGCCAACGCATCGCCCATACCCTGAACCTGTGCATCGACAGCCAGGGGTTCAACAGTGCGGCGCTGGCCAGCGAGCTGGCGCTGTCGACCACCTCGGCCTGCAACTCGGCCAGCAACGCAGCCTCGCATGTGCTGCTGGCGCTGGGCCTGGATGAGCGCCAGGCACGCAACAGCCTGCGCTTGAGCATCGGCCGCTACACCACCGAGGCCGAAGTGGACAAGGCGCTTGAAGTGTTTACCCGAGTACTGGCTTCGGCGTCGGCGGCATTGTGGTGAACAGGCGCTGGAACCGCCGGCTATACGAGGTGTAGCCCCCGCCGCACGTCGGCTTCAGAGGAAAGTGAACACCTGCGAAGCCGGCAACCGCGACTTGCTCAAGCCGGCGTTGAAGTCCGTCTGGCTGCGATAGCCCAGGCTGAGGATCACAACGCTGGTGAAGCCACGCTCGCGCAAGCCAAGCTCGGCATCGAGGATCTGGCTGTCGAAGCCCTCGATGGGCGTGGCATCCAGCCCATGTGCTGCCGCACCCAGCAGGGCAGTACCCAGGGCCAGGTAGGTCTGCTTTTCCATCCAGTGCTGCGCGTCTTTCTGGTCAAAGCGGTGCAGGTCGACATAGTAGCGTCGGCTCTGGTTCTGCGCAGCACGCGCTTGCTCATCGCGGAAGCGGCCATCTGCGGCCTCCTGGTCAAGCACGCCGTTCAGGTGCGCTTCGGTCATTTCGGTGCGGGTGCAAAACACGATCACATGCGAGGCATCGAGCAATTTCGGCGAGTTGTAGGCAAACCGCTCCGCCGTGCTCTTGGCCAGGCGGGCCTTGCCTTCGGCGCTGTCGGCGACGATGAAGTGCCAGGGTTGCGAGTTGACTGAAGACGGGCTGTGGCGCAGTTGTTCGAGCAAGGCATCGACGGTGGCCTGGGGAATGCGGCGCGAGGCATCGTAGGCTTTGGTGGTATAGCGGCGCTTGGCCAGCGAGACGGTATCCATGCAGCAACTCCGGGAATGAACAATAGATGTGCCGCGCATCTTATCTTTCCTGCGGAAAAGAAAAAGCGGCACAATGCAGGAACACTTTCATCGCCGGAGTGAAAATGCTGCGCATCGCTGACCTCGAACTGTTCGCCCGCAGCAGCGTGCTGGGCAGTTTCACCGCCGCCGCTCATGAGGCTGGGTTGCTACCGGGCCAGGTGGCCGCCGCGATCAAGCGCCTGGAGCGCGACCTGGACGTACGCCTGTTCGCCCGCACTACCCGCAGCCTGCGCCTGACCGCCGAAGGCGAGCGCTACCTGCCCACCGCCCTGAATGTGCTGGAGAGCCTGCGCCAGGGCCATGAAGACCTGCATGGCAACCCGGGCACACTGCGCGGCACGCTGCAGGTTTCGGCACCTTCCGACATGGGTCGCAACATGCTGCTGCCATGGCTGAGCGCCTTTCGCCGCGAGCACCCGGCCCTGCAACTGCGGTTTTTTTTGTCCGACCAGATCGCCGACCTGAACCGCGACCCGGTGGACGTGGCCATCCGTTATGGCCTCAACCAGGATGCCAACTACATCGCCCTGCCCTTGGCCGACTGGAACCGCCGGGTACTGGTGGCCTCGCCGGACTACCTGGCACGCCGCGGCCACCCGCTCACCCCCGACGCATTGCAGCAACACGACTGCCTGCTGTACCTGCAGCACAACCGGGTGTATGACAAGTGGCGAGTCGGCAACCGCACCGTGCAGGTGCGCGGGCCGCTGGTTAGCGACGATGCCGATGTCATCCGGCGCCTGGCCATTCAGGGCGAAGGCATCGTCTACAAGTCGTGGCTGGATGTCAGCGCCAACATCGCGGCCGGCGAGCTGCAAATCGTCCTGCCCGAGTTGCTCGGCGAGCCCACGCCGGTCACCCTGGTGTGCCCGCATCGCAAACAGCTCACGCCTGCCGTGGCGCAGTTGCACCTGTGGCTGCGCGAGCGCTTCGAAGCCTTGCGCAGCCGGGCGCTGAGCAACGGCTGCACAATCGTTCCAGACTGAGCCGGACCATTACGCTAAGGTAGCCATTTACCCCAATGGCACACCCGCATGAGCAACTGGATCGACTTCAAGCAAGACGCCGACACTGGCATCGAGTCGGTGCGGGCGCATTTCGTCGGGCATGCCTATGACCCGCACTGGCACGACAGCTTCCTGGTCGGCGTGACCGAACAGGGCGTGCAGCAGTTCAACTGTCGCCGGGTACGCCACCGCAGCACGCCAGGCCAGGTGTTCCTGCTCGAACCCGGCGACATTCACGATGGACTGGCGCCGACCGACGAAGGCTTTACCTATTCGACGCTGTACCTTGAGCCTGCCTGGCTCGACCAGCAGCTACGGACGCTGTTCGAGCACGCACCAGGCAGCAGCCTGCCCAGCTTTGCCGATACCCTGTGCCATGACCAACGCCTGGCGCGTGCCACCGCCCTCGCCTTCCAGGCCGTGCATGAGCAGGACTTGCGCATGGTCAGGCAAACAGCCATGGACGACCTGTTGGCCTGCCTGACCCGTCACCTGCACTGGCGCCGGCGTATCAACCCAGACCCGCGTCTGCCGCTGAGCGCGCAACGCGCACGTGATTACCTGCATGCCAACCTTGAACGCGACATTGGCCTGGAGGATTTGGCCCAGGCTTGCGGCATCGACCGCTTCCGCCTCACCCGCGCGTTCAAGGCCGCATTCGGCCTGGCGCCGCATGCCTACCTGATCCAGCTGCGCCTGGCCCGGGCACGGCGCCTGCTGGCCCAGGGCCAGACCCCGGCCGAAGTGGCCGTGGCCCTGGGCTTTGCCGACCAGAGCCACTTGGGGCGCTGGTTTCGCCGCGCCTACCAGCTGACCCCGGCCGACTACCGCAGGCGCTGCTCAAACCTTCCAGACTGACGGGCTGTGGGCAGCGAGCATGGTGCTTCGATTTCCGGAGCCCTTGATCATGTCGCACTCGCTGTTGCCCTTCATCCTTTTCGCCCTGGTGTCCAGCATCAGCCCGGGGCCGACCAACCTGCTGATCCTCGCCCACGGTGCCCGCCTGGGCCTGCGCGCGAGCCTGGCGCCCATCGCTGCGGCCTGCGGGGCAGCTGCGGCGATCGTGCTGCTGGTCGGTCTGGGGCTGGGTGAGGTGCTGCTGCGTTACCCGTTGGCGCAACAGATGATGAGCTGGGCCGGGGTGCTGTGGCTG
This sequence comes from Pseudomonas sp. CM27, assembly GCF_013179515.1. GTDB lineage: Bacteria > Pseudomonadota > Gammaproteobacteria > Pseudomonadales > Pseudomonadaceae > Aquipseudomonas. The sequence continues at coordinate 12,529 of NZ_JABMCN010000171.1, forward strand.
AGCTGGCTGGCGTGGAAGATGCTGCGCAGCGCGGCAGCACCGCTTGAGGCCGCCACGGCGCACGGCTTCAGCGCCGTGAGCGCGGCGGCGTTGCAGGTGGTGAACCCCAAGGTGTGGCTGATGGCCGTGGCGGTGGTCGGCGTATTTGCAGCACCGTCGCTGCCGGTGTGGCAGCTGGCGTTGGTGTTTCTGCTGATTGCCCTGCCGTGCATGGCGGCGTGGGCGGCATTGGGGGTAGGCAGCGCGCGGTGGTTGCAGGGGGTGCAGCGGTTGCGGGTGTTCAATCAGGTATTGGCGGGAGTGTTGCTGGTGTCGGCCTGGGTGGCCATGCTGAGCTGAAGCCGCAGAGGTGAGCCCCCTCCCCAAAAGACCAAGCGAGGGTGTCAGAAATTTTGTGTTCGGGCATAACATGAGTAAGAGGTGCATGTATGCCAACCAAAAAAAAACCGCTCCGAGAGTTACCAAAGGTTCCGAAAGAGCTGCTGGAACAGTTTTCCGCTG
>NZ_JABMCN010000172.1 GCF_013179515.1 Pseudomonas sp. CM27
GGTGGTGTACCTGCTGGTCCGCCAGCTGGAGCGGCGCGTGTCGGGCCTGGAAATTGCCGCCAGCCGCATCGCCCAGGGCAGCCTGGACACCCGCGTGCCGGCCGGCGACGCCGACTCGGTGGGGCGCCTGGCTGCGGCCTTCAATGGCATGGCCGAGCACCTGCAGCGCTCGCTGAGCATGCAGCGTGAGCTGGTGCGGGCGGTGTCCCACGAGTTGCGCACACCCGTGGCGCGCCTGCGTTTTGGCCTGGAGATGATCGAAACCGCCAGTACCGAGCAAGCCCGCGCCAAGCATCTGGCGGGCATGGACGGGGATATCCAGGACCTCGACAAGCTGGTCGACGAAATGCTGACCTACGCCCGCCTGGAGCAGGGGGCGCCGGCGCTGAAGTTCCAGCGGGTCGACCTGGATGCCATGCTCGACCGGGTCATCGAAGAGTTGTCACCGCTGCGCGCCGAAGTGCGGGTGCTGCGTGGCGACTGCCAGGGCGCGGATACCGATGGCGCCTGGGTCGAGGCCGAGCCACGGTACCTGCACCGGGCCCTGCAGAACCTGGTCGGCAATGCGTTGCGCCATGCCGAGTCAGAAGTACGCCTGAGCTACCAGCTGGGTCAGCAGCGCTGCCGCATCGATGTGGAGGATGACGGCCCCGGGATCCCCGAGGGTGTCTGGGATCGCATTTTCACGCCGTTTACCCGACTCGACGACAGCCGCACCCGGGCCTCGGGCGGGCATGGGCTGGGCTTGTCGATCGTACGGCGAATCATTTACTGGCATGCCGGCCGGGCGACGGTGGGGCGCAGCGAAGGGTTGGGCGGCGCCTGCTTCAGCCTGAACTGGCCACGCCAGCAAGCGCCGCTCTGAAGGTCACACGCTGACCAGGCTGAGCAAGTGGCCGTCCTGCAGGCAGAACTGGCCCTGCACCTCTGCGCCGTGCTGCCATTGTGGTGACAGGTTGGTGAGCAGCCGCAGGCGCGCCATGCCTTCAGCGGACCAGTCCAGCACTTCGGCGTGCTCGAAATAGAAACGCTGGCGGGTCAGCGGGTAGAGGGCCTTGAACAGGCTTTCCTTCAGCGAGAAGGTCAAGGTCACCGTCAGGCCAAGCTGGCGGCGGTCCAGGCGCCCCTGCTCGGCCGGGGTGAGAATTTCGCCCATCAACCGTTCGGCGCGCTGGTCGTCCAGCAAGGTTTCCTGGTCCAGGCCCAGGCCCTGGCAACTGCTCTCGGCGGCCACCACGGCGGCGGCCCAGCCTTTGCCGTGGGTGATCGAGCCGCGGATCCCGGCAGGCCAGATGGGTGAGCGGTCCTCATGGGTGCCGGGCACATAGTCGCGGCCGTCCAGGTGCTGGAGTGCGGCCCGGGCGCAGACACGGCCGGCCAGGTACTCGGCCTGGCGCTTGGCCACCGAGCGTTGCAGGCTGGCGCTTGGCACCACGCCGGCGCGCTGGAAGTCGTCGGTGGCCAGGTGGGCGGGGTCGAAGGCGCAGCTGACCAGTACCGCGCCAGGCAGTGGGCGGGGCAGGGGCCAGTGGTGCCGGAGCGGGGCGCAGCAGGCGGGGAGTGTGTTCATGGGGGTATTGTGCCAGCCGCAGCGGCGATGTGGGAGGTGCGTATCCGGGGGCCGCAGAGCGGCCCCGGCAATACCTATTTGAAAACCTTCTTGAAGAACGCCTGCATATCCGCCCAGGAGCTCTCGTCCGCGGCCTTGTTGTAACCAATGTCCGGACCGCCGTGCTCGCCGTGGCTCAGCCGGTCGGCATCCGGGTTGGTAAAGCCATGCTTGGCCCCTTCGATACTGACGAACTGGTAATTGACCTTGGCCGCATCCATTTCGGCCTTGAACGCCTCCACCTGCTGAGGTGTGACCATGCTGTCCGCCGCCCCGTGCTCGACCAGGATATCTGCCCGCACAACGCCCGGCTTGGCCGGTGTCTGGGTGGCCAGCGCGCCATGGAAGCTCACCACGCCGTCCAGCTTCTCTCCCCGGCGTGCGGCATCCAGTACCACCTTGCCGCCGAAGCAATAACCCACGGCGCCCAGTTGATGCTTGTTGGTGTTCGGTTGCAGCCTTAACAGTTCAAGGCCGGCATCGAAACGCTGCGCCGCGGCTTTCGGGTCTTTCAGCGCTGCCGCCATGAACGCCTGGGCGTCCTGCGGGTGCTCGGTCTGCTTGCCGTCGCCATACATGTCGATGGCCAGCGCGTTGTAGCCCAGGCCCGCCAAGTCGCGAGCCCGGCGCTTGGCGTAGTCGTTCAGCCCCCACCATTCATGCACCACGACAATGCCGGGGCGCTTGCCCTCGACAGCGTCGTCGTAAGCGTAGTAGCCGACCAGGCGGTTGCCGTCGGCGTCCTGGTAGGGGATCTCGCGGGTTTGTACCGCCGCGTGGGCTAAGGCGGCGCTGCACATCAGGGTCACGGCCAGCAGGGCGCGCATGGTTACTACTCCTTGGTTTGCAATCGGATCGTTCAGCCGGGGTTCAGCCAGGGTTCAGTCGCGGTTCAGGGTGCCCTGCTTACTCTAGCTTCCAGACCGAAACAGCGCACTCAACTGGAGTAACCCGCCATGAAAACCTTCAACACCCTGCTTGCCGCCATGGCCGTCTGCGCCGCTGGCATCACCACTGCCCAGGCCGCCGACGACAATTTCGCCAGCCTTACCTACGGCCAGACCAGCGACAAGGTTCGCAAGTCCGGCCTGCTGCAGCGCAACACCGATCACCTCAATACCGACGGCATCATCGGCAAGGATGACACCTGGGGTGTACGCGTGGGCAAGATCAATGACCAGGGCCGCTACTACATGACCTACGACAACGTGTCGGGCGACCACAGCGGCCTCAAGCTGCGCCAGGAAAACCTGCTGGGCAGCTATGACCTGTTCCTGCCGGTGGGCGATACCACCAAACTGTTCGGCGGTGGCACCCTGGGCATGACCAAACTGTCCCAGGAGTCGTCAGGTGCCAGCCGCGATACCGACTACGGTTATGCCTACGGCCTGCAGGCTGGCGTGATCCAGGACATCACCGACAAGGCCTCGGTCGAACTGGGCTACCGTTACCTGCGCACCAACGCCGCGACCGAAGTGGGCGAGCATGGCGGGCCCAAAGCCGGCACCCTGCGCCTGACCAGCAGTGCGCAGACCTACCTGGCCGCCAGTTACAAGTTCTGACAGGCGAGCCGGGTTATCCTGTACCGGCCCTTGCGCATGTAGCGAAAGGGCCGGTACAGGCAACACACATCAAGGAGCTGCACATGAAACTGCTGGTGGTCGAGGACGAAGCCCTGCTTCGCCATCACCTCTACACCCGTCTGGGCGAAAGCGGCCATGTGGTCGAGGCCGTCGAAGATGCGGAAGAAGCGCTGTACCAGGCCGGGCAATTCCACTTCGACCTGGCCATCATCGACCTGGGCCTGCCCGGCATCAGCGGCCTGGAGCTGATCACACGCCTGCGCAGCCAGGACAAGACCTTCCCCATTCTTATCCTCACCGCCCGTGGCAACTGGCAGGACAAGGTCGAGGGTCTGGCCGCCGGTGCCGACGACTACCTGGTCAAACCCTTCCAGTTCGAGGAGCTCGAAGCGCGGTTGAACGCCCTGTTGCGCCGCTCCAGCGGCTTTACCCAGTCGACCATCGCCGCCGGCCCGCTGGTGCTCGACCTCAACCGCAAACAGGCCACCCTGGACGAACAGCCGCTGGCCCTGACCGCGTACGAATACCGCATCCTCGAATACCTCATGCGCCATCACCAGCAGGTGGTCGCCAAGGACCGCTTGATGGAGCAGTTGTACCCGGGTGACGAAGAACGCGACCCCAATGTCATCGAAGTGCTGGTCGGCCGCCTGCGGCGCAAGCTTGAAGGCGAGCACGGTTTCAAGCCCATCGACACGGTGCGCGGCCTGGGCTACCTGTTTACCGAGCGCTGCCGTTGATCCGCTCGCTGCGGGTACGCCTGATGCTGGCTGCGGCAGTGCTGGCGCTGTTGTTCATGCTGGCGCTGCTACCGGCTTTGCAGAAAGCCTTCAGCCTGGCCCTGCAGGAGTCGATCGAACAGCGCCTGGCATCGGATGTGACCACGCTGATTTCCGCCGCGCGTATCGAGCATGGCCAGTTGCAAATGCCCGAGCTGCTGCCGGACGAGCGCTACAACCTGCCGTACACCGGCTTGCTCGGTTATATCTTCGACCGCGACGGCAAGCTGGTCTGGCAGTCACGCGCCACCGCTGACCGGCACATCAACTACCGCCCGCGGTATGACGGGCGCGGCAACGAATTCGCCCGCATTCACCAGGCCGATGGCGAAGAGTTCTTCGTCTACGACGTCGAGATCAAGCTGCTGGGTGGCCAGAGCGCTGCCTACAGCATCGTCGCCCTGCAGCCGCTGAGCGAGTACAAGGCCACCCTCAACGGCCTGCGCGAAAAGCTCTACCTGGGCTTCGGCGCTGCCTTGCTGGCGCTCATGGTATTGCTGTGGGCTGGCCTGACCTGGGGCCTGCGCTCGTTGCGCCGGCTCAGCCACGAGCTGGATGAAGTGGAGGCGGGCGCGCGCGATGGCCTGAGCGCAGAGCACCCCCGCGAGCTGCTGCGCCTGACCCGTTCGCTCAACCGCCTGTTGCACAGTGAACGAGAGCAGCGCACGCGCTACCGCGACTCGCTGGATGACCTGGCGCACAGCCTGAAGACGCCGCTGGCGGTGCTGCAAGGCGTGGGAGAAAGCCTGCAGCAGCGCAGCGGTGAGCGCGAGCAGGCGCGGGTGCTGCAAAGCCAGATCGAGCGCATGAGCCAGCAGATCGACTATCAGCTGCAGCGCGCCAGCCTGCGCAAGAGTGGCCTGGTGCGGCACAGCGTGCTGCTGCGCCCGTTGCTCGACAGCCTGTGCAGCACCTTGGCCAAGGTGTACCGGGACAAGCAGGTGAGCGTGGCCCTGGAGTTACCCGATGAAGCACAGGTGCCAATGGAACAGGGTGCCTTGCTGGAAATGCTCGGTAACCTGCTGGAAAACGCCTACCGCCTGAGCCTGGGCCAGGTGCGGGTGAGCCTGGTGCATGCGCCCGGGCAGTTGACACTGTGCATCGAAGACGATGGGCCAGGGGTGCCTGCCGATCAGCGTCAGCGCATTCTCGAACGCGGTGAGCGGCTGGACAGCCAGCACCCGGGGCAGGGGATCGGGCTGGCGGTGGTCAAGGATATTGTCGACAGCTACGACGCAGAGCTGAGCCTGGGCGATTCGCCTCTGGGCGGTGCGGCGTTCAGGATTACCTTCAATCTGGAATGATTCCTGGCCTGTGCCGGATCGCACTGCACCTGAGCCTCCACACTACCTGTGGGAGCGGCGGTGCGGCGATCCGATTCACCCGCGAAGAGGCCGGCACAGGAACCGTCATGGGCGGATTCCCGCCACACTCCCTGTACAAAACCCGCCACCGGGCGGAAATCCGCCAGCCTTCTTCAGGCAAATCGCCCCGTCATCGGGCAACTTTTCCTCGTAAACATGGCCCTTGCACCCTTCATGGGCATTTTGGCACCACCCTTGCTATTGATCCTTGCAGAGGCCTGCCCAGGCAGCTCGAACACAACGACAAATCCCTCCAGGTGCAGGAGGGTTAGCGATTCAGGTGCCCCATCACCCTGGGAAGGGTGAACCGGCACACTTGAGGAAAATTAGCCATGACGACACGTCAGCCGCTGTACAAATCCCTGTATGTCCAGGTGTTGGTCGCCATCACCATCGGTATCCTGCTCGGCCACTACTACCCGGAAACGGGCGTTGCCCTCAAACCCTTGGGTGACGGCTTCGTCAAACTGATCAAGATGGTCATCGCCCCGATCATCTTCTGCACTGTGGTCAGCGGCATCGCCGGCATGCAGAGCATGAAATCGGTCGGCAAGACCGGCGGCTACGCGTTGTTGTACTTTGAAGTGGTTTCCACCATCGCCCTGATCATCGGCCTCGTCGTCGTCAACGTGGTCAAGCCGGGCGCTGGCATGCACATCGACGTCAGCACCCTGAACGCCAGCAGCGTGGCTGCCTACGCCGCTGCCGGCGCGCAGCAGACCACCATCGGCTTCCTGCTCAACGTCATCCCCAACACCGTGGTGGGTGCGTTCGCCAATGGCGACATCCTGCAAGTGCTGATGTTCTCGGTGCTGTTCGGCTTCGCCCTGCACCGCCTGGGCAGCTACGGCAAGCCGCTGCTGGACATGATCGACCGCTTCGCCCATGTCATGTTCAACATCATCAACATGATCATGAAGCTGGCCCCGATCGGCGCCATGGGTGCCATGGCCTTCACCATCGGCCAATACGGCGTTGGCTCGCTGGTGCAGCTGGGCTACCTGATGGCCTGCTTCTACATCACCTGCCTGCTGTTCGTGCTGGTGGTGCTGGGCGGTATCTGCCGCGCCCACGGTTTCAGCGTGCTCAAGCTGATCCGCTACATCCGCGAAGAACTGCTGATCGTGCTGGGGACGTCCTCGTCGGAATCGGCCCTGCCACGCATGCTGGCCAAGATGGAACGCCTGGGTGCCAAGAAGTCGGTGGTTGGCCTGGTGATCCCAACCGGTTACTCGTTCAATCTGGACGGCACCTCGATCTACCTGACCATGGCTGCGGTGTTCATTGCCCAGGCGACCGACACCACCATGGACATCACTCACCAGATCACCCTGTTGCTGGTGCTGCTGGTGGCGTCCAAAGGTGCTGCCGGCGTTACCGGTTCGGGCTTCATCGTCCTCGCCGCTACCCTCTCGGCGGTTGGGCACCTGCCGGTTGCCGGCCTGGCGCTGATCCTCGGCATCGACCGCTTCATGTCCGAAGCCCGTGCCTTGACCAACCTGGTGGGCAACGCGGTTGCCACCGTGGTGGTGGCCAAGTGGGTCAACGAAATGGACAACGACAAGCTGGCATCGGAGCTGGCCTCCGGTGGTGCGCCGCTGCTCGATACCCGTCCGACCGACGACCTGGGCGTGGCGGAAGGCCCGGCTCGCTGATCGCGGCTCCGTGAACTGAAAAAGGCGACCTCCGGGTCGCCTTTTTCGTGGTTGATGGTTGGGTTTTCAGGCCCGCACCACCTCCAGCACCCGGATCACCTCCGGCTGCGGGTAATGCCACCTTACCTGCACATCCCAGAACTTTACCCCATACACCCGCTCCGCCGGCGGTACCTGGTAGGCCGGCCGTGGGTCTTGAGCCAGGCATTGCTCGATCAGCTCCACCAAGGGCTCATCGAGGCGCAGCGCATGCTCGCGGGCCTGGGGCAGGGCGCCGTCGGTCCACTGCACGGCAATTGCGGCGGGCGCCTGGCTGGCCATCTGGTTGCTGGCGCCCGTGACGCTGTCGGCGTAGGGCACATAGGGCTTGATGTCGAGCACCGGCGTGCCGTCGAGCAGGTCGATCCCGGACAGCAGCAGCCGCCCGGGCTCCACGCCCTCCAGGCGCACCACCGACTGGCCGATACCGTTGGGCCGGTGGGTGGCGCGGGTGGCGAACACCCCCATGCTCTTGTTACCGCCCAGGCGCGGGGGGCGCACCTTCAGGCGTGGCTTGTCCTCCAGGGCCTGGTGGAACAGGAACAGCAGCCAGACATGGCTGACCTGCTCCAGGCCCTGCACCGCATCACCCTGGTCGAACGGCGGCAGCAGTTCCAGCACGCCGCGGGCGGCGGGCGCCAGTTGGGGCTGGCGCGGGATGGCGAACTTCTCCTTGAAGCAGGAGTGAACGATGCCGACCGGTGTAACCGTGTGCTGCATGGCCAATCAGCCGCGCACGCGCAAGGTCAGGCCCTTGAGGAAGTTGCGCAGCAACTGGTCGCCGCACGGGCGGTAGTTGTCATGACCAGACTTGCGGAACAGCGCGCTGAGCTCTGGTTTGCTGACCGGGAAGTTGACCGATTTGAGAATCACGTGCAGGTCGTCTTCCTTGAGCTCGAAGGCCACCCGCAGCTTCTTCAGGATGAGGTTGTTGGTCACCGGCAGCTCGATCGGCTGCGGCGGGCGACTGTCATCCTTGCCGCGGCGGTAGATCACCAGGCCATCGAGAAAGTGCGCCATCACCCGTTCCGGGCAGCGCTCGAAGCCTTCCTCCTCTTCTTTCTTCAGGTAGGTGGCCAGCACCGGAGGCTGCACTTCGAGGCCGGAAAGCTTGATGATTTCGGCCATCTTGGCGTCATTCACCTTGAGCATGTAGCGCAGGCTGCGCAGGACATCGTTGTGGTTCATTGCTGCAGAATCCTGTTCAGGTGCCGCACTGTCCAGTGCGGCGTATCACTTAAAAACGTTCGGTAGCGGCCACGTAGCGCCACTGGCCCAGGGGCAGCTTGCCCATGGACACGCCACCCAGGCGAATGCGGCGCATGCCCAGCAGCTCCAGGCGCAGGTAGGCGCACAGTTCGGAGATCTGCCCGGGTTGCGGGTTTTTCAGCACCATGCGCAGGTGGGTTTCGTTCTGCCAGCTGGCCTTGGCCTTTGGCAGTTCGCGGTCGTTGCGCATGGCCCCGCGCGCCAGGCGCTCCAGTGCCTGGGGTGTGGTTTCGCCGCGTACCTCGACAATGAATTCCTGCTCCAGGCGGCGCAGGTCGGTCTCGATCTTGCGGGTTACCCGCCAGTCCTGGCTGAACACCTGCAGGCCGCTGGCGCCACGTTCCAGGGGGGCGACACAAACCTGACGGGTAAAATGCCCATGCAAGGCACGCACACCTTCACGGTGGGCTTCGCTCAAGGTGGCCATGTTCATGCTGGCGCGGGCGCTTTCGATGTCCACGCCGACCGCCTGGTTCAGCAGCAGGGTCACCGGTTCCAGGGTTTCGGCGCGGGCGCCTGGCAGCAGTTCGACGCGCTGCTGCTCGACCTTGAACTGTGGCTGCTCGACCACCACGCCATCGACGGTGACCCAGCCGCCTTCGATATACATCTCGGCCTCGCGGCGGGAACAGCCAAGCTGCTCGATGAGGCGTTTGGACAGACGGGTGGGTTCGGACATGACGGCAATTCGCAAAGGCAGGGAAAGGCCTGCATTGTACCTGCCCAAGCGGCAGAGGGGCTGGGAATCTGTGTCATTTACGCCATTTTGCGCAGCCGCATGTGCAGCAAAGGGTAGGGCTGCCCCAGGCCATCGGTCTCCGAGCGGCCAATCACCTCGAAGCCCTGGTGCAGGTAGAAGCCCAGGGCTTGCGGGTTTTGCTCGTTGACGTCCAGCCGCTCGCCGTTCAGCTCGTCGATTGCATAGCGCAGCAGGCGCTTGCCTACCCCTTTGCCACGGTATTCAGGTGCGACGAACAGCATATCCACCCGGCCGTTGGCGACCCCGGCGAAGCCGCAGATACGTTGCTGGTCCTTGCAGCAGATCAGCATCACCGCGTCGAGGTAGCGGCGCAATACCTGCTCGCGCAGCAAAACGATGTACCCCTCCGGCAGGAAATCGTGGGTGGCACGTACCGAGTCCTCCCAGACCTGTACCAATTCGCCGTAGTCCCGCAAGCGCGGGGTTTGCAGCGTCAATAGCGGTTGCATGCCAAGGCTCCTGCATCGAGATAACCACAACATAGCAGGCCCGCCGCCGGTCGGCTTGCCAGGGTGGCACTTGAACCTGAAGCGGGAGCGGTCTATTACTTACTCGTGGGAAAAAATCCCACGTATTGACTCAACCACCTTAAACAAGATCCCCGGCTGATTTGGCGTGTCTCGTGGCGACGATCTGGAGACGGAAAATGCAAATCCACATGCTATTCAAAAAGGCACTGTTGGCTGTAGCCGTTGCTGGCCTGCTGTCGACTTCCATCGTGTTGGTCCCTGACTCGATTTCTCATGGCTCCTCTGCCTACGCCAAGGATGGTGGCGGTGGCGGTGGCGGCCACGGCGGTGGCGGAGGTGGCCACGGTGGTGGAAGTGGCGGCGGCGGCGGTGGTCACGGTGGCGGAAGTGGCGGCGGTGGCGGTGGTCACGGTGGCGGCGGTGGCGGCGGCCATGGTGGCGGAAGCGGTGGTGGTGGCCATGGTGGCGGAAGTGGCGGGGGTGGCGGCCACGGGGGGGGAAGCGGCAGTGGCGGTGGCCACGACGGTGGAAATGGCCATGCGGGCAACAGTGGCACCGGTCACGGCGACGCCGGCAACTCGAATTCCGGGCGCAGCGGTACCCATGCTGAAGCGGGTGATGACCATGGCAATCACGTTGGTGGTGAGCCCGGTGACGATCACGGCAATCATGTTGGTGGTGAGCCCGGTGACGATCATGGCAATCACGTTGGCGGTGAGCCCGGGGATGATCATGGTAATCACGTTGGTGGCGAACCTGGTGATGATCACGGCAACCATGTGGGTGGCGAACCGGGTGATGACAACAGCAGGAGCTGAGTGGCTCTGAACTGTAGCCGCCTCACTCAGCACGAGTGCACTGAGCGCTGACAGTCATCCGGCGCCCCGCCCGGGGGTGCGACCACAGTTGGTGTGGGATGTTTTCCCGCGCCGTATACTGGGTTCATCTGTCAAGGAATGCGCTCAATGCAATCGCCCACCTTACCGCCTTCGATGTTAAGCGCACTGCGGCGTGTCATGCGCCCGCTGGTGCGCCTGATGCTGCGCAAAGGGGTGACCTACACGATGTTCGCCGACCTGCTCAAGGAGGTGTTCGTCGACGTGGCCCATCGCGAGTTTCGCCTCGACGACACAGCGCCAACCGACAGCCGTATCAGTCTGCTCACAGGTGTTCATCGCAAGGATGTCCGCCGGCTGCGCAGTGAAAGCAACACCTACCACGCGACCCTGCCTGAAAACATCACGCTTGGCGCACAACTGGTGAATCTCTGGACCACGAGCCCGCCGTTCTGCTCGGCACCTGGCCAGGCATTGGCGCTGCCGCGGCTGGCAAGTGTCGGCGGCGACTGTTCGTTCGATGCCCTGGTAGCCAAGGTCAGCACCGATATCCGCGGCCGGGTGGTGCTGGATGAATGGTTGCGTCTGGGCGTCGTCCGGCTGGATGAGCAGGATTGCGTGCACCTGCAAGCCCAGGCGTTCGTGCCACAGCAGGGCTTCGATGAAAAAGCCGCGTACTTCGGCCACAACCTGCATGACCATGCCTGCGCAGCGGTGCATAACCTTACTGGCCAAAGCCCGCCGTTTTTTGAACGTAGCGTGCACTACGACGCGCTCAGCCCTGACGGCGTCGCCCATTTACGTGATGTGGTCGCCAAGGATGGCATGCGGACGCTACTCGCCTTCAGCCGGCTGGCAGCAGAGCTGGAAAGCACTGGTGAACCTGGCCCGGATCAACGTCAACGCATCACTGTAGGGCTTTATTTCTACACTGAAGCGACCGACCCCGATCCGTCCAAGACCCCACGCCCATGACTCTTCTCCCGCGCTGCTTCAGTGCCGTCACCTTTGCCCTGGTTTTCGGCTTGAACCTGGTGGCGCCTGCCCAGGTGGCCGCTGCGCCGGTGTGCGTCAGCCGCGAGGAAGTGGGCATGGGCGGTGCGGCAGGCTTGCAGTCCCCGGGTGGGGTGGGCGGTACCGGTGCGCGCAGTGAAAGCGGCGGTGTCGGCGGCACCGGCGCGCCACTTCCACACCGCCCCGGTGGTACAGGCGGGACCGGGGCGGTGGCCGAGGGTGTCGACGGTAGCTACCTCGAGCATGGCAGCGGTGGCGTAGGCGGTACCGGTGCCCCGATCCTGCGCCCGGGCGGCACCGGCGGTACCGGTATCGTCGGCACCATCACCGGTTTTGCCTCCATCTGCGTGAATGGCATGGAAGTGCACTATGGCAAGGATGTACCGGTGAGTGAAAACGGTGCGCCAGCCAGCACGGGTCACCTGGCAATCGGGCAGGTGGTGGCGGTGGAGGCGTTTGCCACCCAGCGCGGCTTGCAGGCTGGGCGCATCTCGATTCTCAACGCCTTCGAAGGGCCGCTGACGGCACTCCCGAGTGCTTCGGCCCCGCTGCGCGTCATGGGCCAACCTGTACGGCTTGCCGCAGGCGCGCGGGTGGCTGAAGGGCTGCGCCCGGGCGAGCCGGTCAGGGTCAGCGGCCTGCGTGACGCCAGTGGCAACGTGGTGGCTAGCCGTATCGAACGGGCCCCAGGGTTGAAAGAGGCCAGCGCCATCGGTGCGGTTGACCGTGCTGGTAGCCTGCAGGGCCTGAAACTGGGAACCCGTGTGGCGCCCGCGCGGGAAGTGCTGGTGCGCGGCCAGTGGACCGGGCGCCAGCTGGAAGTGGCGCAAACCCGCCCTGACCCGAGCCTGCCTTTTGCGGGCCGTGTGCAGCAGGCAGTGATCGAAGGGTTGGTGCAGCGCACGCAGGCGCGGCAGCTGGTGGTGGGTGGCATCAATGTGACGTTGGGGCAGGACACCGTGATTGTCGGCAAGCAGCCAGCCGCGCTGGCGCTCGATCAACGGGTGCGGGTGAGTGGGGTGCTCAACGGTACCCACGAATTGCGGGCAACCCGGGTGGAGTTCGACGACGACCGTGCCGAACACCCGGAAAAAGGGCATTCGGGGCGCAGCAGCGAGCACGGCAGCAGTGAGTCCGGAGGTTCCGGTAACAGTGGTCATGGCACCGGGGATGCAACAGGCGGTCGCAGTGAAACCAGGGATGATCACGGTGGGCGCGATGCTGTTGACGACGCGAGTGGGCATGGCAGCACTGAACGCGTGGACAAGTCTGGAAAGTCCGAACAACTCGATAACCTGGAGAAGGTCGAGAGCCGCAATAGTGGAAGTTCTGATCGGGTAGAAAAGGTCCAGATCGAAAAGGCCGAAAAAACCGAAAAGGTTGAGAAGGTTGAGAAGGTTGAAAAAGTAGAGAAAGTCGAAAAAGTAGAGAAGGTCGAAAAGCCTGAGAAGGTAGAGAAGGTAGAGAAGGTAGAGAAGGTAGAGAAGGTAGAGAAGGTAGAGAAGGTAGAGAAGGTAGAGAAAGTAGAGAAAGTAGAGAAAGTAGAGAAAGTAGAGAAAGTAGAGAAAGTAGAAAAGGTGGTGGAAAAAGTCGAGAAGCCCGAAAAAACAGAGCATCCAGAGCGATCCGGGCGTTAGGCAA
>NZ_JABMCN010000173.1 GCF_013179515.1 Pseudomonas sp. CM27
CGATCCGCATCGTCGATAGAACGCCTTCCCTGTGCCGGATGACAATGCGTGCCGTGGCCTCCGATTGGCCCGCCTGGGCAGCGACCAGGTCGCGAGCTGACAGTGGTGAGACCTGCGCCCAAACAGCGGCAAAAAGCTGCCAATCGGGCTCGCCGAACTCGCCGGTCACTGGGTCACGAGGCGTGACCTCGTGCTGCAGCTGGATCGGATGTCGAAGATCACCCGCTTTCATCGGCCGACTCCTGGGTGCTCGCTCTGAGGTCGCGTGAAGACCAGAGCTGAGAGGTAACGCCCAAAGGCATTTCATCCCCGCTGACTCCAACCGCTACCGCCTCACGGTTTGCGTAGGAATGGGCAATCAGCAGCAGCATGGCGGTTTTGAAGCTGGCCTTGAAGTCGGAGACCTGCTTCAGCTTCGGGTTGTCGCAGTACCACAGCGACCAGGCCAGTGCCGACTCGGCATACAGCTCGATCAGCTCATCCTCGCTTTCATGATCGACACGGAGGTGCTGGCGAATCGTGCCGATTGGCAGCAGTTCCAGTGCCGTGACGGTCATTTTTTCTTGCCCGCTTTGGCTTCAGCTGCAGGTGCTTCGTCCTGCTGGCTGGTCCTGCTGCTGGTCCTGCTGCTGGTCCTGCTGCTGGTCCTGCTGCTGGTCCTGCTGCTGGTCCTGCTGCTGGTCCTGCTGCTGGTCCTGCTGCTGGTCCTGCTGCTGGTCCTGCTGCTGGTCCTGCTGCTGGTCAGCAGCCTGCGGGGCGTCCACGTAGACCGCAAGTCCCATTCCCACCAGTGCCTCAGCGGCAGAGTCGGATACTTTGCGCGACTCTCCTTGCGAGAAGTTGCCTGCGTGATAGTGAGAAAACTGGCGCAACGCTCGGATTTTCTTCATCTGCATGCCGGGGCGGTTGCTCGCCCCGCCTCATTCATCAAGGGGTTGGGGTGCCGAACTGGCCGGTGATGATCGCGCTGGTGCGGTAGTGAGCCAGGGCCAGACGCTCCTCGCACAGCAGGGTCAGCATGTTCTTCACGAAGTTGTCGCGATCCTCGCGGCTGATCTCGACAGTGGCATCCATGCGGTCCCAGACTTGCGAAGCCAGGTCGAAGCCACCAACGGTGAAAGTGTTTTGCGCCTGGGCCTTGGTTGGAACGACTGGGAGCCCCCACATCACTCGGGCGGCGAAAGCGGCTGGACCACCGAAGATGTAACGGCCATCGGCATCCTTCAGCATCGCGATGGAGTGCCAGTCACGCGGGTTCAGGATGATGCCGGATGCATCGAACTCCGATTCCGATACCTGGAAAATCGCGTGGGCAATCTTGTCAGCCCGAGTGTCGCCGGTAGCGTCGAGATCTTCGTCGTACTCGTCAGCGACGTGGTTCAGGCCTTCCAGGTTGTCGCCGGTGCCGTCGCCGTTCAGCAGCTGGCCTTCCTCAACCAGCGCCAGGCCGTACAGCAGGCGGTTGTTGACGTAGGACTCGAGCATCGGCGCATCGTCCATGATCTGGCGAGAGGCCTGAATCCAGTGGGCAATGGTCTTCACGCCGGCGGTATGCTTGGTGAAGGTCAGGTTCGATTCTGGCTTGAGGTTGCCCTCGGCCACCGGAGCCGCACTGTTGGTGAAAACGTTCTCGCGAACGTATTCGATGGAGTTGGAGCTGATACGCCCCTGGGCAAGCAGGTCGCGGATGGTCAGGCGGCGCTGGCCAGGCATCAGGATGCCCGGAAGTTGCTGAGGCTGGACCAATGCGCCAGCCGAAGTCGCGCCGCTACCCAGGGCCTTGTTGAAGCTCTTCACATCAACCTTGCTGGACTTTCCGTCCCAGCTCTTTTTCAGGTCTTCGGCGGTGCGCTCGGCGAAGGACTTCTTGTTTTCCGGATTGTCCGGGTTGCCGCCGGCCAGCTTCTGCTCGATATCGAACAGGCGGGTGCCTGCGGTCTTGAGCTCTTCCTGGACGGTGGTCAGATCGGACTGCAGCTGCTTGCTGACGGCGCCGGTCGCCTCGATTTCTTTCTTCTGAGCGTCGAACAGCTCGGTCATGCGAGTCTGCGCGGTCTCGATCGCCTTCTGGACTTGGGCCAGTTCGGACATGGGTAAATCCTCGGTTCAGAGTTTGGGGAAGGTGTTGATGCGCTCCAGGAGCGCGGCGATGTCGTCGCCGCCTTCGGACTCGCTCCGAACTGCGGACTTGATGCGGGCGATGAACGCCTGCGCCTCGGACTTGGAAAGACCGGCTGAATCTCTCAACCAGTTCTCTGCGTCGCGGATACTGTCGATGGTCTCCATGCTCTTGAGCGTGGAAACAGTGGCCGATTCGTTGGCCGGGAAGGTGCACACGCTTATTTCAGTCAGGCGTGTCACGTTCCGGAATGAGTAGCCCGTGGCAATCGAGGTAACATCCTGCTTGGATGCACTGAACCCGACAGACATACCGCCCACGGTCCCGTGGATCATCGCCGCCTTCAATGCCTCGGACTGAGGGTTGCCCGGGGTGAGCTCGCCACGGACGTGAAGCCCCTTGCTGTCTTCAGCGAGATCGAGCCACTTGCCCACAGGAATTTCGTTGCGCCGGTGGTTGAAGAACATTGCCACTGCGCGCGACTGGCTCTTGAGCGCCTGCGCAAATGCGCCTGGCTCAATGATGTCTCCGTCACCGTCGACCACGCCAAAGACGCTGGCATAGCCTTCGAAGACGCCCTGGGCGCCGCCGTTGGCGAATTTGATTGCGGCCTGATCGAAGGCCAGGGTCTTGCAAACGCTTGGCATTTGCTGCCTCCAGAAAGATCAAACCCCGCTGGATGCGGGGTCTGGGTTGCCGAGTTGGGTGATGGGCACGTTCTGCGACTGCCGGGTGGCCACGTCGCCTCCGGGCAAGGGCGGCATGTTGTCCAGGCGCCGAAGCTCGTTGATGGTCCGAAGCCCCTTGTCTGCCAGAGTGCCCATGAAGGAAGCGCGGGCGGCCGAATCACCGCGAAGCAAACCGTCTAGGTTGTGCTCGGCGTGGTAACGGCCGAGATCCGCAGGTTTCACCAGCCACCGCCAGATGGACTGCTCCCACCAGTCGAGATAGGGCGAAAGGGTGTACTGCAGGAACCCCAGATTCTGCTGCTCGATGCCGGAGCCCCAGCTCGTCGACTTCTCCACGTCACCCACCAGGTGCGGGGGTACACCGAAGAACCTTGCCAGTTCGCTGACCTGGAATTTACGGGAGGCCATGGTTTCGGCATCCTGCGGGCTGACGCCGATGGACTGGGTGGAAAAGCCCGCCTCCAGAATCCACAGCCGCTTACGCACTGGCCCGCCGGCGATCTCCTTGAAGTTCTCCTCAAGCTGGCCACGCTGCTCCTTGCTGAGCACCTTGTCGCCCGTCATGAGGATCTGCGGTGATTTCGCGCCATTGCCGTAGAAGTCGCGCTGCTGATCCTCCATCGCCACCGCTACGCCCGCAGTCTTGGCCGCGAAAGCGATCGGCGAAAGACCGACCAGGCCGTTGAAGCCGAAACCCTTCAGGTGGAAGATTTCTGCCTGCTTGAAGTCGGCATACTCGGTGTCGCGCCGGTATCGGTAAACGATCCGGCCATTCTCCAATCGCGGGTCCATGTTCACCGACATCAGCGGTATCAGGCTGATCACGTCGCCAGCGCTGTTTCGCTCAATTAAGGCGTAAGCGTTGCCGTAGAAACACAACTGCATCGTCATGGCCGTGCGGAACTCCACGGCCGTCATGAAGCGGTTTGGGCTGTAGCGCAGCAGCCTTGCCAGAGGATTATCCAAGCCAACCTTGTGTCGGTCATTGCCCTGGGTTTCGTACACGTCCAGCGGCAAGCTGGCCGTAACGCTGGAAATCAAGCGGACGCAGGCGAAAACGGTGGAGATCTGCAGTGCTCGCTCGTCCGTTATTACCGAGTCGCCGACGGTACCGGTTGCTGAAACCGGGCCGCCCTGCGAGCCCTTCTCCGGAGTGACCAGCCGGCCGCCCACAAAGAAGCTCGCCAGGCGCGCCCAGAACGGGCTCCGGGTGCGCAGGTCAATGCTGTAGTCGGTATCGGCCATTACATGCTCAATGGTTTTGACAGGAAGTCGAGGAAGTCACCCGCGTCTGAAGCCGCAGGATTGAGTGCCATAAGGGTTGCCGCATCGAATGTCGCCATCAGCGGGTCAATCTTCGCGGTACCGCTGATTTGCTTGTTGATGGCAAGGGCGTTGCCGACCTGAACGGTTTTGGCGTTGCCCACGCACCAGGCCATCAGCCGGGAATCGCCGTGAACGAATTCGCCACCAGCAACCTTGCGTTCGGTGGTCTTGATCGCGCCGTTAAGTCGCCAGCCCTGGGACACCGAAGCGATACGCTCCATCGTGATCCCTCGCTCTTCGGTGGTGAGCTCGTCAATGATGTCGCCGATGCCCGAGGCGTCTACGCCAATTGCCTGTTTTTCAGGCAGCAGACCTGCGTCACGCACCTGACAGATGATGTCAGCAACATCCCGAACATCGTCTCCTGGCAAGTCGACGATGGTTAGGTCTCCATCTGCAGCGAAGTCTTTCAGCACGCTGACGATGTCCTTCCGGCGTTCCAGCACGATCTTGTGGGCCCAGGCGTGCGCCCAGTGCAGCCACTTCCTGGTGATCTTCTCGCGCCCGATAAGGCTAAGCCCGAGCAGGTCATCAAGGCCTCCGCCGTCGATGCCTGCCACTACCACCTCGCTCCTGCGCAGAAGTTCGTCTAGGGTAAGTTTTTTGTCACCCTTGCCTTCCCAGTGATCGGCACCGGCCCAGCGATTCGCCCGCTTGTTCATCCCAATTTGGATGTTGAGATGCTTGGCAAAGAACTTCTGCTGGCTCCCTTCGTCCTTGCGAAGTTCCTTCGCCATGCTGTCTTCCAACCACTCACGGCTGACGGAGCGCCCCATGTTGGGGTTAGTGACGTAAAAGTTCTCAGGCTGCAGGTAGGCTTTGCTCTTCAGCATCGCCTCGGGGAACTCGTACAAGATCCCCAGCGACTTGCGGTCATCGACCACGCCATCGCGAACATCCCGGTAGTAGCTCAGCTTTTCCTCGAAGACACCGGCCGGCGGCTCGTCGCTTTGAGTCGACAGCAGGATGACGAAACCTTCGTCCCTGGATATCTGGCCGCCCGTGGCTTCCATCAACATGGCATCGGCATTCGGCCGCTTGCCGAACACCCAAACCTCATCAATCAAAATCTTGCCGGACTTCTTGCCCGAGACCGTGTCGGTGTCGGCAGCCACCACCTTGAGCGCCGCGTTGTTCACGCGGTGGGTAATGGTGCGAATGTGGTCCTGGACATGAAGCAGCTCGCTGAGCTCTGGATCGGCCCGCACCATGCCGGCGGCTGGCTTGTAGCTGTTGGCCGCGACTTCGATCGTCGGCGCGATGATCAGCAGCTCCTCATCGTGCCTCCAGTTCAAGATCAATGCCGTCAGCATGATGCCGGCGGCGATTGTCGACTTCGTGTTCTTCTTGCTGATCAGCAGGAAGAACTCCCGGATCAACTGCTTTCCGCGCTCGGCATCGTAGGCCCCGAAGATGGCGGCGACAAAGTCGAACACCCATTGATCGCAGCATTCACCGAAGGTCGGCTGGCCTGGCAGGTCGACGACCTTCAGCGCCTTGAACACCTCAAGCGCAGCCTCAGCCTCATCAGGAAACAGTGGCTTGAAGGGGATCAGCGATTGGCCGGCAACGATCCGAGCCTCCCAGTCTGGGCAGGCGGTCGTCCACTCCATGCATCACCCCTTGTTGTTGACCACCAGCTTTGGTGGAGGACGGGCGCCGAAGCGACCCTTGCTGGCTTGATCGGCCGCAGCGGCCTTCTGTTCTTTCTTGCCCTGGTCAGCGACCTTGCCGTGCTTATATGGGAGCAAGGCTTTGGCGGCATCGACGCGCAATTTCGGCTCAGCGGCCTGCTCGTTCATGACGGCCTTGAGGAAGTCCATTGGATCGTCGAAATCACCCAGGTCGAGCTCGCCGACAGCGCCATCCTCGGCCGGTGGGGCTTTAACTTTTCGACCGGGTTTAACTTCTGTGGCCTCAGCCTGCCGATCACGCAGATGGCGACCGATTGCGGCTATGACATCAGGGTCCTTTGCGAGCTTGGAGCCCGCTTGCGACGCGGTTTTCTCTGAGTATCCAGCGGCGATCGCCGCTTCTCGATTTGACGCACCCGACAGCAAAGCGTCAGCAAACCGTCGCTTCTTGTCGGTTAAAGCCATGGTTAACTTTTCCGTGAAAGGGGAAAAAATCTGCGAATGGGAGGGGGCGAGGTTTCCGAGCGGGGAAGGCCTTGAAGTTTTACCCTCCCCCCCGCCCTCTAGCACGTCAAATCCCCGAATGAAGCACGTCAATCCCCCGCTTTCGCACCATATCGGTGCGCACCGAGGTCGGCAGCATCGGAGGCTGTCTTCTTCAGGTGGCAGCCGTCAGGCCCGCAGCAAAGGATCTGGCAGTTCTCGTCGGTGTCGGCGCCGCCTTGATGCAGTGGAACTCGATGGTCAAGCTCAAAGCCGTGCGGATAGGCGACAACGCGTCCGCACTCAGCGCAGGTTGGGGATGCCTTCCACAACCGGAGGCGCCGGGACTGAAGTCTGCTGCCTGTCATCCGGCGCTCCGAGGTGTTGGTGGTCGAGAGCTTGCGCCCCTCGACTGGCTTCAGCCTCGACTTCAGAGTTGGAAGCTTGGCCATCACCGGCCCCCTAGAACGGGCGCGCCGCTCAAGTAGGTTTGTGGCGCTGCGTCGGGATCAGGTTCGTCACCCTGGTCCTCGGCCAGTGCCTGGAGAAAGCTGGCCAGCAGCTCATTGGTCTTCGCCTGTTCGGCCAGTATCCGATTGAAGATCGACAGGAATGCCTGCTCGTTCGCCTGGATCATCGCCATCTGTTCCGGCGTCACCTTGATCTCGGCGAGAGTTACTGTCGAAGATTGATTTGGCCCGCTCATGCGCCACCTTTGTCCACTTTTTGATCCACTCGCGCCGGCCGGCGCATCCACTACAGGCCATCACATCCGCGCCGGGTAAGGCCGTAGACCTCCAAGGCACCTGCAATCTGCTCGCCCTCCTTGGCGTTGATGGTGCGGACCACCTCCACAGCAGCGGCGGTGTTGGGTTCCATGCGAATGGTGATTGACGCAACCTTCGCCGGGTCTAGCCCAAGAACCTGGCAAACCGTCTGGCCAAGCTCTTGGCCAAGTATCAGGGGTGTCGTTTCCATACTGTTTCCTCGCGCCACGAACCGGCGTATGGGTGATTTGTGGCGCGGAGGCCGGTCATGGCCAGGCCTCAGACTGGGTGCGACTCAAGGCTTCGTCAGCCTTGTCTGCCGCCTGGGTCGCAGTGGTCGCCGCCTTGGATGCCTTGGTCGCGGCGCTCTCGGCCTTCAGCGTTAGCTCGTTCATACGCTTGTCGCGCTCGGCCATCGCGGCGTCATAGGCATCGCGGATCTGCTTCACCTGGTTGGCCTGGGCGGTGGTCATGGCCCAATAGGCCGACTGCCAACCCAGCGCCGCCCCACCAGAAACCAGAAGCACAGCGATAAACCAGACCTCGGCCCTACGCCACCAGCGCCGGGCGATGAATTGCAGCGCGCATGTGTCCATCACGATTACCTCCGGGCTTCGCGCAAGCGAGCAATCTCCTCGCTTTGCGCGGTGACTTGCTTGGTGAGTTGGCCGACCTGACCGGTCAGCGCCTCGATCTTGCCTTCCAGGCGTCCGACGGTCGCGGCGAGGTCATTTCGCTCCTTGGCGAACTGATCTGCCCTGGCCTCGGCCAACTTGCGCGCCTCGCGCTCGGAGTCGAGCAGCTCGTTCAGTCGCCGCACGGTGCCGATGTCGGCAGTGTCCATGGCGCGATCAGCTGCGTCTTTGGAAAGGAAGCGGCGCACCCAAAGCAGTGCGCCGGTAACAACGATGCCACTACCGCCCAGCCAGGTGGCTGTGCCTGGGCCGAGATCGGTCGGGTCCATTGGTACTCCAAAACGAAAAAGCCCCGCACAGTGGCGAGGCCTTGAATTAGTTAAAGCGAGCCTGCTCGCTTAAAGCATAGAGTCGAGCAGGTCGTGCCCACTCCAGGTTAGCTGGAAGTTGATCTCATCAGCCTGGTCGCAGTATGGCTCAGTCTCAGTCTTCACCACGAAGCCGCCAGTCTCCAGGATGTTCAGCTGATAGACGATCTTCTCGTTGAGGTCTTCTTCAGCTTCACCGCTATTCCACACGCCGCGATTGGTTCCAACCTCCTGCATGATCTCCAGCAGCGTTGGCCCGCAATCATTGACGGTAATTTCGATGAACTGCAATACCTCATGCACCAGCTTTAAGTCGCGCTTCATAGTTAGCCTCAGTCCTACCTTGGATGATGGCCGAGTCTAACCGGGGAGGCACGCAATAAAAAACCCCGACACAATGGCCGGGGTTTCTATGCTCGCGTGCGTCACCTTTTTACGCACCGAACCGCAGGTTATGAAGTTACGCGGTCACTCGGTCACTGTCAAGCGGCGGATTGCAGCAAGAGACCATGCTCCTCGAGCAGGCCCTCGACAACGACATGAGCCTCGTTCACGCGATCGTCCAGCCAGCGCATGGTCACCGACCTCCAGCGGCGAAGAGTGCGGTCGGGAGTGCCGTCGGCATCCCAGGTGTGCAGCAGGTAGAACGACGCCGGCAGGCCTCGCCGGCGCTCCGGAACCATCCAGGCCATGACGCACTTCGTCTTGAACAGGTGATGCGCAGGACTCACAACCCTCGGCGTCAGGTATCGCGCTGCCTCCTGCACCTCGGCCTCGTTGATGGAGTACTTCCCAGCCAGTGCATGCCATTGAGCGCTGGGGAGCATCCGCTTGAGCATCGAGCGGGTCATTGCGTCCTGGGTGGTCCGCTCTTCTGGTGAAAGTCCGTCATTGATCCGCTCGGTCAGCAACTCGTCGTCGACGGTGGCTTTGTAGCGGTTCTGCCAGGCTGGCTTGGCCGTGCCGTCGTGGATCTCGATCGACATAACACGGCTGATGCAGTGTCCAGCGTCCTTGTATACGGTCATGCAGCCCTCCGGATGCGGCGAGGTGGTGGGTTGTCGTCCAGGCCCAGCAGGTTGCGCAGCAGCTTTTCAGCGGCCGCATTTTTGGTGTTGCCCTCGGCAACCCAGCGCTTGCAGTAATCCCCAAACTCGATATCAACGCGGGTGGCGTGCCAGCTGGCGACCATATCCAGCAGCGCGGCCATGGCGTGCGAGCCGGCCTTCTCTTCAGCCAGGTGCTGGCCGGCGATCTTCAGGAATTTGCGCTCATGCTCCTGAAGGCTCTTGCGCGGCAGTGCCGCCGTTACCTTACTCATGCCCGTCTCCCGGCTTGAAATCTTGATCGTGCATCCTCCCTTGGGATGGATGCTGTGAGGTGCTGCAACCCACGCCGTTAGTGGCGTCATCGGCAACAGGCCCGGTTTTCTGTCCCGGCAATGTCTCGGTGTGAATGGCGGCGAATCCCTGCCCGTCGAGGTGCTGGTGCCAGACCTCCAGCGCCTGACGCTTCAGCCCTTCGGCCGTGGTGTGGATGTAGGTGGCGTCGAGGTCCTTCATGGCGTGGTTCAGCAGCAGCTCGCCCACCATGTAGTCCACGCCGAGGTCGGTCCACGCGGTGCGGGCCACCTTGCGCAGGTCGTGGCTCGACCACTCGCCCTTGGCCAGATCGGTGAACAAGGTGTTGGCCTTGCTCGGGCTCAGAGGCGCACCGTGACTGCCCGGGAACAGCAGCAGGCCGGTGTAACCCTGGGTGGCCTGCAGGCGCTGGTACCGGCGCAGCAGTGCGCAGGCCTGGGCGGTCAGCGGCAGCGTGTGCTCGGCCTTCGTCTTCGTGTCGCCCGCCGGAATGAACCAGCGCCCCGCTTGAAGGTTGACGTTGCGCCAGCGCGCCAGCCGGGTCTCGCCCAGCCGCGAACCGTGGCACAGCATCATCAAAGCCAGCATGCAGCCCGCTGGCTCAACCTCGAAGCGCTCGGCAACCACCACCAGCAGGCCCGGCACATCATCCCCACGCAGTCGAGCCGGTCGCGGCCTGATCCGGGTCCGCACGAAGTCGGTGAACTTCAATGAGGCCATGGGGTTGGCGGGCAGCATGTCCAGACGCAGGGCCTGGCGGAACGCGACCGAGAGCACGCCATAGACCGAACGCACGAAGGACAAGGCATAGCGCTCCTGCAGCGGCCACATCAGGCGCTGGTCGATCGCCTGCTTGTTGGTCTCGGCCAGCAGCAGGTCACCCAGGCGCGATACCAGGTGGCGGTCCAACGCCGACTTGGCACTGGCCTTGCGCTTGGCGGACAGACCGCGGTCGCGATTCATCCGATCCCGGTACCACGCCAGCACGTCGCCCACTGTGGTCCAGCTGGTGGTCGTAGATTTGGCTTCAGCATCGGCGGCCCGGCGCGCCAGGATCGCCGGCAGCGTGGCCAGCATGGTCTTGGTGTTGATCCCCGGGTAATCACCGGCCTTGCCCCAGCGACCGCGCACCACGACGTGCCAGGCGCCCCGGGAGCGGTCCACGGTCGAGAACCTGAAGCGCAGCTCGCGGTGGCGGGTATCACGCAGTTGGAAGACCTCGCCGGCGGCGTGCCGGCGGATCTCTGCATCGCTGAGGGTAACGGTTAGGGTTTTAGAACCGCTCATTGCCCGCCCCCTTGTACCGCTGGGCGTAGCTGCCACGCCCAGCCTCGACCTCATCATCGCTGGGCAGCGATCCAGCGTAGGTGGCGAACCGGCCATACTGCCCTTCCTGCTGAACGATGCAGCTGCCAACCCGCGCATGGCGACACTTGGTCATCAGGATCTCTGTGAGGCCGTTCTGGCCCTCCTCCGTATCCATGTCGCGGTGCACCATCAGGATGCAGCTGGCGTCGGCCTCGATCTCACCGGAGTCGCGCAGGTCGCTGGATTGGGGCTTCTTCCCGGGGCGCTTGGTCGAGTCACGGTTCAGCTGGGCCAGTTCAATGACCGGAATGCCCATTTCCTTGGCCAGCTGCAACAGGGCCTTGCTGATCTTGCCCACCTCCTCGGTACGAGATCGGCCACCACGCTCGCTGCGCACCAGGGTCAGGTAATCGACCACAATCCCGGCCAGGCCGTGCTCACGCTGGCACTGCCGAGCCGTGGCGCGGATGGTGGTCGGGGTCTGGACAGGGTCGTCGCATACGAACAGCGGGGCGCCCTTGGCTTGCGCTACGGACCCCACCATCCTCGCCCAGTCGTCGTCGCGCATCTGGGAGGGATTATCCAGCTTGCGCAGGTCCACACCGCCCAGGGACGCGATAGCCCGCAGGCCAAGTTCCTCACCAGGCATCTCAATGGAGAACACCAGCCACGGCTTCCGCTCCTTCACTGCGTTGTGCTGGGCGATCTGCAGGGCCAAGGTAGTCTTGCCACTGCCCGGCAGGCCGGCGATCACGGTTACTTTCTTTGGGCGGATGCCCTGGACCAACTCATCCAGTTTTTCCAAGCCGGTGGCTGGCCAAGCCGGAGCGTTTCCGTTCAGCTTGTCATCCACCAGCCGAGCCGCTTCCCCCATCCAGGTGTCCAGCCGCTTGAAGCCTTTGGCCTCCCCGTCGAGGTCGCGCAAGTCAGCCATGGCCTGCTGGGCTGCAGCGATTACTTCGCCGGTAGGGGCGCCGGCCTGCACCATTTCCTGCGCGCCGCCTGCCACGTCAAGAATGCGCCGGATCACGCCCCATTCCTTGACGTGCCTGGCGTAGGCCTTCCAGTTGGCCAGCGAAGGAACCTTGCTGGCCAGCTCAGCGGCATAGGCCATGACGTTGTCGCCACCCGGCAGCAGGCGTTGAACCGCCCCCAAGGTCACCGGATCGATGGGCATGGCTTGCTCGCGGCACTCCAGCATGACCTCGAACAGGGCAGCATTGTCGGCATGATAGAAGTCGGCCGAGGTCATCTGGCCGAGCATGTCCTCGACCAGGCTCACTTCCTGCTGCAGCGAAGCGTGAATGACCGCGCCAAGAACGCCGTGCTCAGCCTCGTCGCTGTAAAGGGCCCTCATGCTGCAGCCCTCTTCGATTCCCAGGTAAACCCGACTTGCTGCCCGCCATTCTGACGCAAGCGGTCAAGGGCGCGATCGCCGATGTAGGACTTGAGGCCGTCAGCGCTCAAGTTGCTGATCACCACAGTCGGCAGCACCGCCTGATACCGGCGGTCGATGATGCTATGCAGCAGGCCCAGCTCATACTCGCTGCCCTTCTGCGCCCCGACCTCATCAATCACCAGCAGATCCAAGCCACCAAGATGGACAGCCACGTCACGGTCGGTGTAGCCCGATCCAAGCACCATCGAGGCGCGGGCAATGCTCACAATGTCCCCGGCCGGGATGATCAGCGCACGGCATTGATCGGCCACCACCGTGCGGACGATAGCGCTGGCCAGGTGAGTCTTACCGCAGCCGACGTTGCCGGTCAGCAGCAGGGAGCGGCCCGCCCGGAAGTTGGCCGGGAACTGCTCGGCATAGGCCTGGCACTTGGCCAGAGCCCTGTGCTGCGGCTCCGTCTCGGCTCGGTAGCTGTCGAAGGTGGCGCCAGCAAAGCGCGGGGTGATCCCGGCCGCGATCAGCGCTTCGCTGGCTTTCTCGACCTTGTGCTGGGCATTGGCCAGGGCGCGCTCTGCTGAGTCGCGGGGGCTGGTATGCAGGGCCTCCCAAGCGCAGCGCTTGCAGCCAC
This sequence comes from Pseudomonas sp. CM27, assembly GCF_013179515.1. Classification (GTDB taxonomy): domain Bacteria; phylum Pseudomonadota; class Gammaproteobacteria; order Pseudomonadales; family Pseudomonadaceae; genus Aquipseudomonas. The sequence goes on from NZ_JABMCN010000173.1 coordinate 12,718, forward strand.
GCGCCAGCATCGAGCCGTCCAGCTGCTCGACTTCGCTCATATCGACGCGACCATGCACCGGGCACTCGCCGGAGAAGATGCGCTTGGCCGGGGTGCGGTGGAACAGATCAGAAATTCGAACGGCCATCGTGGCTCTCCTGGTACATGTCATCGGTGTGCTGCGGGAGGTTGTTG
>NZ_JABMCN010000174.1 GCF_013179515.1 Pseudomonas sp. CM27
CCTCCAGTAGCGTCATGCCCCGTTGCCTTGCGTGCATCCCTGCACCTCCTCGGATTTTTCCTGCAATCAACTTGAACCTGAGCGACTAGACCCCCTGCCCAACGATCGTGAAGCTATAGCGAAGCACTTCCACAGGGGAATGCACGGTGAAGCAACGTGGCGTAACACTGATGCAAATGATGACGGCGTTGGCGCTGGCCATCCTGCTGACACAGCTGGGTATGCCGGCCTACGCCAGGTTGAGCGACGACCTGCACAGGGCAGCCGCCGCCCGTGACCTGGCACAGACGCTGCGCAGTGCACGCAGCCATGCGCTGCTGCAAAGCCAGCCAGTGCTGGTGCAGGCGCTGGACGGTAATTGGGGGAATGGTTGGCGGGTAGTGCTGGAGCATAACCAGCAGATGGTGCGCGAACAGCGGCTGGCGCGGCCCCTGAAAATCACCAGCAATCGCGGTGAGCAATTCAAGTTCAGTGCGCAGGGGTTGCCAATGACGCCGAGCAACAGCTGGCTGGGGGTGACGCTGGAAGTGTGCGAACGCTCATCTGCCAACAGCCGTTATCAAGTGGTAATGGCATCGACGGGACGAGTCAACGTGCTTGCAGAGGATCGCAACAATACTCGGTGTGCATCCTGATAGCCTTGAGTCGACTTTGCTGGCCCTATCGCCGGCAAGCCAGCTCCCACAGGTACAACACAAGCCTTGAAGGCAGTGTTATTCCTGTGGGAGCTGGCTTGCCGGCGATGAGGCCAATACAGGCTTACATTAGATCAGCGAGCGAACCCGCAGCTCTTTGGGCATCGAGAAGGTGATGTTCTCTTCACGCCCGTCCAGTTCCTCGGCGCCGGTGGCGCCCCAGGCCCTGAGCTGCTCGATCACACCACGCACCAGTACTTCGGGGGCCGAGGCGCCGGCGGTGATGCCGATGCGCAGCTTCTGGTCGAACCAGCCACGTTGCAGGTCCTCGGCACCGTCGATCAGGTAGGCCGGGGTGCCCATGCGCTCGGCCAGCTCGCGCAGGCGGTTGGAGTTGGAGCTGTTGGGGCTGCCGACCACCAGTACCACATCGCACTCGTCCGCCAGTTGCTTCACCGCGTCCTGGCGGTTCTGGGTGGCGTAGCAAATGTCGTCCTTGCGCGGGCCGCCGATGTTCGGGAAGCGCGCACGCAGGGCATCGATGACACGGCTTGTATCGTCCATCGACAACGTGGTCTGGGTGACGAAGGCCAGGTGGTCCGGGTCTCTCACCTGCAGGTTGGCAACGTCCTTCTCGTCCTCGACAAGGTAGATGTCACCGCCATTGCTGGCGTCGTACTGGCCCATGGTGCCTTCGACTTCCGGGTGCCCTTGGTGGCCGATGAGAATGCACTCACGGCCGTCACGGCTGTACTTGGCCACCTCGATGTGCACCTTGGTGACCAGTGGGCAGGTGGCATCGAACACCTTCAGGCCACGGCCAGCGGCTTCCTGGCGCACGGCCTGGGAAACACCATGGGCACTGAAGATGACGATGACATCATCCGGTACCTGGTCCAGCTCTTCGACAAAGATGGCACCACGGTTGCGCAGGTCTTCCACCACGAACTTGTTGTGCACCACTTCGTGACGCACATAGATCGGCGGGCCGAAGACTTCCAGCGCGCGGTTGACGATCTCGATCGCCCGGTCGACCCCCGCGCAGAAGCCGCGAGGGTTGGCGAGTTTGATTTGCATGCTCGGCTCCAGGCTTACAGGGCCTTCACCTCGAGGATCTCCACCTCGAAGGTCAGGGTCTTGCCAGCCAGTGGGTGATTGAAGTCGATGGTCACCTGGTCATCATCGAATGCTTTGACCACGCCCGGAAGCTCGGCGTTGGCGGCATCGTTGAAGATGATCAGCAGCCCTTCGGACAGCTCCATGCCTTCGAACTGGGACCGCGGCATGGTTTGCATGTTCTGCGGATTGGGCTGGCCGAAGGCATTCTCCGGGGCCACCACTACAGTACGCTTGTCACCAGCCTTGAAGCCGAACAACGCGCTTTCGAAACCAGGCAGCAGGTTGCCGTCACCGACCTTGAAGGTGGCCGGGGCCTTGTCGAACGTGCTGTCGACGGTGTCGCCGTTTTCCAGGTGCAGCGCGAAGTGCAGGGTGACTTCGGTGTTCTGGCCGATACGGGTGTCAGTCATGGACCGGATCCTCGGACTTCTTGCTCTTGAACATATCCAGCGCCAGCATCACCGCACCAACGGTGATGGCACTGTCGGCCACGTTGAAGGCCGGGAAATAATGGCGGTTCTGCCAGTGCACCAGGATGAAATCGACCACATGGCCGAGCACGACCCGGTCATACAGGTTGCCGATCGCACCACCCAGTACCAGCGCCAGCGCCACGGCCAGCCAGGTTTCGTTGCGCCCCAGGCGTTTGAGCCATACCACCAGCACCGCGCTGACCACGACCGCGATCAGCGCAAACAGCCAGCGCTGCCAGCCGGCGCCGTCAGCCAGGAAGCTGAACGCGGCACCGGTGTTGTAGGCCAGGGTCCAGCTGAAGTAGTCAGGGATGACGACAATCTGCTGGTACATGGTCAGGGCGTTGTTGAAGTACAGCTTGGTGGCCTGGTCGAGGACCAGCACCAGCAAGCTCAGCCAAAGCCATGCAAGGCGCCCGAAGCGCCCCTCTGCAGGGTTAGGCATAGTGACGCACCTCACCCGAACCGCTCAGGTTGTCGACGCAACGGCTGCAGATTTCCGGGTGCTCCGGGTGGCTGCCGACGTCGGCACGGAAGTGCCAGCAACGGCCGCACTTGGCGTGGCCGGACTTGACCACTTGCAGCTTGAGGCCTTCGACTTCGGTGGCCACGGCTTCGGCCGGTGCCTGCACGAACGGCACCACGCTGGCGGCCGAAGTGATCAGCACGAAGCGCAGCTCGTCGCCCAGCTTGCCCAGGTCGGCGCTCAGGCCTTCGTCGGCGTACAGGGTGACTTCAGCCTGCAGGTTGCCGCCGATGACCTTGGCGGTACGCTGGTTTTCCAGCTCCTTGTTGACCGATGCTTTCACCGCCATCACGCGGTCCCAGTAGGCGCGGTCCAGCTCGATGCCTTCCGGCAGCTCGCTCAGGCCCTGATACCAGCCGTTGAGCATGACCGACTCGTTGCGCTCACCCGGCAGGTACTGCCAGATTTCGTCGGCGGTGAACGCCAGGATCGGCGCGATCCAGCGCACCAGCGCCTCGCTGATGTGGTACAGCGCGGTCTGGCACGAACGGCGGGCGACACTGTTGGCGCCGGTGGTGTACTGGCGGTCCTTGATGATGTCGAGGTAGAAGCCGCCCAGCTCCTGCACGCAGAAGTTATGCACCTTGGAGTAGACGTTCCAGAACCGGTACTCGCTGTAGTGCTCTTCCAGCTCGCGCTGCAGCAGCAAGGCGCGGTCCACGGCCCAGCGGTCCAGTGCCAGCATGTCTTGCGGCGCCAGCAGGTCGCGCGCCGGGTCGAAGCCGGACAGGTTGGAAAGCAGGAAGCGAGCGGTGTTGCGGATGCGGCGGTAGGCGTCGGCGCTGCGCTGCAGGATCTGCTCGGAAACCGCCATTTCACCGGAGTAGTCGGTGGCGGAGACCCACAGGCGCAGGATGTCGGCACCCAGGGTGTTGTTGACCTTTTCCGGCTCGATGGTGTTGCCCAGCGACTTGGACATCTTGCGACCGTTCTCGTCCACGGTGAAACCGTGGGTAAGCAGCTCGCGATACGGCGCGTGGTTGTCGATGGCGCAACCGGTCAGCAGGGAAGAATGGAACCAGCCGCGGTGCTGGTCGGAACCTTCCAGGTACAGGTCGGCGCGCGGGCCGGTGGCATGGCCGATATCGTGCGAACCACGCAGCACGTGCCAGTGGGTAGTGCCCGAGTCGAACCACACGTCGAGGGTGTCGCTGATCTTGTCGTACTGGTCCGCTTCAGCGCCCAGCAGCTCGGCGGCGTCCAGCTTGAACCAGGCCTCGATACCTTGCTGCTCGACGCGCGTGGCCACTTCGTCCATCAGCTCGACGGTGCGCGGGTGCAGCTCGCCGGTCTGCTTGTGCAGGAAGAACGGAATCGGCACACCCCAGTTGCGCTGACGCGAGATGCACCAGTCCGGGCGGTTGGCGATCATCGAATGCAGGCGCGCCTGACCCCAGGCCGGGACGAACCTGGTCTCTTCAATGGCCTTGAGCGCGCGCTCACGCAGCGGCTCGCCCGTGCTTGGCTGCTTGTCCATGCCGACGAACCACTGCGCGGTGGCGCGGTAGATCAGCGGGGTCTTGTGGCGCCAGCAGTGCATGTAGCTATGGCTGATGGTTTCGGTGTGCATCAGCGCACCGACTTCGCTCAGCTTCTCGACGATGGCCGGGTTGGCCTTCCAGATGAACTGGCCGCCGAAGAACTCCAGCGATTCGACATACACGCCGTTGCTTTGCACCGGGGTAAGAATGTCGTCGTTGACCATGCCGTAGCGCTTGCAGGTGACGAAGTCGTCTTCACCGTAGGCAGGGGCGGAGTGAACCACGCCGGTACCGGCGCCCAGCTCGACGTAGTCGGCCAGGTACACCGGCGACAGGCGGTCGTAGAACGGATGGCGGAAGTTGATCAGTTCCAGCGCCGAACCTTGGGCGGTGGCGATCACCGAGCCTTCCAGGTTCCAGCGTTCGAGGCAGGCTTCGACCAGCTCTTCGGCCAGCACCAGCAGACGCTCGCCGGTATCGACCAGGGCGTACTTGAATTCCGGATGGATGTTCAGCGCCTGGTTGGCCGGGATGGTCCACGCGGTGGTGGTCCAGATCACGATGGCGGCAGGCTTGGCCAGCGAAGGCAGGCCGAAGGCGGCAGCCAGCTTGGCTTGGTCGGCCACCGGGAAGGCCACGTCGATGGTTTGCGATTTCTTGTCGGCGTACTCGACTTCGGCTTCGGCCAGGGCCGAGCCGCAATCGAAGCACCAGTTCACAGGCTTGAGGCCCTTGAACACGAAGCCTTGCTTGACCATTTCGGCCAGGGCACGGATTTCACCGGCCTCGTTGGCGAAGTTCATGGTCTTGTACGGGTTGTCCCAGTCACCCAGCACGCCCAGGCGGATGAACTCGGTCTTCTGCCCTTCGATCTGCTCGGCGGCGTACTCGCGGCACAGCTCGCGGGTGCGGTCGGCCGACAGGTGCTTGCCGTGGGTGACCTCGACCTTGTGCTCGATCGGCAGGCCGTGGCAGTCCCAGCCCGGCACGTACGGGGCATCGAAGCCGGCCAGGGTCTTGGAGCGGACGATCATGTCCTTGAGAATCTTGTTCAGCGCATGACCGATGTGGATCTTGCCGTTGGCATAGGGCGGGCCGTCGTGCAGCACGAACTTTGGACGATCCTTGCCAATCTCGCGCAGCTTCTGGTACAGGCCAATGCTGTCCCAGCGCTGCAGTATCTGCGGTTCGCGCTGAGGCAGGCCGGCCTTCATGGGGAAGGCGGTGTCCGGAAGGTTAAGCGTGGCTTTGTAGTCGGTCATTTCAGGCTCTTGGTTAGCGGTTGAGCGTGCCAATGTGCACGTGCGGCGGCGATATCCGCATCGATCGCCGACTTCAGCGCCTCCAGGGAGGCGAATCGCTGCTCTTCACGCAGCTTGTGGTGGAACTCCACCGTCAGGCGCCGACCGTAAAGGTCGCCAGCATAGTCCAGCAGATGAATCTCCAGGTGCGGGCGCCCGTCACCGGCTACGGTGGGGCGCACGCCAATATTGCCGACACCCGGCCAGGCCTTGCCGTCGATCTCGATGCTGGCCAGGTAGACCCCGGACAGCGGCACGCGGCGGCGCTTGAGCTGGATGTTGGCAGTCGGTGTGCCGAGCTGGCGGGCCAGTTTCTGGCCATGCAGCACGCGGCCGGTGATGCTGTAGGGGCGGCCCAGCAGGTGCTCGGCCAGCTCGAAGTTGCCTTCGGCCAGGGCCTGGCGCACTTCGGTGCTGCTGACCCGCAGGCCATCCTGGATGACCGTGTTGGCCGCCTCGACGGTGAAGCCGTACTGCTTGCCGGCTTCGACCAGGAAGGCGAAATCGCCAGCGCGGTCGCAGCCAAAGCGGAAGTCATCGCCCACTTCAAGGTGGCGCACGCCCAGGCCATCGACCAGGATAGCCTTGACGAAGTCATCGGCGCTGAGGCTGCTCAGGCGCTGGTTGAATGCCAGGCACAGCACCCGGTCGATGCCTTCGCCGGCCAGCAGCTCGACCTTGTCGCGCAGGCGAGCCAGGCGCGCAGGGGCAGTCTCGGGGGCGAAGTACTCGCGTGGTTGCGGTTCGAAGATCACCACGCAGGTCGGCAGGCCCAAGGCCTGGCCGCGCTCGCGCAGGCGCGCCAGGATTGCCTGGTGGCCGCGGTGAACCCCGTCGAAGTTGCCAATGGTGGCGACACAGCCCCGGTGCTCGGGGCGCAGGTTGTGAAGACCTCGAACCAGCTGCATAACGCGCTTCTTGCTCATAAAGTGGCCGATTATAACCACACCCGGGCGCCGGTGACAGGCAGCAGCGCCCAAGGGCGGCGTGGAATGCTAAAAACCGACGCCTGACCCGCCCAGCGCCTTAGTGCAAGGCCTTGCGGGCAAAATGCCGGGGCCGGAACCCACAAAGGTACAGGCAACCGAAGTACGTCACCACACCGGCCAGGATCAGTGCGCCCAGGCGCATGAAGCGCTCGAGCATGCTGCCCTGCTCCCAGGCCGGCATATAGTGCATGCCGGCCAGCAATACTGCCGACATCAGCGTCACCGCCAGCACCAGCTTGAACAGGAACATCGCCCAGCCAGGCTGCGGCTCGAACAGCTGCTGGCTGCGCAGCTTCCAGAACAGCAGGCCGGCATTCAGGCAGGCACCCAGGCTGATGGCCAGGGCCAGGCCGGCATGCGCGAACGGGCCGACCAGGGCCAGGTTGAACAGCTGGGTACAGACCAGGGTGAACACGGCAATCTTCACCGGTGTACGGATATTCTGCTGCGCATAGAAGCCCGGTGCCAGCACCTTGACCAGAATGATTGCCAGCAAACCCACGGAATAGGCAATCAGCGCGCGCTGGGTCATGGCCGCGTCGAAGGCGCTGAACTTGCCGTACTGGAACAGCGCCACGGTCAGGGGCTCGGCCAGGATGCCAAGGGCCAGGGTGCAAGGCAGTACCAGCAGGAAGCACAGCCGCAGGCCCCAGTCGAGGATCCGCGAGTACTCTTCGCGGTCCTTGTTGGCGTAGGTCTTGGCCAGGGTTGGCAGCAGGATGGTACCCAAGGCCACGCCCAGCACGCCTGAAGGAAGCTCCATCAGGCGGTCGGCGTAATACATCCACGACACCGAGCCGGCCACCAGGAAGGAGGCGAAGATGGTATTGATGATCAGCGATATCTGGCTTACCGATACTCCGAGAATGGCCGGCAGCATCTGCTTGAGCACACGCCAGACGCCGGCATCCTTGAGGTTCAGGCGCGGCAGGACCAGCATGCCGATCTTCTTCAATGCCGGCAGCTGGTACAGCAACTGCGCCAGGCCGCCCGCCAGCACGCCCCAGGCCAGGGCCATGATCGGCGGATTGAAGTACGGTGTCAGCAGCAGGGCAAAGGCGATCATCGCCACGTTCAGCAGGGTCGGGGTGAAGGCCGGTACCGAGAAACGGTTCCAGGTATTGAGGATCGCGCCGGCCAGCGACGACAACGAAATCAGCAATATATAAGGAAATGTCACCCGCAACAGGTCGGTGGTGAGCTCATATTTTTCTGCGCTGTCGACAAAACCTGGGGCGGTTGCCCACACCACCCACGGCGCCGCCAGGATGCCGATGGTGGTCACCAGGGCCAGGACCAGGGTCAGCAGGCCAGTGACATAGGCGATGAAGGTGCGTGTCGCCTCCTCGCCTTGCTGGGTCTTGTACTCGGCCAGAATCGGCACGAACGCCTGCGAGAACGCACCCTCGGCGAATATGCGCCGCAGCAGGTTGGGCAGCTTGAACGCGATGAAGAAGGCGTCGGTGGCAACGCCAGCACCAAAGATGCGCGCCAGGATGGTGTCACGAACGAAGCCTAGCACCCGCGAAATCATGGTGATCGAGCTTACTGCAGCCAGGGATTTGAGCAGGTTCATCGAAAAGATTCACGCCAATGACAGAGGACGCTGCCAGACAGCGTCCGAATGTGCGATACTCCCGCGCCGTTGCAGGGGAGCCAAAAATTCCCGAGTGTACAGGTCGCGCAGCAGAAAGGAATCTTTCCAGGTTGTTGGCGCACCGCTCGGCGGAACCTTGCAGGTGGCCTTGACATCCGGTCGACTCATCGGCATGATTCGCGGCCTATTTTGTTTGCTATTTACCTAAAGTCTTTCGAGGAGCTCGACGGTGGCCAACACACCTTCCGCCAAGAAACGTGCAAAACAGGCTGAGAAGCGTCGCAGCCACAACGCCAGCCTGCGTTCCATGGTCCGCACCTACATCAAGAATGTAGTTAAAGCCATTGACGCAAAAGACGCCGAAAAAGCGCAAGCCGCTTACGTTCTGGCTGTACCTGTAATCGACCGTATGGCCGACAAGGGTATCATCCACAAGAACAAGGCTGCTCGTCACAAAGGCCGTCTGAATGGCCACATCAAGGCGCTGAAAGAAGCTGCAGCTGCCTAAGCGACGCGCTATTCGAAAAACCGACCTTAGGGTCGGTTTTTTGTTGCCTGCAATTCATGGCAATTGTTCACTCCAAACATTTACCTTGAATTGCCAAGGAATCAGCATCAATTGACATACCTGCAGGAGCGGGCTCACCCGCGAACACCGGCAAAGCCGGTGCCATTCACCGCGTCACCGCCCTCGCCGGTGAGCCGCCCCTGCATTTACCTGGCTATCTGGATCTTCGGCGCCCACTGCAGCCATTCATCTTCAGCCTTCTCAAACAGGGCAAACGTCTGCTGAGGCCGTGCCGGGTTGCCCATCTGCTCACCGTCCGGTGTTGCGAAGGCGATACCGCCATCAATCAGGGTTTCCACCGACTCGGTGCGCACCGTAGCCCCCTTGAACAGCCCCCAGTCGAAACCGAAGCCACTGCTGTTCCAGAAGCGGCTGCCGCTGCGCACCAAGGCGGCATAGCGCGGCTCGATGAGAATATGGATCAGCACCCGATCAGCACTCTGGCCCAGCTCGAAACCCGTCACCTTACCCACCGTAACCTCACGATAGGTTACCGGCACACCCGGCTTGATCGAGCCACGGCGCGGGGCGCTGAGCGTCAACGGCAGGCCGACCTCCGGCCCTGCCACTTGCGGCGCATCGGCCAAGGCAATGAAGTCGCGCTGCGGGCCACGGTCTTTGGCGGCTGGCTGAACTTCCAGGTACTGCCCGCCCACCAGGGTATCGAGGTTCTCGGTGCGTACCAGGCCCAAGGCCGGCTTGACGACCCAGAACTGCGTGCCTGCGCGTGCAATGCGGTTCGCCGACTCGGTAATGCGCGCCCGCAGCAGCACAGCCTGCAGGTCGTCGGTCAGGTCGACGCTCTCGATACTGCCTACATCCAGCCCGCGGAAGCGGATCGCAGTACCCGGCTTGAGGCCATCGGCACGGTCTACCCGAATGGTGATCAACGTACCCGCACGGTTCACCGCCTCCTGGCTCTCATGCAGGCGGAAACGTGGGATATGGCGTTTAAGTGCTACATCGGGGCGCGGCGTGTCGAACGCGATACCACCGGCCATCAGTGTCTGCAGTGATTCACTCTTGATCTTGATGCCCGACAAGCCGCCCGTCAGGGTAATACCGCTGACGTTCCAGAAGCGCGACGAGCCGTTGACCAGCTTCTCGTATTCCTTCTCGATATGCACACCGATCAGGATACGGTTGCTGTTGCGGGCGAACTGGTAGCTCTGCACGCTACCTACCTTCACCTGGCGGTACATCACCGGGCTGCCGATCTCGAGCGACCCCAGGGTATCGGCGAATAACACCATGTGCAGGCCCGGCGCCTTGAGGTCGAGCGGCGGCGCCTTGGCGCGCGCCTCGAACTCACGCTCTGGCCGCGCGCCCTTCTCACCTGGACGAATGGCGATGTAGTTACCTTTGACCAGTGCTTCCAGGCCGGTAATACCCGCCAGGGATATGGAGGGTTTCACCACCCAGAACTGCGTGCCCTCGACCAGGTAGTCTTCGGTCAACGGGTCCAGCGTCAGCTCGGCGGATGCGCTGGCCAGGTTGTCTTCCATCTTCAGGGCTTTCAGCGAGCCAACCTGGATGCCCTTGTACATGACCGGCGTACGGCCGGCCTGCAGGCCTTCATAGTCGCTCAGCTTGACCTTGACCCGGATACCGGCCTGGGCTGCATCGAAGTCTTCATACAGGCGGAATGGCAGGCTCGGGTCGGTTGGCGGGCTGTCCTTGCGGTATTCCGGCGTGGCGAAGGCGATACCGCCGGCGACAATGCTCGACAGCGACTCGCTACGCACTTTCACCCCCGACAGCGAAGCATCGATGCTGACGCCGCTGGCATTCCAGAAACGCGTATGTTTACGCACCAGGCTGGCGTATGCCGGCTCGATGAACACCTTGACCTCAACAGTGCTCTGGTCCTCGGACAGCCGATAGCTTTTCACCCGGCCAACCTGGATCTGCTTGTAGAACACCGGGCTATCGCGATTGAGCGAGCCCAGCCTCTCGGCCTTGAGCATCAAATGCAGGCCGGGTTCCGAGTCCGAGAGCGGTGGCGCCACTTTCAACGCGGTAAAGCGCTTGGTGCGCTCGCCCTCCCCCGGGCTGACGGCGATATAGTTGCCCGACACCAGCGTTTCAAGGCCGGAGATACCCGCCAGGGTGACGCTCGGCTTCACCAGCCAGAAGCGGGTGCCTTTAGTGAGATGCGGCTCGGCGGCCTTGTTCATCTCGATGGTGGCGATCACCCCCTGCTTCTCGCCCTGGGCATCGAGCACCAGGCTCTTGACCTTGCCAACCGGCATGCCTTTGTAGATAACCTCGGTCTTGTTGGCGACGATGCCCTCACCCGACTCGAAGCGGACTTCAATTTCCACGCCGGCATCACGGTATGCCTGCCATGCGAGCCAGCCCCCGATCATCAACGCGATCAATGGCAGGATCCAGATAGCCGACCAGTTCGAGGCTGGGCGGGTTTTAGCCGTTGGCAGGTCACTCATGGTCGTCATCCGACTCCGTGTTATCCCAAATCAGTCGGGGATCGAAAGTTAAAGCGGCAAGCATTGTCAGGATCACCACAGTTGCGAAGGCGACAGCGCCCAGGTTGGCTTCGACACTGGCTATCCGGCCGAAATTCACCACCGCCACCAGGATGGCAATGACGAAGATATCCAGCATGGACCAGCGCCCGATGAATTCGATGAAGCGGTACATCAATATGCGCTGCCGCGCCGAAAGCGGCTGACGGCGCTGCACCGAGTACAACAACAGGCCAATCCCCACCAGCTTGAACGTGGGCACCAGGATGCTGGCAATGAACACCACGGCGGCAATGGGCACCATGCCGTGCTTGAGCAGGGTGATGACGCCGGACATGATCGTGTCGGGGCTGCCTTGCCCCAAGGTGCTCACGGTCATGATCGGCAGGACATTGGCCGGGATGTACAGAATCGACGCTGCAATCAGCAACGCCCAGGTACGCACGATGCTGTTCGGCCGGCGCGCATGCACAATCGCACCGCAGCGGGTGCAGGTTTGCGACTTGCTGCCCGGCTCATTTCTGTTCAGTTCGTGACATTCATTGCAGACAAGAATGCCCGCATCAATCGCCCGCATGCAGGTCCTCCCCCGATAGCGCACTCCAGATCTGGTGCGGTGACATCACCACTTCAAGCCAGACCTGGATCAGCAACAGACTGATAAAGCAGAACAACCCCAAACCCACGGTCAATTCGGCCAGGTCCACCAGCTTGACGATGGCCACCAGCACACCCATGAAATAGACCTCGAGCATGCCCCAGTCGCGCAGGTGGTGATAGATGCGGTAGAACAGCAGGCCGAAGTTGCGCCCGATGTTCAGGCGGATACTGAGCAGCACAGCCAGCTGGCAGAGCAGTTTTGCCAGGGGAATGGCCATGCTGCACAAGAACACCACTACCGCCACGCCGCGCATTTCCGAATTGTACAGGCCCACTACGCCGCTCCAGACAGTGTCGTCCGACGTCTGGCCAAGCAGGTGCAACTGCATGATCGGCAGGAAGTTTGCCGGTACGAATAGCAACAGGGCTGTGAGCACCAGGGCCAGGCTGCGATTGACCACATTATGGCGATGGGCATAGAGCTCGTAGCCGCAGCGCGGGCATTGGGCTTTCTCATCATGCTGGAGCACAGGCTTGCGTAGCAGCAGGTCGCATTCGTGGCAGGCGACCAGCTCGTCCAGCGACAACTGGGCCAGCGTTTGGGGTTCGACAGGGTTGGACATGGAGCCCTTCTGGATAGGTGCGTGAGCCTATTCTAGTGTTCTGGCTCGAATTGTGGGAGCCGACAAACCACAGGCATGCACGATACCTGAGATTTTCGCCCACAAAGACAAAACCCCTACCTGCATGCGCAGATAGGGGTTTTGCGAAATGAATCTTGACGATGACCTACTCTCACATGGGGAGACCCCACACTACCATCGGCGATGCATCGTTTCACTGCTGAGTTCGGGATGGGATCAGGTGGTTCCAATGCTCTATGGTCGTCAAGAAATTCT
>NZ_JABMCN010000175.1 GCF_013179515.1 Pseudomonas sp. CM27
CGCCGTCGCATTAGCGGGTGAACCTGCAGACTATCTACATTGATCGTGAAATCAGCGTGCCACGCCGTGCTGGATGACCACCGAGTCGGTGCCCAGTTTGGCCATTACCTCGTCCCTGCGCGCCTGCGCTTCTTCGCGGGTAGGGAATGGCCCCATCAGCACCACCGGCTTGCCGTTGCGGTACTCAACCGAGGACGGGATGCCCTTTTCGATCAGGCGTGCGGTCATGTCGCTGAGTGCGCCCATGTTGGCGCCCTGGACCACTTCTACATCCCAGCCTTGCGGGGCCGGCTGGTCAGCCAGCGCGTCGGCGCGCCGCTGCAGGTCGGCACCACCGCAGATCTCGCGAATGCGCAAGTTATTGCCGCTGTCGTCGACAATGATGTCGTACTGGCCATCGCGTTTGATCGCCACGTAGCTGCGGTAGGCCTCGTACTGCCCGGCATCATCCTTGCCGCGGACCTGGCCGCAGATGGTGCCCTGGGTATCGATGCGTACGTTGCCGAACTTGGCCGTCTTGGGGTTGTGCAGGTGTTCGGCCACCTGCTTGTGTACGCCTTCGACCTCGTTCTCACAGCCCGCCAGGGCGAGCACTGCCATTACCACAGCCAGTTTGCGCACGCGTGTACCTCCAGATTCGAAGGGGCGGATTCTAGCATGCAGGCAGTGCCGGAAACCGCGACCAAAGGTTACACGCTGCTACGAGCGCACATGCAAAAAGGGCGATCATTTCTGATCGCCCTTTTCGGATTTGGTAGGCACAATTGGACTCGAACCAACGACCCCCACCATGTCAAGGTGGTGCTCTAACCAACTGAGCTATGTGCCTGTCGTGTGGTGCGCATATTAGTGATCGAATGCGTACCTGTAAAGCTTTTTTTTCAGAAAAATCAAAAACTTTCGACTGCCAGCGCATCACCCTTCAATCGCAGTCGCATTGCCCGATAAACGGGACAATGAAAAAAGGGATGACCCTTGCGGATCACCCCTTCTTCGATTTGGTAGGCACAATTGGACTCGAACCAACGACCCCCACCATGTCAAGGTGGTGCTCTAACCAACTGAGCTATGTGCCTGTCGTGTGGTGCGCATTCTACTGATTCCAAAAACCCTGTCAACACTTTTTTTCGAGCTAACCTACTGAATCTTAACCTCTTTATATAAAGGTACTGCCCCGGGGCCGAGTAAAGGATTTTCAACGGACGACTAGCGGGTGTTTATTATTATTGATAGCATCGGTACATTCGTTAAAAATATAAAACACAGAGGTTCCTGCAGCATGGCTAACACCCCCTACCCCCAGTCCTACTACGCCGCCTCGGCCAACCCGGTGCCGCCACGTCCGGCGCTGCAGGGTGAGGTGGAAACCGATGTCTGTATCATCGGTGCCGGCTACACCGGCCTGTCCAGCGCGCTGTTCCTGCTGGAAAACGGCTTCAAGGTGAGCATTGTCGAAGCGGCCAAGGTGGGCTTTGGCGCATCCGGCCGCAACGGCGGCCAGATCGTCAACAGCTACAGCCGCGACATCGACGTCATCGAACGCACCGTCGGCCCCCAGCAGGCTCAACTGCTGGGCCACATGGCTTTCGAAGGCGGGCGCATCATTCGTGAGCGCGTGGCCAAGTACAACATTCAGTGCGACCTGAAAGACGGTGGCGTATTCGCCGCGATCACCAGCAAGCAGATGGGCCACCTGGAGTCGCAAAAACGCCTGTGGGAACGCTTTGGCCATAATCAGCTGGAGCTGATGGACCAGAAGCGCATCCGCGAAGTGGTTGCCTGCGACAGCTACATCGGTGGCATGCTCGACATGAGCGGCGGCCACATCCACCCGCTCAACCTGGCACTGGGCGAAGCCGCTGCGGTCGAGTCGCTGGGCGGCATCATCTATGAGCAAACCCCGGCCATTCGTATCGAGCGCGGTGCCAACCCGGTCGTACACACCCCGCAGGGCAAGGTCCGCGCCAAGTTCATCATTGTCGCCGGCAACGCCTACCTGGGCAACCTGGTACCCGAGCTGGCCGCCAAGTCGATGCCATGCGGCACCCAGGTGATCACCACCGAGCCACTGGGCGAGGAACTGGCGCGCACGCTGCTGCCACAGGACTACTGCGTCGAGGACTGCAACTACCTGCTCGACTACTACCGCCTGACCAGCGACAAGCGCCTGATCTTCGGCGGTGGCGTGGTATACGGCGCGCGTGACCCGGCCAACATCGAGGCGATCATCCGTCCGAAGATGATCAAGGCGTTCCCGCAGCTGAAGAACGTGAAAATCGACTACGCCTGGACCGGTAACTTCTTGCTGACGCTATCGCGCCTGCCGCAGGTCGGCCGTATCGGCGACAATATCTACTATTCCCAGGGCTGCTCGGGCCACGGCGTCACCTACACCCACCTGGCGGGCAAGGTGCTGGCCGAGGCTCTGCGTGGCCAGGCCGAGCGTTTCGATGCCTTCGCCGGCCTGCCGCACTACCCGTTCCCGGGTGGCCAGATGCTGCGCGTACCGTTCAGCGCCATCGGTGCCTGGTACTACAGCCTGCGCGATCGCCTGGGCTTCTGATGCAGGCAGGCCGGTAGCGGCTAATGCCGTGAAAAGGCTAATGGGGCTGCTGCGCAGCCCGTCGCCGGCAAGCCATGCTCCCACAGGTACGGAGCATGGCTTGAATGCGATGGGCTGCAAAGCGGCCGCAATTGCTTGACTGACTGGCGTACCGGCAGCGGCACACTTATTTGTTCAGGCTGTTCACGGCCTGCTTTGCCGCAATCTCCTGCCCCGCCCGCGCCAGCTCATCCGCAGCCTGCAACCAACGCTGGCGGTCGACCTGGGCCGGCAACTGGCGCGGTGGCTGCACCAGCACCGCCCAACTTCCCTGCTCGGCCCACGCCGAGACAAAATCATCGAACGCCATCACCTGCCGCCGGTGCATGCCCGAGCGCAATAGCACCCGCTGCTTGTAGCGGTCATAACCGATCAGCACGGCATAGCGTGGCTCGCTCCACCAGGCCGAACCGTCCTCATAACGCAGCAACACCGGGTTGCCCGCCGCTACCTGGGTCAACAGCGCGTCCAGCTGCTTGTCCAACGGGTACACCACCATGCCGTAGTCCCGCGCCACGCGGGGGATGCCGCTGTCCAGTGTTTCGGCGCCCTGGGGCAGGTTCAGCGGTTTGTCCAGCAGCCCGGGGGTGATCGGCGCGCCCTGTTGCGACAGCACCGCCGCCAGGGCCATGGCGCCGCTGTGGTTGGCGTTGCCACGGTAGAAGGGCACGCTGCTGATCTCGACCCGTTGCGGAAGGCCCTTCAGATTGCCGGGAGGCGTGCCGGCACAGCCAGCCAGGGTTACCGCAATCAGGCACGCCAGCAGCAACCGCCGCGAGCCAGTGAATGGCGACTTGCAGGAAACGTGCTCCATGGACACTCGCTTGTTCCAACGCCAGGCAGGCAGCGCCCGGCTCTGGGCACCGATCATAGGTCCCACGACGGCGCGGGTATAGTCCGACAGCCGCTTGAAGCGAATCGGACCAAAGCGCAGGGCTTTATTCGATGGAACGTCACACGGGCCGAGCTAGACTAAAGCTGTGTCTGGAACGCGAGCGCTGGCATCCCCGAGCGCTTGCTGTAGAGATGGAGGCACAGATGAGCCTGACCTTGGCAATCCTCATGCTGGTGGGTATGTGGCTGAGCGTCGCAGCCGCCATGTTGTGGGGTGTACTGCGTATCGTGCGGCGTCATGCCCACCACCTGCCACCCCAAACCCCGGCCAAGCCGCAAACCGTGCGCCGCACGGGGCGGCATGCCGGAGTGCACTGATCTGAGCATTACCCGAGGCCCGCAAACGGGGCGCAACGCGCCCCGTTTTCACATCAACCTTCCGCCGCCTCGCGCTTCATGCGCGCCCGGCGGGCGAAGATGTTGAGCATCTCGATCACCGTCGAGAACGCCATGGCCGCATACACATAACCTTTCGGTACATGGGCGCCAAAGCCTTCGGCGATCAGGGTCATGCCGATCATGATCAGGAAGCCCAGCGCCAGCATGACCACGGTCGGGTTGTCGTTGATGAAGTTGGCAAGCGGGTCGGCAGCCACCATCATCACGATGACCGCAGTAATCACGGCGATGATCATGATCGGCAGGTGCTCGGTCATGCCCACGGCGGTGATGATGCTGTCGACCGAGAAGACAATGTCCAGCAGCAGGATCTGGAAGATTGCCGCAGCAAAGCCCAGGGTAACTGTCGAACCCACCTTGGCTTCTTCCTTGGCGCCATGCGGGTCGACGTTTTCGTGAATCTCCTTGGTTGCCTTCCACAGCAGGAACAGGCCACCAGCAATCAGGATCACGTCCTTCCACGAGAACGCATTGCCGAACACCTCGAACACCGGGTCGGTCAGCTGCACGATCCAGGCCACCGTGCTGAGCAAGGCCAGGCGCATCACCAGGGCCATGCTGATACCGATACGCCGTGCCTTGGAGCGGTACTCCACCGGCAGCTTGTTGGTCAGGATGGAGATGAAGATCAGGTTGTCGATGCCCAGTACGACTTCCATGGCTACCAGCGTAGCCAGGGCGACCCAGGCGGTAGGGCTAGCGGCGAGTTCCAGCAAGTATTCCATTGTTCAAGTCCTGCAGCGGCGGTTGGGGTCAGATTTCCTGGGTGTCTTGTTTTTTGTTTTCGGCGTCCTTGGGCTTCTGCCCTTCAGTGCCGATAGCCTCGTTCAACGCTTGCTGGGCGGCCTTGTTGGTGTCATCGATGGCCTGTTTGGCCGACTGCGCCGCCTGGTCGAGCATCTGCTGGGCAGATTTCTCGGCCTGGTCGCAACCGGCCAGGGTGAACAGGGCCAAGGCTAGCACCAGCGGCGTGCCGATGGATTTGAATTGCAGCATGGGTTCCTCGCTTGTCGATATTCCGGCGGCGCACAGGGCGCCTGATGGTGGAGAATTCTAGCCAACGCAATACATCAGGAAAATTCGTATTTTCAGCGGTTATACTTCGGCTTTTACGAATCGGGAAAAGCTCCGATGCTCAACTATCGGCAGTTGCACTATTTCTGGGCGGTGGCCAAGACCGGCAGCGTCGCCCGCGCCAGCGAACAACTGAACCTGACCCCGCAAACCATCAGCGGGCAGATCAGCCTGTTCGAACACACCTACGGCCTGGACCTGTTCCAGCGCGTGGGCCGGCAACTGGAACTGACCGAAACCGGGCGCCAGACGCTGATCTATGCCGAGCAGATGTTCCAGCTGGGCAGCGAACTGGAGGCCATGCTGCGGGCTGGCCCACAAGAGCAGATACTGTTCCGGGTGGGGGTGGCTGACGTGGTGCCCAAGTCCATCGTCTATCGCCTGCTGGCCCCGACCATGGAACTGGACGACGTGCTGCGCATCAACTGCCGCGAAGACAAGCTCGAACGGTTGCTGGGTGACCTGGCGATCCAGCGGCTGGACCTGGTTATCTCCGACAGCCCCATGCCCAGCCACCTGGACATTAAGGGCTACAGCCAGAAGCTGGGCGAGTGCGGGCTGAGCTTCTTCGCCACGCCCGCGCTGGCACAGCGTCATGCCGGCGCCTTCCCTGCCTGCTTGCAGGACGCACCACTGCTCATCCCTGGCCAGGAAACCGTGGTGCGCAGCCGCCTGCTGCGCTGGCTGGGCGAGCAGCAGGTGCAGCCCAGGATTGTCGGCGAGTTCGATGACAGCGCCTTGATGCAGGCATTCGGGCAGTCGGGCAGCGGTATATTCGTGGCACCCAGCGTGATTGCCGATGAAGTGTGCCGCCAGTATGGGGTGCAACTGGTCGGGCAGACCGACGCCGTGCACGAGTCGTTCTATGCCATTTCGGTGGAGCGCAAGGTCAAGCACCCGGGCATCGTGGCGATTACCGAGGGGGCGCGGCGGGAGCTGTTTCATTGGTAGCCATCAGGGGCCGTTGATGGAGAAGTGGCCGGAACAGCCCTACAGAGGTCTATGGTAAAGTCCTGCCCTTTCCGGATTCCGAGACCTCGCTGCACATGACCCCTGTCCTCCACCTTCTCAATCGCGTCAGCCTGGTGACCCAGATCGTCATCGGCCTGCTCGCCGGTATTGTCCTGGCCCTGCTTGCGCCCGCCGTCGCCAACGACCTGGGCTTCCTCGGCAAAGTGTTCGTCAGCGCGCTCAAGGCGGTGGCGCCCGTCCTGGTGTTCATCCTGGTGATGGCCTCGATTGCCAACCATCGCCATGGCCAGGAAACCCATATCCGTCCGATCCTCTGGCTGTACCTGCTGGGCACCTTCGCGGCGGCAGTGGTAGCGGTGGTTGCCAGCATGCTGTTTCCGTCGACCCTGGCGCTGAGCGCCGGCGATGCCTCGTTGAGCGCCCCCGGGGGCATTGCCGAGGTGCTGCAGAACCTGGTGTTGAGCGCCGTCGACAACCCGATCAATGCGCTGATGAACGCCAACTTCATCGGCATCCTGACCTGGGCCATCGGCCTGGGCGTGGCCCTGCGCCATGCTGGCGAAACCACCCGTACCGTGGTCGAGGACCTGTCCAATGGCGTGACGTTGATCGTGCGCGTGGTCATCCGCTTCGCACCGCTGGGCATCTTCGGCCTGGTCAGCTCCACCCTGGCCCAGTCGGGCCTGGACGCCCTGCTCGGCTACCTGCACCTGCTGGCGGTGCTGATTGGCTGCATGCTGTTCGTGGCGCTGGTAATGAACCCGCTGATCGTGTTCTGCAAAATCCGCCGCAACCCCTACCCGCTGACCCTGCTGTGCCTGCGTGAAAGCGGCATCACCGCATTCTTCACCCGCAGCTCGGCGGCCAACATCCCGGTCAACCTGGCGCTGTCGCAGCGTCTTGGGCTGCATGAAGATACCTACTCGGTGTCGATCCCACTGGGCGCGACCATCAACATGGCCGGTGCGGCGATCACCATTACCGTGCTGACCCTGGCGGCCGTGCATACCCTGGGCATTCCGGTGGACATGCCGACTGCGGTGCTGCTCAGCGTGGTGGCGGCGGTGTGCGCCTGCGGCGCCTCGGGTGTGGCCGGTGGCTCGCTGCTGCTGATTCCACTGGCCTGCAGCCTGTTTGGTATCCCCAGCGAGGTTGCCATGCAGGTGGTGGCAGTAGGTTTCATCATCGGCGTGCTGCAGGATTCGGCCGAAACGGCGCTGAATTCTTCGACTGATGTGCTGTTTACCGCGGCGGCGTGCCAAGCCGAAGTACAGCGTAACGCTTGAGATTGCCGGGGCCGCGTTGCGGCCCTTTCGCTGGCAAGCCAGCTCCCACATGGATCGTATCGCCCTCAGCTCGTATGCAGTCCTGTGGGGGCTGGCTTGCCGGCGATGATGCCAGTGATTGCTTAAGCCTGGCGCTTTACCTAGGCTAGTGGCCTTTCCCCAGTAATGAGACAGGGCCATGTCAGAACACGAAACCGCAGGTGAAGGCCGCTTCAGCAGCATCGAGATCCGGGTCCTTGGCTCACTGATCGAAAAGCAGGCCACCAGCCCGGAAAGCTACCCGCTGACCCTCAACGCCCTGCTTTTGGCCTGCAACCAGAAGACCAGCCGCGAGCCGGTGATGAACCTTACCCAAGGTCAGGTCGGCCAGGCCCTGCGCGCCCTTGAAGGCCAGGGCATGACCCGTCTGCAGATGGGCAGCCGCGCCGACCGCTGGGAACACCGGGTGGACAAAGCGCTGGAACTGGTGCCGGCGCAGCTGATACTGATGGGCCTGATGTTCCTGCGTGGGCCGCAAACCCTCAACGAACTGCTCACCCGCAGCAACCGCCTGCACGAATTCGATGACACCGAACAGATCCAGCACCAGCTGGAGCGCCTGATCTCACGCGACCTTGCCGTGCACCTGCCACGCCAGGCAGGCCAGCGCGAAGACCGCTACACCCATGCCCTGGGCGACCCGGCGGAAATCGAGGCGATTCTGGCCGCGCGCCAGCACGAAGGCAGTGCACGCAGCAGCGCTGGCACTGTGGCGGAGGAGCGGATCGAAGCCCTTGAGGCGCGCATCGCAGCCCTCGAAGCACGCCTGACCGAACTGGGCGGCTGAGCGATCAGGGTTCGGGGTCGGGGAAGTTGCGACAACTCTTGCGCTCGGCCAGCTCCCGGTCACTGGGGCGCTGGTCGACGAACACGGTGCGGCCGTCGGCGTAGATCTCGAGGTAGCCCCAGTGCAGGTCCTGCTCTCGCTGGCCGGGCTTTGGAGGGACTAGCCACCAGGGTTCGCGGCTGATCAGGGTCATGGGTGTGATTCCTGAGGGGTCTGCACTAATCATAGACACCCTCAGCCTTCGAAGGCCCTCTCGCCGGCAAGCCAGCTCCCACAAGTGCACCACAGATCTGAATTCTGCGATCACCTGTGGGAGCTGGCTTGCCGGCGAGAGGGCCAGTGCAGGCTTACGCCGGCGCCGACGTCCGGATCAGGTGATCGAAAGCCGCCAGCGAAGCCTTGGCCCCCTCACCCACCGCAATCACAATCTGCTTGTACGGCACAGTGGTCACGTCACCTGCCGCAAACACACCCGGAATACTGGTCTGGCCCTTGGCATCGACGATGATCTCGCCACGCGGCGATAGCTCGACGGTACCCTTCAGCCAATCGGTATTCGGCAGCAAGCCGATCTGTACGAAAATGCCTTCCAGCGCCACCTCGTGTTGTTGATCGGTGGTGCGATCCTTGTAGCGCAGGCCGGTCACTTTCTCACCATTGCCCAACACCTCGCTGGTCAGCGCACTGGTGATCACCTTCACGTTCGGCAGGCTGTGCAACTTGCGTTGCAAGACCGCATCGGCACGCAGCTGGCTATCGAACTCGATCAGCGTCACTTGGGCGACGATACCAGCCAGGTCGATGGCCGCTTCCACACCCGAGTTACCGCCACCAATCACGGCCACACGCTTACCCTTGAACAGCGGGCCGTCACAGTGCGGGCAGTAGGCCACGCCGCGGCCGCGGTACTCCTGCTCACCGGGCACGTTCATTTCCCGCCAGCGCGCGCCAGTGGCCAGGATCACGGTCTTGGCCCTGAGCGCAGCGCCGCCAGCCAGGCGCACTTCGTGCAGCCCGCCGTCTGTAGCCGGGATCAACGCTTCGCCGCGCTGCAAGTTCATGATGTCCACGTCGTACTGCTTGACGTGCTCTTCCAGCGCCGTGGCCAGCTTCGGCCCTTCGGTTTCCTGCACCGAAATGAAGTTCTCGATGGCCAGGGTATCGAGTACCTGGCCGCCGAAGCGTTCGGCGGCAACCCCGGTACGGATGCCTTTACGTGCGGCGTAGATGGCAGCTGCCGCGCCCGCTGGGCCACCGCCGACCACCAGCACGTCGAACGCGTCCTTGGCGTTGATTTTCTCGGCCTGGCGAGCCCCGGCACTGGTGTCGATCTTGCCGAGGATTTCTTCCAGGCCCATGCGGCCCTGGCCGAATACTTCGCCATTCAGGTAGATGCTCGGCACCGCCATGATCTTGCGCGATTCCACTTCTGCCTGGAACAGCGCACCGTCGATGGCCACGTGGCGCACGTTGGGGTTGAGCACGGCCATCAGGTTCAGCGCCTGGACCACGTCCGGGCAGTTCTGGCACGACAGCGAGAAGTAGGTTTCGAAGTTGAATTCGCCTTCCAGCGCCTGGATCTGCTCGATCACTTCGGCGCTGGCCTTGGACGGGTGGCCGCCGACTTGCAGCAGCGCCAGCACCAGCGAGGTGAATTCGTGGCCCATGGGGATGCCGGCGAAGCGCAGGCTGATGCTTCTGCCATCAAGGGCAGCACCCGGGCGGCTCAGCGAGAACGAGGGACGACGGGCGTCGGTGCCGTCCGCGCTGAAGGTAATCAGGCTAGACAGGCTGGCAATTTCCACCAGCAGGTCATGCAATTCGCGGGACTTCGCGCCGTCGTCGAGGGAGGCAACGATCTCGATCGGCTGGGTGACCCGCTCCAGGTAGGTTTTCAGTTGCGATTTAAGCGTGGCGTCCAACATACGGGGCGATTCCTTTTTTCAAAACTCGGATACAAAAACGCCCAGGCGAGTTCGCCCGGGCGTTTTTACGGGGCGGGAGAAACTTCAGCTTTGGCGGCTGGCTACCGCCCGCGACTGGCACATGGCCTTAGATCTTGCCGACCAGGTCCAGCGATGGCGCCAGGGTGGCTTCGCCTTCTTTCCACTTGGCCGGGCACACTTCGCCTGGGTGAGCGGCAACGTACTGGGCAGCCTTCACTTTGCGCAGCAGCTCGGCAGCATCGCGGCCTACACCACCGTCGTTCAGTTCGACGATCTTGATCTGGCCTTCCGGGTTGATCACGAAGGTACCGCGATCGGCCAGGCCGGCTTCTTCGATCAGCACGTCGAAGTTGCGCGAGATAACGTGGGTCGGGTCACCGATCAGCGGGTACTGGATCTTGCCGATGGTGTCCGAAGTGTCGTGCCAGGCTTTGTGGGTGAAGTGGGTGTCGGTGGACACGCCGTAGATTTCCACGCCCAGCTTCTGGAACTCGGCGTAGTTGTCGGCAAGGTCACCCAGTTCGGTCGGGCAGACGAAGGTGAAGTCGGCCGGGTAGAAGAACACGACGGACCACTTGCCTTTCAGGTCGGCTTCGCTGACCTGAACGAACTCGCCCTTGTGGTAGGCGGTGGCGTTGAACGGTTTGACCTGGCTGTTGATGATTGGCATGAGAGACGCTCCTTCATGGGGTTGGAATCAGTTGATGGAAAGAATCCTAACCGTTCATCCCGTTCAAGGCTCATTGGCAAAGCTCATGCTTGTGATTGGTTTTGGCTATAACCGGGGTTTATTAATAGAAGGGAATGGGCTGAGCAAAGGATTGCGCAGGCTCCATGGCCGGACATCGCTCGGGCAGGATCAGCCTTGTGCTGCGAAAAGGCCGGCATGGCAACAGACCACCTGCTCCCCTGTCGGCCTCTTCGCAGCACAAGGCTGCTCCTGCAGCATGAATCTGCGCCGGGTGATCAGCGGGTCACGGTGCGCATGGTTACGAACTCTTCTGCCGCCGTCGGGTGCACGCCGATGGTTTCGTCGAACTGCTGCTTGGTCGCCCCCGCCTTCAGGGCAATGCCCAGGCCCTGGATGATCTCGCCGGCATCGGGGCCAACCATGTGGCAACCCAGCACCTTGTCGGTCTCGGCATCGACCACCAGCTTCATCAGGGTTTTTTCCTGAATGTCTGTCAGGGTCAGCTTCATGGCGCGGAAGCGACTCTCGAACACCTGCACCTTGTGGCCAGCGTCCAGCGCCTGCTCCTCGGTCAGGCCCACGGTACCGATTGGCGGCTGGCTGAACACTGCGGTGGGGATGTTCTGGTAGTCCACCGGGCGATATTGCTCCGGCTTGAACAGGCGCCGCGCCACAGCCATGCCTTCGGCGAGGGCTACCGGGGTAAGCTGCACACGGCCGATCACATCGCCAATGGCAAGGATCGACGGCGCGGTGGTCTGGTACTGCTCATCGACGCGGATGAAACCGCGCGCATCCAGCTCGACGCCGGTGTTTTCCAGGCCCAGGTTGTCCAGCATCGGGCGCCGGCCTGTGGCGTAGAACACACAGTCGGCCAGCAGCTCGCGACCATCCTTGAGGGTGGCCTTGAGGCTGCCGTCCTCAAGCTTGTCGATGCGCTGGATGTCCGCATTGAACTGCAGGTCGAGGCCGCGCTTTTCCAGCTCTTCCTTGAGGTGCGTGCGCACCGAACCGTCAAACCCACGCAGGAACAGGTCGCCACGGTACAACAGCGTGGTAGCAGCCCCCAGGCCCTGGAAGATCCCGGCGAACTCGACGGCGATGTAGCCGCCACCCACCACCAGCACCCGGCGTGGCAACGCCTTGAGGTAGAAGGCTTCGTTGGAGGTGATGGCCAGTTCCTTGCCCGGAATGTCCGGCACCTGCGGCCAGCCACCGGTGGCAATCAGGATGTGTTCGGCGGTGTAGCACTTGCCGTCGACTTCGACTTCATTGGCACCGGTCATGCGCGCATGGCCCTGCAGCAGGGTCACCCCGCTGTTGACCAGCAAGTTGCGGTAGATGCCGTTGAGGCGCTCGATTTCGCGGTTCTTGTTCGCAATCAGCGTGCCCCAGTCGAAATGCCCTTCTTCGAGGGTCCAGCCAAAACCTGCGGCTTGCTCCAGCTCGTCGGCGACGTGCGCGCCGTACACCAGCAGCTTTTTCGGCACGCACCCGACGTTGACGCAGGTGCCACCAAGGTAGCGACTTTCAGCCACCGCCACTTTTGCGCCAAAGCCCGCAGCAAAGCGCGCCGCGCGCACACCGCCGGACCCGGCGCCAATCACGAACAGATCAAAATCGTAGGCCATGTATTCAGTCTCCTAGGCAGGCGCCCAGCATAACGCCGTTGGTCGCCGCAATCGAGTAGGAGGCGGGCTCACACCCGCCGTCCTCTCACACCACCGTGCGTACGGTTCCGTACACGGCGGTTCAAGCTATGCGGCTAAGCCGGTTGATCGTATCCAGTATCGAGACCAGTCCGAGTC
>NZ_JABMCN010000176.1 GCF_013179515.1 Pseudomonas sp. CM27
CCGAAGAGATCGGGGCACCCAGGTCATCGTGTCGACACGTGTGTGGGTTTGAAGCTCACGGGGTCATCCCCGAAAGCGGCGCATTTTATACCACAGACCGCGAGCGAACGGAACCCGAATACTGTTGCGTCCGTCAGCGGCTTTTGCAGCACCCCGGCTTTCGCGCCAGAATGCCAGCTGTAGACAGCAGCATGGCCGCCTTTATCCCGACCGATCGGCGCCCTGCTCTGCTAGAATCCGGCCTTTCCCGTTTGTTCGCGCCGTGCACGGCGCCGTAGAGAGCCTGTAATGACCGTCACCATCAAGACCGCAGAAGACATCGAGAAGATGCGCATCGCTGGCCGCCTGGCTGCCGAAGTGCTGGAAATGATCGAAGAGCACGTCAAGCCCGGTGTCACCACCGAAGCGCTCGACCGCCTGTGCCACGACTATATCGTCAACGTCCAGCAGGCCATCCCGGCACCGCTCAACTACAAGGGCTACCCGAAGTCGATCTGCACCTCGATCAACCATGTGGTCTGCCACGGCATACCCAACGACAAGCCGCTCAAGGACGGTGACACGCTGAACATCGATGTCACCGTGATCAAGGACGGCTACCACGGCGACACCAGCCGCATGTTCCACGTCGGCACCGTGCCGGTATGGGCCGAGCGCCTGTCCCAGGTCACCCAGGAATGCATGTACAAGGCCATCGAACTGGTCAAGCCGGGCTGCCGCCTGGGCGACATCGGCGAAGTGATCCAGAAGCACGCGGAAAAGAACGGCTTCTCGGTGGTACGCGAGTTCTGCGGCCACGGTATCGGCAAGGTATTCCACGAAGAGCCGCAGATTCTGCACTACGGCCGCGCCGGCACCGGCATGGAACTCAAAGAAGGCATGACCTTCACCATCGAGCCGATGATCAACCAGGGCAAGGCCGACACCAAGGTGCTGGGTGACGGCTGGACCGCCATCACCAAGGACCGCAAGCTCTCGGCCCAGTGGGAGCACACCCTGGTGGTGACTGCGACCGGCTACGAGATCTTCACCCTGCGCAAGGACGACACCATCCCGCGCATCTCGGCCTGACCGCACGCCGGCAGCCACCCCCGACAGGAACGTGACGCGATGCCCCAGGTGGACCCCGAGCTGTTCGACCGCGGCCAGTTCCAGGCGGAACTGGCCCTCAAGGCGAGCCCCATCGCCGCCTTCAAGAAAGCCATCCGCCAGGCCGGCGAGGTGCTCGACAAGCGTTTCCGCGCGGGTGGTGAAATACGCCCGCTGATCGAAGCCCGCGCCTGGCTGGTCGACAATATCCTGCAACAGGCGTGGAACCAGTTTGCCTGGGGCGACCCCAGCGGCATCGCCCTGGTGGCCGTGGGCGGCTACGGGCGCGGCGAACTGCACCCACATTCGGACATCGACCTGCTGATCCTGCTGGGTGCGGCCGAGCACGAACAGTACCGCGACGCGATCGAGCGTTTTCTCACCTTGCTGTGGGACATCGGCCTTGAAGTGGGTCAGAGCGTGCGCACCGTCGACGAGTGCGCCGAACAGGCCCGCGACCTCACGGTCATCACCAACCTGATGGAAAGCCGCACCATCGCCGGCCCCGAAGCCCTGCGCCAGCGCATGCTCGAAGTCACCAGCACCGTGCACATGTGGCCCAGCAAAGACTTCTTCCTGGCCAAGCGCGCCGAACTCAAGGCCCGCCACCACAAGTACAACGACACCGAGTACAACCTCGAGCCGAATGTGAAGGGTTCGCCCGGTGGCCTGCGCGACATCCAGACGGTGCTGTGGGTGGCCCGCCGCCAGTACGGCACCCTGAACCTGCACGCACTGGCCGGCGAAGGCTTCTTGCTGGAGAGCGAGAACGAACTGCTGGCCTCGTCCCAGGACTTTTTGTGGAAGGTGCGCTACGCCCTGCACATGCTGGCCGGGCGTGCCGAGGACCGCCTGCTGTTCGACCACCAGCGCAGCATTGCTGCGCTGCTTGGCTACAGCGACGACAACCCCAAGCGGGCCATCGAGCAGTTCATGCAGCAGTACTACCGGGTGGTGATGAGCATCAGCCAGTTGTGCGACCTGATCATCCAGCATTTCGAGGAAGTCATCCTCGCCGACGATGACAGCGGCACTACCCAACCCCTCAACGCACGCTTCCGCCTGCACGACGGCTACATAGAAGCCAGCAAGCCGAACGTGTTCAAGCGCACTCCGTTCGCCATGCTGGAAATCTTCGTGCTGATGGCCCAGCACCCCGAGATCAAGGGCGTGCGCGCCGACACCGTACGCCTGCTGCGCGAGCACCGGCACCTGATCGACGACACCTTCCGCACCGATATCCGCAACACCAGCCTGTTCATCGAGCTGTTCAAGTGCGAAATCGGCATCCACCGCAACCTGCGGCGGATGAACCGCTACGGCATCCTTGGCCGTTACCTGCCGGAATTCGGCCTGATCGTCGGGCAGATGCAACACGACCTGTTCCACATCTATACGGTCGATGCGCACACCCTCAACCTCATCAAGCACCTGCGCAAGCTGCAATACACGCCGGTGTCCGAGAAATTCCCGCTGGCCAGCAAGCTGATGGGCCGCCTGCCCAAGCCCGAGCTGATCTATCTGGCCGGGCTGTACCACGACATCGGCAAGGGTCGCCAGGGCGACCACTCGGAAATCGGCGCGGTGGATGCGCAGAAATTCTGCGAACGCCACCAGTTGCCGGCCTGGGACAGCCGGCTGATCGTGTGGCTGGTGCAGAACCACCTGGTGATGTCCACCACCGCCCAGCGCAAAGATTTGTCCGACCCGCAGGTGATCAACGACTTTGCCCTGCACGTGGGCGACGAGACGCGCCTGGACTACCTGTATGTACTGACCGTGGCCGACATCAACGCCACCAACCCCAGCCTGTGGAACTCGTGGCGGGCCAGCCTGCTGCGCCAGTTGTACTCCGAGACCAAGCGTGCGCTGCGCCGGGGCCTGGAAAACCCGCTGGATCGCGAAGAACAGATCCGCCAGACGCAGTCCGCAGCGCTGGACATCCTGGTACGCGAAGGCACCGACCCGGACGATGTCGAGCAGCTGTGGTCGCAGCTTGGCGATGACTACTTCCTCAAGCACAATGCCGGCGATGTGGCCTGGCACACCGACGCGATCCTGCAGCAACCTGCCGATGGTGGGCCGCTGGTGCTGATCAAGGAAACCACCCAGCGCGAGTTCGAGGGTGGCACGCAGATTTTCATCTACGCCCCCGACCAGCACGACTTCTTCGCTGTGACGGTGGCGGCCATGTCGCAGCTGAACCTGAACATCCATGACGCGCGGATCATCACCTCGAGCAGCCAGTTCACCCTCGACACCTACATCGTGCTGGACAACGATGGCGGCTCGATCGGTGACAACCCGCAGCGGGTCAGGCAGATTCGCGACGGCCTGACCGAAGCGCTGCGCAACCCCGAGGACTACCCGACCATCATCCAGCGCCGGGTGCCGCGCCAGCTCAAGCACTTCAACTTCCCGCCGCAGGTGACCATCCTCAACGATGCCCAGCGCCCGGTGACCATCCTCGAGATCACCGCGCCCGACCGTCCAGGCCTGCTGGCCCGGCTGGGGCGGATCTTCCTGGAGTTTGACCTGTCGCTGCAGAACGCCAAGATCGCTACCCTCGGCGAGCGGGTCGAAGACGTGTTCTTCATCACCGATGCCGACAACCAGCCGTTGTCCGACCCACAACTGTGCAGCCGCCTGCAGGAAGCCATCGTCCAGCAGCTGCAGGCCGGCCAGACCAGTGATGCCAGCCCTACCCGCGTGAATTTTTAACGACTAGACGATTGACGAGACCTTGCGCCGATGAACCATGCATTGACCCAGCTTCAGCCCTACCCGTTCGAGAAGCTCCGCGCCCTGCTGGGCAGTGTTGTGCCTGCGGCGGACAAACGCGCCATCGCCCTGTCGATCGGTGAGCCGAAGCACGAATCGCCGGCGTTCGTCGCCCAGGCCATGGCCGACAACCTCGACAAGCTGGCGGTGTACCCCAGCACCCTCGGCCTGCCCGCCCTGCGCCAGGCCATCGGCCAGTGGTGCGAGCGGCGCTTTGGCGTACCGGCTGGCTGGCTGCACGCCGACAGCAATATCCTGCCGGTCAACGGCACCCGTGAAGCGCTGTTCGCCTTCACCCAGGCCGTGGTCAACCGCGCCGATGATGGCCTGGTCATCAGCCCCAACCCGTTCTACCAGATCTACGAAGGTGCAGCGCTGCTGGCCGGTGCCACCCCGCACTACCTGCCGTGCCTGGAAGACAACGGCTTCAACCCCGACTTCGACGCCGTACCCGCCGACGTCTGGAAGCGCTGCCAGATCCTGTTCCTGTGCTCGCCAGGCAACCCCACCGGCGCGCTGGTGCCAATGGATACCCTGAAGCAGCTGATTGCCCTGGCTGACGAACACGACTTCGTGATTGCCGCCGACGAGTGCTACAGCGAGCTGTACTTCGACGAAGACGCCCCGCCACCGGGCCTGTTGAGCGCCTGCGCCGAGCTGGGCCGCAGCGACTTCAAGCGTTGCGTGGTGTTCCACAGCCTGTCCAAGCGCTCCAACCTGCCAGGTTTGCGCTCGGGCTTCGTCGCCGGCGACGCCTCGATCATCAAGCCGTTCCTGCTGTACCGCACCTATCACGGCTGCGCCATGCCGGTGCAAACCCAGCTGGCCAGCATCGCCGCCTGGCAGGACGAGGCGCACGTGCGCGAGAACCGCGACCAGTACCGCGCCAAGTACGATGCCGTGCTGGATATCCTGCAACCGGTAATGGACGTACAGCGCCCGGACGGCAGCTTCTACTTGTGGGCCAAGGTGCCGGGCTGTGATGCCGATTTCACCCGCGACCTGTTCGAGGCCCAGCATGTCACGGTAGTGCCGGGTTCGTACCTGTCGCGTGAAGTGGACGGCGTGAACCCGGGTGCAGGACGTGTGCGGATGGCCCTGGTCGCACCGCTGGCCGAGTGCATCGAGGCGGCGGAGCGGATTCGCGCGTTCCTGCAGAACCGCTGATTCAACAAGGGCTGCATAGTTCTTGAGGACTGCGCAGTACCCTGTGCCAGCCAGTCAAGATTGCCGGGGCCGCTTTGCGGCCCCTACGCTCTACCTGACTGACCCGAGGTTCGCCTCACTCATATCCAGCTCACCCAGCACCTGCCGCACCACTTCATCCCCAACCTCGTGCTGGCGATGCAGGTTGTACAGCTCCAACCGCTGCGCCCTCAGTGCCCGCAAGCGCAACTTACGCTCCAGCAGATCCATCTGCTCGGCGAGCGCCTTGGCTTCGGCACTGTCGTTGTAGCTGTCCAGTTCATCCCGGTATTCAGCCATCAAGCGTGCCTTCAGCTCGGTCGCCAGGGTCGCCTGCGCAGCATCCTGCGGGGCATTGGCGTCAATCACATCCTCTGCCTCCAGCGCATGGATCGCCGCCTCGGCGGTGCGCCGCCAGGCTTCCTGCACTTCTTTCTGCAAGCGCTCGTCCGGGCTCTGGGTCACCCCACGCAGCAGGATCGGCAGCGCGATGCAGGCACTGATCAGCGACAGCAGGATTACCCCGGCCGCGATGAAGATCAGCAAGTCACGTTCAGGGAAAGCGTTGCCCGCCCCTATCAACAACGGGATCGACATCACACCGGCCAGAGTGACCGCACCGCGTACCCCGCCCAGGGTCAGCAACCAGCACGAGCGTGCCGTCGGCATCAGCACCAGTGCCGGCTTGCCGCGCCAGCGACGGACCACACCAATGGCGCGCCAGATGCTCTGCACCCAGATGAACCGCAGCAGGATCAGCGCAGCGAAGATCGCCACCACGTCCAGGCTGCGATAGGCCAGTGTCGGCCAGAGGGTCGCTTCATGGCTGACCACGGCCTTGATGATGTCCGGCAGTTGCAGGCCCAGCAACAGGAAGATCAGGCCGTTGAAGGCAAACTCCAGCAGCGACCAGACGCTGCGGTTGAGCAGCCGGGTGCTGGTCTGCCGTGGCAGCAGGTCGAGCCAGCTCTGCATCATGCCGGCCGCTACCGCCGAGAGGATGCCCGACACGCCCAGGCGCTCGGCCAGCACGTAGGCGGCAAACGGCAACAGCAGCATGAACACCACGTGGGTGGCCGGGTCGTCCCAGCCACGGGTGATCATCCACATGCGCAGACGGCCGATCAGCCAGCTCAGGGCCACGCCCACAGCCAGGCCGCCCAGCGCCACGAGGACGAAGCTGAAGCTGGCGTCGGCCAGCGAGAACGCCCCGGTAATCGCCGCCGCCAGGGCAAACTTGAAAGTCACCAGGCCCGTGGCGTCGTTCATCAAGGCCTCGCCCTGCAGCATATGCATCAGCGGGGTGGGCAGGCGGTCCTGGGCAATGGCCGAAACCGCCACGGCATCGGTCGGCGACAGCACGGCGGCAAGGGCGAAGGCCACCGGCAGCGGAATGCTCGGCAGCAGCCAGTGAATGAAGTAGCCGGCCCCGACCACGGTGAACAACACCAGGCCAACGGCCAGCGCCACCACCGGACCGCGGATGCGCCACAACTCACGTTTGGGAATGCGCCAGCCGTCGGCGAACAGCAGCGGTGGCAAGAACAGGAACAGGAACAATTCGGGGTCCAGGGCTACGTGCAGGCCCAGTGTCGGCCATGCGAGCAAGGCGCCGGCGGCGATCTGCACCAATGGCAACGGCAGCGGAATCATGCGGCCGACCAGCTTCGACAGGCTGACCAGCGTCAGCAGGATCAGGACGGTGTAGGCAGACTGCATCCGGGAAGGCTTCCTTTGTGAACCAGAATCGACAACAGGGCGAAACATCGCCATTGGAACAATATGTTAGCGGGGACTGGGGATAGGGGACCGCTGCACGATAGTCGCAGGTGTTGGATGAATGTGTAACATGATGATACTTCGGTTTGGTAATTGGGCAGGGTCGGGCTGTATTGCCCATGGGTGTATGCCTTGAGGTGTGCAGCGCCTGTGAGATCGAGCGCCGCCCGCGCGGCGCGTCGCCGGCAAGCCAGCTCCCACATCTGTTTCGGGCCAATCATACCTGTGGCATTGGCGCGCGCCCCCTTGTCTGCTCCCTTCACTATCGAAGGTTGCGCTGCTGCTTTGCTGCAACCTCCAGGCATGCACCCAGGGCGCGAGTGCGGAGGATGCAGGAGTGCTTGGCCCGGAACAGATGTGGGAGCTGGCTTGCCGGCGATGCGCCGCGCGGGCGGCGTTGGATCTCCGACACACTGCAAGACTCAAGGCAAGCACACCCGTGGCGCTCACTGTTTCGTTCCCGCATAATCCCGCGACTGAAATCGAAAAATGGAGAAATTGGGGCAACCTGTATCCCCAATGCACACAATGACCTACACGCTCTACGGCATCAAAGCCTGCGATACCATGAAAAAAGCGCGCACCTGGCTCGAAGACCAGGCCATCGCCTACGAATTCCATGACTACAAAGCCCAAGGCATCGACCGTGACAGCCTGAACCGCTGGTGCGACGAACACGGCTGGGAAATCATCCTCAACCGTGCAGGCACCACCTTCCGCAAGCTGGACGACGCCAGCAAAGCCGACCTCGACCAGGCCAAGGCCGTCGAGTTGATGCTGGCCCAGCCGTCGATGATCAAGCGCCCGGTGCTCGACCTTGGCGCGCGTACCCTGGTCGGCTTCAAGCCCGACCTGTACGCCGCTGCCCTGGCCTGAGCCCCTACCCTATTTCGCACGAGGTAATCACATGTCCAATACCCTGTTCAGCCTGGCCTTCGGTGTCGGCTCCCAGAACCGCCAGGGCACCTGGCTGGAAGTATTCTACGCACAACCACTGCTCAACCCGAGCGCCGAGCTGGTTGCCGCAGTAGCCCCTGTTCTTGGTTATGAAGGCGGCAATCAGGCCATCGCCTTCACCAATGGCCAGGCCGCGCAGCTGGCCGAAGCCCTGAAGGGCGTGGACGCCACCCAGGCCGCCCTGCTGACCCGCCTGGCCGAGAGCCACAAGCCGCTGGTCGCCACCCTGCTGGCCGAAGACGCCGCGCTCAGCTCCACCCCTGAGGCCTACCTCAAGCTGCACCTGCTGTCGCACCGCCTGGTCAAGCCGCACGGTGTGAGCCTGGCCGGTATCTTCCCGCTGCTGCCGAACGTGGCCTGGACCAACCAGGGCGCGGTCGACCTGGCCGAACTGGCCGAGCTGCAACTGGAAGCGCGCCTGAAGGGCGAGCTGCTGGAAGTGTTCTCGGTGGACAAGTTCCCGAAGATGACCGACTACGTGGTCCCGGCCGGCGTGCGCATCGCCGACACCGCCCGTGTGCGCCTGGGCGCCTACATTGGCGAAGGCACCACCATCATGCACGAAGGCTTCGTCAACTTTAACGCTGGCACCGAAGGCCCGGGCATGATCGAAGGCCGCGTTTCCGCTGGCGTGTTCGTCGGCAAAGGCTCGGACCTGGGCGGCGGCTGCTCGACCATGGGCACCCTGTCCGGTGGCGGCAACATCGTCATCAAGGTGGGCGAAGGCTGCCTGATCGGCGCCAATGCCGGCATCGGTATCCCGCTGGGCGACCGCAACACCGTCGAAGCCGGCCTGTACATCACCGCCGGCACCAAGGTGAACCTGCTGGACGAGAACAACGAGCTGGTCAAAGTGGTCAAGGCGCGCGACCTGGCCGGCCAGACCGACCTGCTGTTCCGCCGAAACTCGCTGAACGGCGCGGTCGAGTGCAAGACTCACAAGTCGGCCATCGAGCTGAACGAGGCACTGCACGCCCACAACTGAGTCGTTGGGGATGTTAAGATCGGGTCTGGCACAACGCCAGACCCGTTTTTCATTCCAGGCCCCGCTAACATGTTCCAGCCCTCCCCCTGGCGTGCCGATTTTCCCGCCATCGCCGCCCTGCAACGGCAGCACCAGACCTACCTGGACAGCGCCGCCACCACCCAGAAGCCGCAGCCCCTGCTCGACGCCCTGAGTCATTACTACGGCCATGGCGCGGCGAACGTGCACCGTGCCCAGCATTTGCCCGGCGCACTGGCCACCCAGGCCTTCGAAACCAGCCGCGACAAGGTCGCCGCCTGGCTCAATGCGCCTGACTCACAGCAGATCGTGTTCACTCACGGCGCCACCTCGGCCTTGAACCTGCTGGCCTACGGCCTGGAGCACCGCTTCGAGGCCGGCGACGAAATTGCCGTCAGCGCCCTGGAACACCATGCCAACCTGCTGCCCTGGCAACAGCTGGCGCACCGGCGCAACCTGCGCCTGGTGGTACTGCCGCTGGATATCCACGGCCGCATCGACCTGGACCAGGCGCTGCAGCTGATCGGCCCGCGCACCCGGGTGCTCGCTATCAGCCAGCTGTCCAACGTGCTGGGTACCTGGCAGCCGTTGCCGGCGCTGCTGGCCCATGCCCGCGCCCAGGGGGCGCTGACCGTGGTCGACGGCGCCCAGGGTGTGGTGCATGGCCGCCATGACGTTCAGCAACTGGGCTGTGATTTCTATGTGTTCTCCAGCCACAAGCTGTATGGCCCGGACGGCGTCGGCGTACTGTATGGCCGCAGCCAGGCGCTGGCGATGCTGCGTCATTGGCAGTTCGGCGGCGAAATGGTGCAACTGGCCGAGTACCAGAGCGCCAGTTTTCGCCCGGCGCCGCTGGGGTTCGAGGCAGGGACCCCGCCGATCGCCGGGGTGATTGG
Organism: Pseudomonas sp. CM27; assembly: GCF_013179515.1. Lineage (GTDB taxonomy): Bacteria > Pseudomonadota > Gammaproteobacteria > Pseudomonadales > Pseudomonadaceae > Aquipseudomonas. The sequence goes on from NZ_JABMCN010000176.1 coordinate 9,691, forward strand.
CCTGGGCGCGACCCTGGACTACCTGGCCAGCCTTGATGCCCAGGCAGTCGAAGCCCATGAAACCAGCCTGCACCAGCACCTGCTGCGCGGCCTGGCCGATCGCGAGGGCGTGCGGGTAATCGGCGCCCCGCAGGCGGCCTTGGCCAGCTTCGTCATAGACGGTGTGCACAATGCCGACATAGCCCACATGCTCACCGAACAGGGCATTGCCGTGCGTGCCGGCCACCATTGCGCCATGCCGCTGCTACAAGGCTTGGGGCTGGAAGGTGCGATCCGCGTATCGCTGGGCTTGTACAGCGACAGCGATGACCTGCAGCGTTTCTTCGCCGCGCTCGATCAAGGCCTGGAGCTGTTGCGATGAGGCTGCCTGAAGACGCACGCCAGGCGCTGGAGGCCTTTGCCCAAGGCAAGGGCTGGGAACAGCGCGCGCGGCTGCTGATGCAGTGGGGCGAGCGCCTGCAACCGCTGGCTGACGCCGAAAAAACCGAGGCCAACCGGGTGCATGGCTGCGAAAGCCTGGTATGGCTGGTGGCCGAGCAGGTCGAGGGGCTGTGGCGGTTCAAGGCCAGCAGCGATGCCCGCTTGTTGCGCGGGCTGCTGGCCTTGCTGTTGGTGCGGGTGCAGGGGATGACCAGTGCAGAACTGGCCGGGCTCGATCTGCGCGGGTGGTTCACCGAGCTGGGGCTTGAGCGCCAGCTGTCGCCATCGCGTAGCAATGGGCTGCATGCGGTGTTGCAGAGGATGGCGGAGTTGGCGTCTGACCATTGAATCGGCGCTGGCTTCTTCGCGACGGTTCGACGCCTCGATGAACCCGCGAAGAAGCAGCGCGGTTTATTCAGGCTTTACTCGCTCCGCAGGCCGCCGCGCCCCGGCGACCAGCTTCTCGACAGCCTTGCTCGCCGCCACCATGCCAAAGGTCGCGGTCACCATCATCACCGCGCCAAAGCCACCTGAACAGTCCAGCCGCACACCCTCGCCAACGAAGCTCTTCTGCAGGCAAACGCTGCCATCGCCCTTGGGATAGCGCAGCTGTTCGCTGGAAAATACGCACGGTACGCCGTAGTTGCGGCTGACATTACGCGAAAAATTGTAGTCGCGACGCAGCGTTGAGCGAACACGTGAGGCCAGCGGGTCGTTGAAGGTCTTGTTCAGGTCAGCGATCTGGATCTGCGTCGGGTCGATCTGCCCGCCAGCGCCACCGGTGGTGACGATGGCGATCTTGCGCCGCCGGCACCAGGCAATCAGCGCGGCTTTGGCCATGACGCTGTCGATGCAGTCGATCACGCAGTCAAGGTTCTCGGTGATGTATTCGACCATGGTGTCGCGGGTGACGAAGTCGGCCACCGCATGCACCGTGCACGCCGGGTTGATCCCCCGCAGGCGCTCGGCCATGACCTCGACCTTGGGCCGCCCCACCTGCCCCTCCAGGGCATGGGCCTGGCGGTTGGTATTACTGACGCAGACATCGTCCAGGTCGAACAGGGTGATTTCGCCCACGCCACTGCGGGCCAGCGCTTCGGCCACCCACGAGCCTACCCCGCCAATCCCGACCACGGCCACGTGGGCCTGGCCCAGGCGTTGCAGCCCTTGGTCGCCATACAGCCGGGCAACGCCGGCGAAGCGTGGATCTTCTGTGCTCATGTTCATACCCCAAAAAACCGGCGCGCATTATATGCCAGCCGGCCGCTGGCCTGCATCGTTAGGAAAGAGCCTACCAACCCTGCTTTAATGTCCTATCACTTCGACAGATATGGACGACAATGTCTTCACGTAAATTCGGCCTGAACCTGGTCGTGGTCCTGGCCATTGCCGCGCTGTTCACCGGGTTCTGGGCGCTGATCAACCGCCCGGTATCCGCCCCTGCCTGGCCAGAGCAGATCTCTGGCTTCTCGTATTCGCCATTCCGCCTGGGTGAAAGCCCGCAGAAGGGCCAATACCCCAATGACGACGAGATGCGCCAGGACCTGGAGCAGTTGAGCAAGCTGACCGACAGCGTGCGTATCTACACCGTGGAGGGGACACAGGCGGATATTCCACGGCTGGCCGAAGAATTCGGCCTGCGGGTAACCCTGGGCATCTGGATCAGCCCGGACCTGGAGCGCAACGAACGCGAAATCGCCACGGCCATCGAGTTGGCCAATACCTCGCGCAGCGTGGTGCGGGTGGTGGTGGGCAACGAGGCGCTGTTCCGTGAAGAGGTGACACCGGAAAACCTGATCAAATACCTGGACCGGGTGCGCGCAGCCGTCAAGGTACCGGTGACCACCAGTGAGCAGTGGCACATCTGGAAGGAAAACCCCGAACTGGCCAAGCACGTCGACCTGATCGCCGCGCACATCCTGCCCTACTGGGAATTCGTGCCGATGAAAGACTCGGTCGAGTTCGTCCTCGACCGGGCGCGAGAGCTGAAGCACCAGTTCCCGCGCAAGCCCCTGCTGCTGTCGGAAGTCGGCTGGCCGAGCAACGGCCGCATGCGTGGTGGCGCCGATGCCACCCAGGCCGACCAGGCCATCTACCTGCGCACCCTGGTCAACACCCTCAACCGCCGCGGCTACAACTACTTCGTCATCGAAGCCTATGACCAGCCGTGGAAGGCCAGCGACGAGGGTTCGGTAGGCGCCTACTGGGGCGTGTACAACGCCGAGCGCCAGCAGAAATTCAATTTCGACGGCCCGGTGGTGGCAATCCCGCAGTGGCGTGCCCTGGCGGTAGCCTCGGTGGTGCTGGCGATGATTGCGCTGATGGTGCTGTTCATCGACGGTTCGGCCCTGCGCCAGCG
>NZ_JABMCN010000177.1 GCF_013179515.1 Pseudomonas sp. CM27
TCCTGATCGACCCGGCGCCGTTCAAGGCCGACCACGATAGCGCCAGGGCTACCCTGGCCAAAGCCCAGGCCACCCTGTACCAGGCACGCCTGCAAGAGCAGCGCTACCGCGAGCTGGTCGATGACAAGGCCGTCAGCCGCCAGGAATACGACAACGCCAAAGCCAGCTTCCTGCAAGCGGACGCCGAGGTGGCCGAAGCCAAGGCGGCGCTGGAGCGCGCCCGCCTTAACCTCGGCTACGCCACCGTGACGGCGCCGATTTCCGGCCGTATCGGGCGTGCCCAGGTCACCGAGGGTGCGTTGGTCGGGCAGAACGAGACCACGCCGCTGGCGACCATCCAGCAGCTCGACCCGATCCATGCCGATGTCACCCAGTCGACCCGCGAGCTCAACGCCCTGCGCCGCGCCCTGCGTGCTGGCGAGCTGCAGCAGGTGGGCGACGGCCAGGCCCGCGCCACGCTCATCCAGGACGACGGCAGCGCCTACCCGCTGCCGGGCAAGCTGCTGTTCTCCGACATCAGTGTCGACCCCAGCACCAACCAGATCACCCTGCGCAGCGAGTTCCCCAACCCGGACCTCGACCTGCTGCCCGGCAGCTACGTACGCGTGCGCCTGGAGCAAGCGGTGCAGCCCAAGGGCCTGAGCGTGCCGCAACGCGCCATCCTGCGTGACAGCGCCGGCGTACCCAAGGTGCTGGTGGTCGACCAGCAGGCCCGGGTCAGCGACCGCCAGGTGGTACTGGGCAGCGCCCAGGGCGACCGCTGGATCGTCAGCGAAGGCCTGGCCGCCGGCGAGCGGGTGGTGGTAGAGGGCCTGCAACACGTCAAGGCCGGTGACCAGGTGCAGGTCGACAACGCATCGGCCGCGCCGCCCATCGCACAGCACACCGGCCAGTGAGGGCCTGATTCATGCCGCATTTCTTCATCGACCGCCCGGTGTTCGCCTGGGTGGTCGCATTGTTCATCCTGCTGGCCGGTGCGCTGGCCATCCCGCAACTGCCGGTGGCCCAGTACCCCAATGTGGCACCCCCGCAGGTGGAAATCTACGCCGTGTACCCGGGCGCCTCGGCGGCGACCATGGACGAAAGCGTGGTCAGCCTGATCGAGCAGGAGCTCAACGGCGCCGACAACCTGCTGTATTTCGAGTCGCAGAGCAGCCTGGGCAGCGCCACCATCACCGCCACCTTCGAGCCGGGCACCAACCCCGACCTGGCCCAGGTCGATGTGCAAAACCGCCTGAAAGTGGTCGAGTCACGCCTGCCCCGCCCGGTTACCCAACAGGGCCTGCAGGTGGAAAAGGTCTCCACCGGCTTCCTGCTGCTGGCCACCCTCACCTCCGAGGACGGCAAACTGGATGAAACCGCGCTGTCGGACATCCTCGCGCGCAACGTGATGAACGAAATCCGCCGCCTCAAGGGCGTCGGCAAAGCGCAGCTGTATGGCTCGGAACGGGCCATGCGCATCTGGATCGACCCGCGCAAGCTGATCGGTTTCCACCTCACGCCCAACGACGTGGCCGAAGCCATCGCCGCGCAGAACGCCCAGGTCGCCCCCGGCAGCATTGGCGACCTGCCCAGCCGCGACACCCAGGAAATTACCGCCAACGTAGTGGTCAAGGGCCAGCTGAGCAGCCCCGAAGAGTTCGCCGCCATCGTCCTGCGCGCCAACCCGGACGGTTCCACCGTAACCATCGGTGATGTCGCGCGGGTCGAGATCGGTGCCCAGGAATACCAGTACGGCACCCGCCTGAACGGCAAGCCGGCCACCGCCTTCAGCGTACAGCTGTCGCCGGGGGCCAACGCCATGGAAACCGCCAGCCTGGTGCGGGCGAAGATGCAGGACCTGGCGCGTTACTTCCCGGAAGGCGTCAAGTACGACATCCCCTACGACACCTCGCCGTTCGTGAAAGTGTCCATCGAGCAGGTCATCAATACCCTGTTCGAAGCCATGCTGCTGGTATTTGCGGTAATGTTCCTGTTCCTGCAGAACCTGCGCTACACGCTGATCCCGACCCTGGTAGTGCCGGTGGCGCTGATGGGCACCTTTGCCGTGATGCTGGCCATGGGCTTTTCGGTCAACGTGTTGACCCTGTTCGGCATGGTGCTGGCCATCGGCATTCTGGTGGACGATGCCATCGTGGTGGTGGAAAACGTCGAGCGGATCATGGCCGAGGAAGGCCTGCCGCCCAAGCAAGCCACGCGCAAGGCCATGGGCCAGATCAGCGGTGCGATTGTCGGCATTACCCTGGTGCTGGTGGCAGTGTTCCTGCCCATGGCCTTCATGCAAGGCTCGGTTGGGGTCATCTACCAACAGTTCTCGGTGTCCATGGCGGTGTCGATCCTGTTTTCGGCATTCCTGGCCCTCAGCCTGACCCCCGCGCTGTGCGCCACCCTGCTCAAGCCGCTGGCCAAGGGCGAGCACCATGAGCGCAAAGGCTTCTTCGGCTGGTTCAACCGCCGCTTCGAGAGGATGAGCAACGGCTACCAGCGCTGGGTCATCCAGGCCCTGAAGCGCAGCGGCCGCTACCTGCTGGTGTACGCGGTGCTGCTGGCGGTGCTGGGCTATGGTTTCAGCCAGCTGCCTACCGCGTTCCTGCCTACCGAAGACCAGGGCTACACCATCACCGACATTCAGCTGCCGCCCGGCGCCAGCCGCATGCGCACCGAGCAGGTGGCCGCGCAGATCGAAGCACACAACGCCGAGGAAGCCGGGGTGGGCAACACCACCTTGATCCTGGGCTTCAGCTTCTCGGGCAGCGGCCAGAACGCCGCCCTGGCGTTCACCACGCTGAAGGACTGGTCCGCGCGTGGCGCCGATGACAGCGCCCAGTCGATTGCCGACCGCGCGACCATGGCCTTCACCCAGCTCAAGGACGCCGTGGCTTACTCGGTGCTGCCGCCGCCAATCGACGGCCTGGGTGAATCGACCGGCTTCGAGTTCCGCCTGCAGGACCGCGGCGGCATGGGCCACGCCGAGCTGATGGCCGCCCGCGATGCACTGCTGGCCAGTGCCGGCAAAAGCAAGCTGCTGACCAACGTGCGCGAAGCCTCGCTGGCGGAGAGCCCGCAGGTGCAGCTGGAGATCGACCGCCGCCAGGCCAACGCCCTGGGCGTGTCGTTTGCCGACATTGGCACAGTGCTGGACGTGGCCGTGGGCTCCAGCTACGTCAACGACTTCCCCAACCAGGGCCGCATGCAGCGGGTGGTGGTGCAGGCCGAAGGTGACCAGCGCAGCCAGGTCGAGGACCTGCTGCAAATCCACGTGCGCAACAACAGCGGCAAGATGGTGCCACTGGGCGCGTTTGTTCAGGCCAAATGGGTCAGCGGCCCGGTGCAACTGACCCGCTACAACGGCTATCCGGCCGTGTCGATTTCCGGCGAGCCGGCGGCGGGCTACAGCTCGGGTGAAGCCATGGCCGAAATCGAGCGCCTGGTGGCGCAGTTGCCAGAAGGCGCTGGGCTGGAGTGGACCGGGCTGTCGCTGCAGGAACGCTTGTCCGGCAGCCAGGCACCGATGCTGATGGCGCTGTCGTTGCTGGTGGTGTTCCTGTGCCTGGCCGCGCTGTACGAAAGCTGGTCGATCCCGACCGCGGTGCTGCTGGTGGTGCCGCTGGGCGTGCTCGGTGCGGTGCTGGCGGTAACCCTGCGCGGCATGCCCAACGACGTGTTCTTCAAGGTTGGCCTGATCACCCTGATTGGTCTGTCGGCGAAAAACGCCATCCTGATCATCGAGTTCGCCAAGAGCCTGGTCGATCAGGGGGTCGATGCCGTCGACGCCGCCGTACAGGCCGCGCGCTTGCGCCTGCGGCCGATCGTGATGACCTCGCTGGCGTTCATCCTCGGCGTGGTGCCACTGGCCATCGCCACCGGCGCCAGCTCGGCCAGCCAGCAGGCGATCGGCACCGGAGTGATCGGCGGCATGCTCAGCGCTACCCTGGCGGTGGTGTTCGTGCCGGTGTTCTTTGTAGTGGTGATGCGCGTTGCGGGCCGTAGCAGATCTGCCAGTGGGCATAGCGAAGCTTCAGCCGTCAGCCAGGTGGAGCGCCCGCACGAGTAGAACCGGTATGTTAATATTGCTGGCATCGGTGGAGGAGCTGAAATGAAAAACACCTGCGATGCCAGCATCAAAAGCCAGGTCCTGGCGCTTGCCAGACAGCATGGTGTAACCAGCCAAAAAGACCATTTCAGCGACCTGGCCATGACGATTACCCGCCTGTCAGGTGACCTGGTCGCCCTGGATGACTTTGAACGTCTGCTGGTTTCACTCAAGAAAAAAGGCGTTATCAGCAAACAAAAGATGCTTGAGCTGGAAGCGCGCTATCTGAGCGAATCATCTCAGCGCGGCAATGGACGACAGATCAGCGCATGATGTTCGATCCGTTCTACGATTTTGAAAGCGCAGGCTACCTGCGTAACGTCTTCAAGCTCAAAGATGCCGCGCAAGTCAAAAGAATGGAACATCTGGCATTTGAAGCCAGCCTCGAAGACGCCATCGCCCTCCTGTCGACCTGCCAGCCCATCACCTACCAGACCCTGCTTGCGCTACATCATCTGTTGTTTTCGGACTTCTATCCGTGGGCCGGCAAGGACCGTACCGAACTGGTGCCCAGGCTGGCGGTTTTCAAGGGAACGGAGAACGACCCTCGGCACACCGCATTCTGCCCCCCGGACCAGATTCAGCATTGGGCTGCCCATGCGTTGAAATTGGGACAGGATCAGCAGTGGCTCCGGCAGCATCCTGGCGAGGTGTTGGGTTTGCTGGCAGATGCGCAGCCTTTCCTGGATGGAAACGGCCGCACGATACTAATGGTTTTCATGGAGCTGTGTCATCGCGCCGGCTTCGCCATCGACTGGTCGCGTACCAGCAAGGACGACTACCTTGCAGCGTTGAGCGCTGAAATCAACCAACCGTCGAAAGGCCATCTTGATCGGTACCTGCAGCCTTTTCTGGTCGATGTTTCACACAGAACGCAATGGCCAGAACTGATTGGCGCGATCCAGGGGCTGGATGGCCTGGATAAAGAGAACATCAGGTACGAAAGCCTGGATGACCCGGAGGTCCAGCAATTGTATCGCGGCTATCGCTCGCTCCCCGCTTGCTCCATGTTGATTCTTGCCGGCGGTCGCGGGCAGCGCATGGGCGGGCGTGACAAGGGGCTGATCGAGTGGCAGGGCGCGCCGCTGGTGGCGCATGTGCAGCGGGTAGTGCGGCCACTCAGCGATGATCTGGTGATTTCCTGCAACCGCAACCAGGATGCCTATCGGGCGTATGCCGACCAGTTGGTGGGCGATGCAGAGGCGGATTATCCAGGGCCGTTGGCGGGGGTAATTGCCGGGCTGAAGGTGGCGCGACAGGAATGGGTGGTGCTGCTGGCCTGTGATGCACCGCTGGTTGATCGCGGGTTGATCGACGATCTGCGGCGGCTGGCCGTGGCGAACGACGGCGCGGCGATGGTGCGCCAGGGCGGTTACTGGCAGCCGATGTTCAGCGTGCTGCCGCGCCGGGTGTTGCCGGTGCTGGAGCAGGCTTGGGCGAGCGGTGAAAGGAGTTTGCAAAAAGCCTTGCTGCGCGAACCGGTCCACGGACTGGAGTGTGCTGAGGGGGATCGGCGGTTGAGCAATTTCAACAGCCCGGAGCTGCTGCAAGGCTGAAGTCATCTGTTGCCTGTACCGCCCTATTCGCGGGTGAACCCGCTCCCACAGGGCTTCTCAAGACCCGCGAAGAGGGCGGTGCAGGCCATACATCAGCTGGCAGCCAACTCCTCGACACTGATCTCACGCATACGAAACTTCTGCACCTTGCCGGTCACCGTCATCGGAAATTCATCGACAAAGCGGAAATACCGCGGCACCTTGAAATGCGCTATCCGCGCCTTCGCCCATTCGCGCAGCTCCTGCGCACTGGCCGCATGCCCCGGGTGCAGCCGCACCCAGGCCACGATCTCTTCCCCGTACTTGCTGCACGGCACACCAATCACCTGCACATCGGCCACCGCCGGGTGGGTGAAGAAGAACTCTTCCAGCTCGCGCGGGTAGATGTTCTCGCCGCCGCGAATGATCATGTCCTTGCTGCGCCCGACAATACGCACATAGCCCTGCTCGTCCATTACCGCCAGATCGCCGGTGTGCATCCAGCCGTCGCCATCGATGCTTTCGGCAGTCGCCTTGGGGTTGTTCCAATACCCCAGCATCACGCTATAGCCGCGGGTGCACAGTTCGCCGATCTCGCCACGTGGCACGGTATTGCCATCGGCATCGACGACCTTGTTCTCCAGCTGCGGCTGAGTGCGCCCAACGCTGGTCACACGTCGCTCCAGGTCGTCGGTGGCCCCGGTCTGCAGCGATACCGGGCTGGTCTCGGTCATGCCGTAGGCGATCTGCACTTCGGCCATGTGCATCTCGCCGATCACCCGGCGCATCACCTCGATCGGGCAGGTGGCGCCGGCCATGATCCCGGTGCGCAGGCTAGACAGGTCGAACTCACCCCGTTGCGGGTGATCCAGTTCGGCGATGAACATGGTCGGCACGCCATACAACGCAGTGGCCTTTTCTTCGGCCACCGCGCGCAATGTCGCCAGCGGGTCGAAGGCATCATTGGGGTAGATCAGGGTGCTGCCGTGGGTCATGCAGCCCAGGTTGGCCATGACCATGCCGAAGCAGTGGTACAGCGGCACCGGCACCACCAGCCGGTCGTGTTCGGTCAGCCCGAGGCTTTCACCCACCATGTAGCCGTTGTTGAGGATGTTGCTGTGGCTGAGTGTGGCGCCCTTGGGGAAGCCCGTGGTGCCCGAGGTGTACTGGATATTGATCGGGTCGTCGCAGCGCAGTTGCGCCTGGCGCTCGACCAGGGCTTCGCGGCTTACCGCCCCGGCGCGCGTCTGCAGGGCATGCCAGGCGAGGAAGCCCGAGGGTGGCGCGGCGGCGAGGCTGACCACACCACGCAGTTCGGGAAAACGTTCGCAATTCAACGCGCCTGGTTGGCCGTTTGCCAGGCCGGGGACCAGGCCCAGCAGCATGGCGTGGTAGTCAGAGCTCTTGAACGCGTCGGCACAGATCACCCAGCGGCAAGCGGACTGGCCGAGGGCGTAGTCCAGCTCGCTGGAGCGGTAGGCCGGGTTGATATTGACCAGAATCGCCCCGACCTTGGCGCTGGCGAACTGGGTGATGCACCATTCGGCGCAGTTGGGGGCCCAGATGCCGAGGCGATCGCCCGGTTGCACGCCCAGGGCGATCAGTGCGCGGGCGTGCTGGTCGACGGCTTCGGCCAGTTGCTGCCAGGTGTAGCGCAGGCCTTGGTGCCTGACAACGAGGGCCTCGCGGTCCGGGAAGCGGGCGACCGTGGTGTCGAAGGCGTCGCCGATGCACTGGGTCAGCAGGGTTTTGTCCTGGTTGCCCTGGGAGTAGCTTGGCTGGGGCATGGGGATTCTCTTGTTGTTTTGTGTTGCCTGCACCGGCCCTATCGCCGGCAAGCCAGCTCCCACAGGGACTGCACAGCTCTCAGCGATTGTGAAAGCCATGTGGGAGCGGGCGCGCCCGCGAAGAAGCCAGCACCGGTTCAGCGGATGAACACCTGCGGCGTAGTGGTGGACATGTCGCCCCCCGGCAACTTGATGTTCTTCACCTTCTCCAGCGTATCCGGGTTGAACACCGCCAGGTCGTTGAACGTGCCGCCCAGGTACAGCTTGTCGCCCTTCTTGTCGAAGGTGACGCAGTAGTAGGTGTGCTCCAGATTAGCCGCCTTGATCAACTTGCGCTGCTTGATGTCGTACTTGGCCAGGCGGTTGAGTACGCCGTAGATCTGGTTCGGGTCCTTGGGCGAGCGCAGGCCGGTGAAGTACAGCTCGGTCAGGTCGGCAAACTCCTGGGTATGGGTTTTTCCGGTCTTCAGGTCGACGCTCAGGTAGCCGTACAACAATTCGGCCTCGTTCGGGTCCTGTTTGTCATCCTTGAATTTGGCAATGGTGTACAACATCGAGAACTCGTGGCGCGGGTTCTGGTGTGGCCAGAAGTACAGCACGTCCGGGGCGCTGTAGCCCTTGCGGTTCCAGTTGCGCAGCGGCAAGGCCACCGTGTACTTGCCGGTTTTGACGTCCATCTTGTAGATGTCCGGCCCGGCGGCGTACAGGCTGCCATCGTCGGCAGTGCGCATCAGGTACACCTGGCGCGGCATGGGGAAGGTGCGTACCGGTTTGGCGCCAAGGCCATCGGCAGTGCTGAACACCTCCAGGCGCGGTGGTTTGACAACATAGTGGTCGTTCAGGCGCTGGGTCGGGTTGACCGTGGCGTACACTTCCTTGCCATCGGGGCTGACGGCGAACGAGTACATCGACTTGCCGACCTCGCCCGGCACGCTGGACAGGTTGGCGTGGAAGGTGTTCTTGCAGGTATCCAGGTCGATGCCGTAGATGTCGCCGTAGTGGTTGTTGAGCACGTAGGCGGTGCGGTTGTCCGGCGCCATCATGGCAGTGCCGGGGCCGAACTTGTCGGGCATCTGGCAGCTTTTGTACACCGTGTCACTGGCCACATCGACCACGTGCAGGTTGTTCGGGTAGTTGGTCACGATCATGTATTCGTGGCCAGCCTTCAGCGCCGGCCCGTTGTCGTCGGCCTGTACCAGCCCGGCGCAGGCCGTGGCAGCGATGGTGAGCGCGAGTTGCGCGCAGCGTCCAGCTTTCATGCGGTTTCCCCTTGTCATTCTTGTCGGGCCGGTCACTTGTCTTTCGGGAACACGGTGCCGAGGTTGCGCCAGTCATCCGCCGAGTTGGTCGCCTGGGCGTTCCAGTCCTGGTAGGTGCTCATCATGTCCGGCACCTGGGCCGGCCACCAGCAAGGGTCGGAGCAGCCATACAGGTCGGCTTCCATCGGCTGGCACAGCGAGCTCACACCACCAAATGCGTCCACCTCCCAGCCCGGGTCGGTGGTGGCCGTGCAGCCGGCCACCGCGCTCATGGCCATGACTTCTTCGACGCGGTCTTCGGCGGCGGCCTGCTCAAGGATGCGCGCCTTGTTGTTGAGGGGCTTCAAGTGCTTCATGTCAGTGCGCCTTCCGCGGGGTGATATAGCGGTCGATGAAGGCCGGGTTGGCGGCCATGATGCGGCTGTAGACTTCAATGCCGAAGTCGACCCAGTCGCGCATCAGTTCGCAGTAGTGGTAGGTCGGGTGCTGCGGGTCGCCGTAGCGCGCGTAGCTTTCGTGGTAGCAGCCGCCGGAACACAGGTTGCGGATACGGCAGCTCTCGCAGCCGGTGTTGCTGCGGTCCAGGCGCTGCGACAGAAAGTCGTTGAGCTGCGCCTGCTTCACGCCCTGGTGCACGTTGCCGAAGGTGGGCAGGCTGGAGCCGGTGAAGCGATGGCACAGGTTCAGCTCGCCCTCGTGGTCCACCGCCAGCATCTTCAGCCCGGCGCCGCACGGCAGGGCTTTCTTGTGGCCTTCATGGATGTCGGTGATCAGCTGGTGCAGGTTGGAGAAGCCAATATTGCGGTGCTCCAGCGCCGCCTCCAGGTAGCGCCGGCCCAGGGCTTTCATGTTGGCGAATACCTGCACCAGCTCTTCGCCGGTGAGGTTGAAGTTGGCCATGTCGCCGGAGGTGACCGGGGCAAAGCCGACTTCAGCAAAGCCCAGTTCGTTGAACAGGTGGTTCCAGATGGTTTCGACATCGGTGATGCCACGGGTCAGGGTTACCCGCGCGCCGACCGGGCGGCTGGTGTAGCGCGACAGCAGCAGTTCGGCCTTGCGCCGCACCACATCATAGGTGCCCTGCCCGCCGACGGTGATGCGGTTGCGGTCGTGCACGGTCTTGGGGCCGTCGATGCTGATCGACAGGCCAAAGCGGTGGGCGTTGAGCCAGTCGATGACCTCTTCGTTAAGCAAGGTGGCGTTGGTGGTCATGATGAACTCCACCTGCTTGCCGGCTTCGGCGAACCGCCGTTCGCAATAGGCGACCATGTGCTCGATCAGCGGCCGGTTGGACAGCGGCTCGCCCCCGAAGAACACCACGCTGTAGCGTTGCTCGTCGGGCGACTCCTTGAGCAGCATCTCCACCGAGGCCTCGGCGGTGTCGGTGCTCATCTTCTTGCCGGCGGACGGCTTGTCCAGGTCTTCCTTGTAGCAATAGGTGCAGCTGAGGTTGCAGCCAGTGTTGACGTTGAGCACCACGGTGTTCAAGGCGGTGCGCTCGACCTGCTTGAGGGCGATTTCGGGGGTCAGCGGCGAGCCGTCGCTGACCAGCTCCAGCGCGATCAGCTCGCGCAGGGTGTCCTGGATATCGTCACCGGCAAACTGCTGGCCAAGGCGCTGCATCAGCTCCTCGGCCGAGCAGCCTTGCTGGCGCAGGGAATCGATGATGCCGCCGGTTACCGCATCGGCGGTGAACAGCGAACTGCTAGGAATATGAAACAGCATGCGGTCGGCGTCGACCTGCACTTCGTGCAGGTTGCGTTCGACAAGGTTCAGTAGTGCGCCCATGGCGACCTCCCGGTAATCGATGCGTGGGAAAACCGTTACGTGCTGCCGTCATGGCAGCGGTGGGTTGTTCCAGCGCTGAACGGTGACGATCATGTGCCCTTCGCCCGTCTGGCCGCCGTCGGCCAGCGTGGCGATGACCTTCAGGTTGCCAGCGTTGTTGGTCATCATCTTGCGCTCAGGGTTGGGGCCGGCACCGCCTGGCACGAACACGCCATCGGCCTGCATCTGCCCGGCAAACTTGACGTCCTGATCCTCGACGGCACGCTCGTTGAACGGCTCGACCTTCCAGCTGGCCGGCAGGTAGCCGATGCGCAGCGGCTGGCCATCAGCATCCTTGCCCCACGCTTCGGCCTCGAAACGGCCTTGCACCTTCGGCACCGAAGCGCCGTTTTCGCCGATACGGGCGATGGAGAACGCCGGCACCACCTTCACTTCATCGACCTTGTCGTACACCGCCAGGTTGACGCCCTTGAGTGCGCCCACCGCGACTTCGCGCTGGCCGGGCCTGGCATCCGCCGCGGCGCGGGCCTTGACCCGTACCAGGGTTGCGGTCTGCTCCAGCACCTCGGTCACCTCGACCCCGGCGCCCAGGTCCGGCTTGCCCGACAAGCCACTGCCAACCAGGCTGATTTCGCTTTCGCCCCCGGCCTTGATGAACGCAGGCTGCACCGCCAGCAGGCGCGCCTTGCCTTGTTTGACTGCAGTGAAGTCCAGCCCGCGCTCATCGTGCTCGGCCTCGAACATGCGGCCTTTCATTTCGCCGTCCAGCGCAGCGAACACCTGACGCAGGTTGGCATCGCCAACCTTGACGTTGCCGCGCCATTCATAACCGTTGTAGAGGATTGCCGAGCCGCTGCCGTTGAACGGCGTGCCATCGGCGTACGCGCCCTTGACCTCGACCTTGAAGGTATCGCCCTCCTCGGCCGAGACGCTCATCACCCCGTGCACATCGCCCTTGGCCAGCATGTGGCCGCTGAATGCCCACTGCCCCGGCAGCGCGTCGGCCTTGGGCCGCGCCTTCTGCCATTCGGCCCATGCAGGGTTATCCAGCGGGTAGCGCTTGGCCAGTTCGGGTACCACTTGTTGCAGGGCGATGGGCAACCAGTCGCGGTCGCGCGCCTGGGCCTGGTATTCAAGAGACGGCCATTGGCCGAGGTGGAAGTTGACCAGGTGCTCCCATTCCTTGGCCGGGCGCCGTTGCAAGGCGACGCGAGCACCGGAGTGGCAACGGCCGCAGGTTTCGCTGAGCTGGGTGTCGAAGTGCTCGACGGTATTGAGCCGGCGTTCCATGGCGTAGCGCACGCCATCGGTCTCGCCGGGCGCCAGGCCCTGCTTGTCGGCCAGGTACTTGACCAGAGTGCGACGGTCTTCGTCGCTGATCTGCAGGCCATGCATCACCTGCATCCGGGCAATACTCATCAGCCAGCCTTCCGGCGTTTTGCGCTGGTGGCTGATACGGCTGTAGGTATCGTTACCTTCGGGGATATGGCACCCCATGCACTTGTTCTGCAACAGGCTCGGGCCCTGCTCGGCCGCCATGGCCTGGGTGCTCAGCAGCGCGGCGGCGACCAGCGCCAGTTTACCCGCATGCCGCCGGAGTCGAGTCGTCTTCAAGGTCAGACCTCCACGGTTGTTGTTCTTATCGTTTTTCGCACGCTTTGGTACAGCAGGTGTGCATGTGACGGTTGTGATACAGGAAGTGTGCCAGGAGAGGCAAAACCGTTTTCTTTCAACCTTTTAGCCGGTTTTAAGGGCTTTACTCCCAGCTGGGACAGCCAAATGCAGCGTGCCATTTCGCGACAGGGTGTTTCATCCTGAGACAGGGCCTGCTGCGCAGGCCAATCGCCGGCAAGCCAGCTCCCACAGATTAACCACTGCCTTGAAGACCTGTGCTGTACCTGTGCGAGCTGGCTTGCCGGCGATCGGGCCTTGAGG
>NZ_JABMCN010000178.1:0-7010 GCF_013179515.1 Pseudomonas sp. CM27
ACAGCAATCCCAGCGGCAGCCGCACCCGAGCCTCGATCCCGCCACCCGAGCGATTGCGCAACTCGACATTGCCGCCGTGCTGCGCCGCAATCCGCTTGACGATCGCCAGCCCCAGCCCGGTGCCCTTGCCGCCCCGGGCACGGTCTCCACGAATGAACGGGTTGAAGATGGTCTCCAGTTCCGATTCGTCGATCCCGGTGCCGCGGTCGAGTACGCTCAGCACCACATACGGCGCACTCTCGTCGCCCGATACATAGGCAGCCACCTCAACCCCCTTGCCAGCATGGTGCAGGGCGTTGCCGATCAGGTTGCCCAGCATGCGCTTGAGCGAAACCCGACGCACCGGGAACGGGGGAATCGGCTCCAGGCACAGGCGCACACGTTCTTCAGGCTGGTTGTAGGGTGCTACCACCTCACGCACCAGCTCAGCCAGGTCAACGTCCTCCACCGGCTCGTCCCGGCCATCGCGGATAAACGCCAGGAACTGATCGAGAATCGCGTCCATGTCCTCGATATCGCGGACCATGTCGTCACTCAGTTCGCTGTCGCTGTTCAGCAGGGACAACGACAGGCGCAGGCGTGTCAGCGGTGTGCGCAAGTCGTGGGAAACCCCGGCCAGCATCAGCTCGCGCTCGCGCCCGGCCTGCTCGACATCCTCGGCCATCTGGTTGAAGGCCTTGTACACCTCGGTCATTTCGCTGGGCGTATCGCTGATCGGCAGGCGCACGCTGCGGCCCTGGCCCAGCTGGCGGGCAGCGAACACCAGGCGCTTGAGCGGCTGGTTCAACTGACGCACGAAAATCCAGGCCGAGGCGGTGGACAACAGGCCGATGGCCAGGAACCAGCCCAGCACGTTCCAGATCTTCTGCCCACGTAGCGGGTGCGGGTACAGCGGGACCTTCAACCAACCGGGGCCCAGGCTAGGCGCGTTGACCCACAACGCTGGTGGCGCATGAATGCGCAGCCGGACCTCGGTGTCATCACCCAGCTCGGCCTGCATCTGCCGCTGGTAGATTTCGCTGTAGGGCCAGTGCTGCTCGCCTTCCGGCACACCAGAGCCGGTAACCCGAATCAGCCCGGCAGCCTCGGCGATCTTGTCGCGGTTTTCTTCATCCGCCGCCCAATAGGCGCGCAGGGTCAGCGCCACACCGTGGCTGTACTGACGGTCGACCAGCACGTCCTCGTTCATCAGCAGGTAGACCAGGGTCAATGCCTTCGAGAACAGCACGACGATCAGCACCAGCCACAGCGTGCGGGCGAAGAAGCTTTGCGGAAACCAGAGCGGTGTTTTCATCGACGACCAGGCATCATTTGCCGGCGTTTCCGTCAGGCACGAACACATAGCCCACGCCCCAGACGGTCTGGATGTAGCGCGGCTTGGAAGGGTCGGGTTCGATCATGCGGCGCAGGCGCGAGATCTGCACGTCGATGGAGCGCTCCAGCGCATCCCATTCACGGCCACGGGCCAGGTTCATCAGCTTGTCGCGGGTCAGCGGCTCGCGGGCGTGCATCACCAGGGCCTTGAGCACGGCGAATTCACCGGTGGTAAGCATGTGCACTTCGTCGCCGCGCTTGAGTTCGCGGGTCGCCAGCGACAGCTCGTAGTCGCCAAAGGTGACCGATTCGTCCTCGCTGCCCGGTGCACCCGGTACGCTGGGTGACTGGCGGCGCAGCACGGCCTTGACCCGGGCCATGAGCTCGTCCGGGTTGAACGGTTTGCCCAGGTAGTCGTCGGCGCCCAGTTCCAGGCCTTTGATACGGCTGAGCTCGTCGCCCTTGGCGGTGAGCATGATGATCGGGATCTGGTTGTTCTGCTGGCGCAGGCGCTTGCACGCGGACAGGCCATCCTCGCCCGGCAGCATCAGGTCGAGCACCACCAGGTTGAACACCTCGCGCTGCAGCAGGCGGTCCATCTGTTCAGTGTTCGGCACCGCACGGGCACGGTAGCCCTTGCTGGTGAAGAAACGTTCCAGCAGGCTGCTCAGCCCTGGATCGTCATCGACGATGAGAATCTTGTCACCTTCAGCGGTGTTTGGCGTGCCGGTCATGAATAACTCCTCTGGTTTCGCCGCGCATTATGGCGTAGCCATTGCTGCACGTTGCGTGAGCATTGTTAGCAGATTTTTCCCCGGGCGCCAGTTCCGGCTGGCCGGGCGCCATCACCGCAAGCCGTTTACGATGGGTATAATGCGCGGCTTTCATCCAGCGCCGCCGGGCGAAAAGCCCACAGGCGACCCCCGTTTTCACAAATGTCAGGTGGTTTACATGGACAGCATCAACAGCCGTATCGCCGAGGAACTGGGCGTACGCCCCCAGCAGGTCGAGGCGGCCGTGGGCCTGTTGGACGAAGGCTCGACCGTGCCCTTCATCGCCCGTTACCGCAAGGAAGTGACCGGGAGCCTGGACGACACCCAGCTGCGCCATCTGGAAGAGCGCCTGCGCTACCTGCGCGAACTCGACGACCGCCGCGCCAGCATCCTCTCCAGCATCGAAGAGCAGGGCAAGCTGACCCCGGAACTGGCCCGCGAGATCAAGCTGGCCGACACCAAGACCCGCCTCGAAGACCTGTACCTGCCGTACAAGCAGAAGCGCCGCACCAAAGGCCAGATCGCCCTTGAAGCCGGCCTTGGCGAACTGGCCGACGGCCTGTTCAACGACCCGACCCTGGCCCCGGAAAGCGAAGCCGCGCGCTTCGTCGACGCCGAAAAAGGCGTAGCCGACGTCAAGGCCGCGCTCGAAGGCGCCAAGTACATCCTCATGGAGCGCTTTGCCGAAGACGCCGCCCTGCTCGACAAGCTGCGCAACTTCCTCAAGCAGGAAGCCGTGCTGAGCGCCCGCGTGGTCGCCGGCAAGGAAGAAGAAGGCGCCAAGTTCCGCGATTACTTCGCCCATGACGAGCTGCTGCGCAACGCGCCCTCACACCGTGCCCTGGCGATCTTCCGCGGGCGCAACGAAGGCGTGCTCAGCGCGTCGCTGAAGATTGGCGAGGAACTGCCTGGCACCCTGCACCCCTGCGAGGTGATGATCGGCAACCACGTCGGCGTTGAAAACCGCAACCGCGCCGCCGACAAGTGGCTGGGCGAGGTGGTGCGCTGGACCTGGAAGGTCAAGCTCTACACCCACCTGGAAACAGACCTGTTCGGCGAACTGCGCGACAACGCCGAAGGCGAGGCGATCAACGTGTTCGCCCGCAACCTGCACGACCTGCTGCTGGCCGCGCCGGCCGGCCCGCGCGCCACCCTGGGCTTCGACCCGGGCCTGCGCACCGGCTGCAAGATCGCCGTGGTCGACGCTACCGGCAAGTTGCTGGACTACACCACGGTCTACCCGCATGCGCCAAAGAATGACTGGGACCGCACCATTGCCATCATGGCTGCGCTGTGCGCCAAGCACTCGGTAGAGCTGATCGCCATCGGCAACGGTACTGCCAGCCGCGAAAGCGACAAGCTGGTGGCAGAACTGGTTAAAAAATATCCAGCGCTGCAGATCACCAAGATCATGGTCTCCGAAGCCGGTGCCTCGGTGTACTCGGCATCCGAGCTGGCCGCCCGCGAGTTCCCGGACCTGGACGTGTCGATCCGTGGCGCCGTGTCGATCGCCCGTCGCCTGCAGGACCCGCTGGCCGAACTGGTCAAGATCGACCCGAAATCCATCGGTGTCGGCCAGTATCAGCACGATGTATCGCAGCTGAAACTGGCCCGTGGCCTGGACGCCGTGGTCGAGGACTGCGTGAACGCAGTGGGTGTGGATGTGAACACCGCCTCGGTGGCGCTGCTGACGCGCATCTCCGGCCTCAACGCGACCCTGGCGCAGAACATCGTCGCCCACCGCGACAGCAACGGCCCGTTCGCCACCCGCGCGGCGCTGAAAAAGGTCAGCCGCCTGGGTGAGAAAACCTTCGAACAGGCCGCCGGCTTCCTGCGGGTGATGAACGGCGACAACCCGCTGGACGCCTCTGCAGTTCACCCCGAGGCCTACCCGCTGGTACAGCGCATCGCTGCGGGCACCGACCGCGACATCCGCTCGCTGATCGGCGACAGCAGCTTCCTCAAGCGCCTGGACCCGAAGAAATTCACCGACGACAGTTTCGGCCTGCCGACCGTCACCGACATCCTGCAGGAACTGGACAAGCCTGGCCGCGACCCACGCCCCGAGTTCAAGACCGCCACCTTCCAGGACGGCGTCGAAGACCTCAAGGACCTGGAGCCCGGCATGATCCTCGAAGGCGTGGTGACCAACGTCACCAACTTCGGCGCCTTCGTTGACATCGGTGTGCACCAGGACGGCCTGGTGCACATCTCGGCGCTGTCCGAAAAATTCGTCAAGGACCCGCGTGAAGCGGTCAAGGCCGGCGACGTGGTCAAGGTCAAGGTCATGGAAGTGGACATCCCGCGCAAGCGCGTCGGCTTGTCCATGCGCATGGGCGATACCCCGGGCGAAAAGGTTGAAGGCAACCGCGGTGGCAACCGTGGCAATGGCGGCAACCGCCAGCAGCAGGCCCCGCGCCAGCGCGAAACCGCCGCTGCGGCGCCGGCCAACAACGCCATGGCATCGCTGTTTGCCAACGCCAAGCAGCTGAAGAAGAAGTGATGGACGTTCCACGCGAATACGTCGAAAGCGCCTTCAGCCAGCTGCTGGGCTGCCGCCTGCAACGCCTGGACACAGGCGTTGCCGAGGTCGCTCTGGCGCTCGAGCCACAGCTGCGCAACCGTGGCCAGAAGCTGCACGGCGGGGCGATCTTCAGCCTGGTGGACATCGCCATGGGCCTGGCCTGCTCGGCCAGCCATGGCTTTGACCAGCAAAGCGTCACCATCGAGTGCAAGATCAACTACATGCGCGCCGTCAGTGACGGCGAAGTCCTGTGCACTGCCCGCGTGCTGCACGCCGGGCGGCGCACCCTGGTGGTCGACGCCGACGTAGTCCAGGGCGACAAGCTGGTGGCGAAAGCACAGGGAACCTTCGCGGTTCTCTAGCTCACCAAGCAGTATCTGCGGTATTTTCAGCAGTGCGCTGGCACTGCTGGATCCGCGCTGACAAGGCGACAACGCCAGTTCCTTTCTTCCTACCCTTGTAGACCGTTATTTCTACCCCCATATTGGGGCGACTGACGCGTGAAGGAATACATCTTGAGCAAACTCCTCAACCGCCGCCTGAGCCTGCTCGGCGCAAATCTCCCCCTGCTCAAGCAGTGCCTGCACGGTATTGAGCGCGAATGCCTGCGCGTGACCGATGAAGGTCGCCTGGCCCAGACCCCGCATCCGGAAGCACTGGGGTCGGCGCTGACCAACGAGCAGATCACTACCGATTATTCCGAGTCGCTGCTGGAGTTCATCACCCCAGCGCTGCCCGACCCGGCCAAGGTGCTCGAAAGCCTCGAACAGACCCACCGATTCGTCTACAGCAAGCTGGGCGACGAATACCTGTGGAGCCCGTCGATGCCATGCACGCTGCCGGCCGAGGAGGACATCCCGATCGCCGAGTACGGCAGCTCCAACATCGGCAAGCTCAAGCACGTGTACCGCAAGGGCCTGGCCCTGCGTTACGGCCGCACCATGCAGTGCATCGCCGGTATCCATTACAACTTCTCGCTGCCCGAAGCGCTGTGGCCATTGCTGCGCGCAGACGAAGGTGGCAACGAGAGCGACCGCGACTACCAGTCGTCGGCCTACATCGCGCTGATCCGCAACTTCCGCCGCTACAGCTGGCTGCTGATGTACCTGTTCGGCGCCTCGCCGGCCCTGGACAAAGGCTTCCTGCGCGGCCGCCCGCACCAGCTCGAAGAGCTCGACGCCGAAACCCTGTTCCTGCCCTACGCCACCAGCCTGCGCATGAGTGACCTGGGCTACCAGAGCAACGCCCAGGCCGGCCTGACACCGTGTTACAACAACCTGGCCAGCTACACCGACAGCCTGCGCAAGGCGGTGGGCACGCCCTACCCGCCCTATGTTGAAGTGGGCACGCACGTGGACGGCGAGTGGGTACAGCTGAACACCAACATCCTGCAGATCGAGAACGAGTACTACTCGAACATTCGCCCCAAGCGGGTCACCTACACCGGCGAACGGCCGATCCAGGCCCTGACCTCGCGTGGCGTGCAGTATGTAGAAGTGCGCTGCCTGGACATCAACCCGTTCCTGCCGGTGGGTATCGACCTGACCGAGGCGCGTTTCCTCGATGCATTCCTGCTGTTCTGCGCGCTGGAAGACAGCCCGCAACTGGAAAACAGTGAGTGCGGCCAGTGCACTGACAACTTCCTGACCGTGGTCAAGGAAGGCCGACGCCCAGGCCTGGAGCTGCAGCGCAACGGCCAGCCAATTGCCCTGAAAGACTGGGCCAGCGAACTGATCGAGCGTATCCGCCCGCTGGCCGATCTGCTTGACAAGGCGCAAGGCCTTGATGAGCACGGCAATGCCCTGGATGCCCAGCAGGCCAAGGTCAACGACCCCGAGCTGACCCCGTCGGCGCAGGTACTGGCACGCATGACCGAGCATGACGAGAGCTTCATCCAGTTCTCGCTGCGGCAAAGCCGCCTCCACGCCGACACGTTCCGCGGGCAACCGCTGAGCAACGAACAGCAACAGGCCTTTGAAACGCTGGCCCGCGAGTCGCTCGCCAAACAGTCCGAGCTGGAACAGGAAGAAGTCGGTGATTTCGACCTGTTCGTCGGTGGCTACCAGGCCAGCATCCTGGCAATCAGCAACTGATGACCCGCACTGCCACCTCGCGCAAGCCGCGTGCAAGCAGCCAGGCCAGGATCGAGGCGATCCTGGCGGCTGCTCGCGAGCTGCTGGCCGAGTTGGGGGTGGCAGGCCTGTCGGTGTACAGCGTGGCCGAGCGGGCGCAGATTCCGCCCTCATCGGTGTACCACTTCTTCGCCAGCGTGCCTGCCTTGCTCGAGGCGCTGACCGCCGACGTGCACCGGGCCTTCCGTGATGCGTTGAGTGCGCCCATCGACAGCAGTGCGTTCAGCACCTGGCACGAACTGTCACGGCTGATCGAGCAGCGCATGC
>NZ_JABMCN010000178.1:7110-12387 GCF_013179515.1 Pseudomonas sp. CM27
GCAGTGCGTTCAGCACCTGGCACGAACTGTCACGGCTGATCGAGCAGCGCATGCTGGATATCTACAACGACGATGCTGCGGCGCGGCAGCTGATCCTGGCCCAGCATGGCCTGAGCGAAGTGGTGCAGGCCGATCGGCAGCACGACATGGAACTGGGCGACTTGATGTACAAGTTGTTCGACCAGCATTTTCATCTGCCGGTGATGCCGGGGGATGTGGATGTGTTTGCGCTGGCCATGGAGCTGAGCGACCGGGTTTATGCACGGTCGGTGCAGTTGCATGAGGCGATTACGCCGCGCATGGCCGAAGAGGGCAAGCGGGTGTTCGAGGCCTATCTGGGGTTGTACCTGCCGCCGTTTCTGGCCAAGCGTTAAATTCAATGGCCTCATCGCCGGCAAGCCAGCTCCCACAGATAAAGCACAAGGCCTGAAACCTGCGCAGTACCTGTGGTAGCTGGCTTGCCGGCGATCGGGCTGCAACGCAGCCCCGCGGGCCACTTTCATCACAGCTTGGCGATAGACACTTCAGTCGACTTCACAAAAGCAATCACTTCACTACCCACCTGCAATTCCAGCTCTTTCACAGAGCGGGTGGTAATCACCGAAGTGACGATGCCCGAGGCAGTCTGCACGTCGATTTCCGACAGCACAGGCCCTTCAAGGATTTCTTTCACGGTGCCTTTGAACTGGTTGCGAACGTTGATGGCTTTGATAGTCATGATTTGCTTCCTTCTCTGTGGGCTTCAGTCTGGTAAGTGAGTTTTCAGTGCGCCCAACGCAATTGCGTGGGCAAAGGGGCTACAGGGTCTGGCTCGGGCGCAGTGCCCGGGGCTGACAGAACACGGTTGAGCACTTCGCTTTCCAGCGCCGCCAGGCGGTGCGAACCACGCGCCCGGGGCCGCGCCAGGTCGACGGTAAGGTCGAGCCCGACCTCGCCGTCCTCGACCAGGATCACCCGGTCAGCCACGGCAACTGCCTCGCTGACATCGTGGGTGACCAGCAGCACGGTGAAGCCGTGCTGACGCCACAAGCGTTCGATCAGTTGCTGCATCTCGATGCGGGTCAGCGCATCGAGCGCCCCCAGTGGCTCGTCCAGCAGCAGCAGACGCGGCTGGTGGATCAATGCCCGCGCCAGCGCCACACGCTGCTTCTGCCCGCCCGACAGCGCTGCCGGCCATTCATTGGCCCGGTCGGCCAGGCCAACCGCCTCCAGCGCGTCCAGCGCACGCCCGCGCCAGTCGCCGGACAGGCCCAGGCCGACGTTGTCGATCACCTTCTTCCACGGCAGCAGGCGGGCATCCTGGAACATCAGGCGGGTTTCGTCCCGCGCCTCATCCAGCGGCGCGGCACCGGCCAGCAATTGCCCGGCGCTGGGCTGGTCGAGCCCGGCCAGCAGGCGCAGCAGGGTGCTCTTGCCGCAGCCGCTGCGGCCGACGATGGCGACAAACTGGCCTGCGGGGATGTGCAGGTCGATGCCCTTCAACACTTCGCGTTGGCCAAAGGCCTTGCGCAGGCCGTTGCAGGCCAGCGGGATGCCACGCAGCAGGCGTGGCGGCTGTTCCTTGAGCACGGTCATGCGCCCTCCTTCCTGGCTACTTGATAGGCCGGGTGCCAGCGCAACCACACACGTTCCAGGCCGCGGGCGGCCAGGTCGGCGAGCTTGCCCAGCACGGCATACAGGACGATGGCCAGTACCACCACGTCGGTCTGCAGGAATTCCCGGGCGTTCATCGCCAGGTAGCCGATGCCGGCATTGGCCGAGATGGTTTCGGCAACGATCAAGGTCAGCCACATGAAGCCCAGGGCAAAGCGCACGCCCACCAGGATCGAAGGCAGCGCACCCGGCAAGATCACCTGGCGGAACAGGGTGAAGCCGGACAAACCATAGCTGCGCGCCATCTCCACCAGCGCCGGGTCGACGTTGCGGATGCCGTGGTAGGTGTTCAGATAGATCGGGAACAGCGTGCCCAGCGCAACCAGGAAAACCTTCGCCGACTCGTCGATGCCGAACCACAGGATCACCAGCGGAATCAGCGCCAGGTGCGGCACGTTGCGGATCATCTGCACCGAGCTGTCGAGCAAGCGCTCGCCCCAGTTCGACAGGCCGGTGATAAAGCCCAGCACCAGGCCGATGCTGCCACCGATGACAAAACCCAGCCCGGCACGCCAGCCGCTGATGGCCAGGTGGGTCCAGATATCACCGCTGCGCACCAGCTCGACGCCGGCACTGACCACCGCGCTAGGCGCTGGCAGGATGCGTGTCGACAGCCAGCCGGCGCTGACCGCCAGCTGCCAGGCGGCCAGCAGCAGCACCGGTAGCGCCCACGGCGCCAGGCGCTGGGCAAGGGTATTGGAAGTTGCACGACTCATGGCCTGGCCCTCAGCTTTGCGCAACGGACTTGGGCAGGATGTCGTTGGCCACCATCTCGCCGAACGGGCTCACGTAACCACCGGCCTTGGCCTGCTCCGGGCGTTGCACATCCAGGTGCGGGAACAGCAGCTCGGCAACCCGGTACGATTCTTCCAGGTGCGGGTAACCGGAGAAGATGAAGGTATCGATGCCCAGCTCGGCGTATTCCTTGACCCGCGCCGCAACGGTCGGGCCATCGCCTACCAGGGCGGTGCCGGCACCACCGCGGACCAGGCCGACGCCCGCCCAAAGGTTGGGGGCCACTTCCAGCTTGTCGCGGTTGCCGTTGTGCAGCGCCGCCATGCGTTGCTGGCCGACCGAGTCGAAGCGTGCCAGCGAGGCCTGGGCACGGGCGATGGTGTCATCGTCCAGGTGCGAGATCAGCTTGTCGGCGGCAGCCCAGGCTTCTTCGTTGGTTTCCCGCACGATCACGTGCAGGCGGATGCCGAAGCGCACTTCGCGGCCCTGGGCGGCGGCTTTCTCGCGCACCTGGGCGATTTTTTCTGCGACCGCGCTCGGCGGCTCGCCCCAGGTCAGGTACAGCTCGACCTGCTCGGCGGCCAGGTCCTGTGCGGCATCCGATGAGCCACCGAAGTACAGCGGCGGGCGCGGTTGCTGGATTGGCGGGTAAAGCAGCTTGGCGCCCTTCACCTGGATATGTTTGCCGTCGTAGTCGACGGTTTCGCCTTCCAGCACCTTGCGCCAGATACGGGTGAACTCCACGGAGGCCTCGTAGCGCTCCTGGTGGTTCAGGTGCAGGCCGTCACCCGCCAGCTCGTCCGGGTCGCCACCGGTCACCAGGTTGAACAGCGCACGGCCATTGGACAGGCGGTCGAGGGTGGCTGCCTGGCGTGCCGCCACGGTCGGCGAAATGATGCCGGGGCGCAATGCGACCAAAAACTTCAGGCGCTGGGTAACCGGGATCAGCGATGCCGCCACCAGCCAGGAATCCTCGCAGGATCGCCCGGTAGGGATCAGTACGCCGCCGAAGCCAAGGCGGTCGGCCGCCTGGGCGACCTGCTGCAGGTAGCCATGGTCGACCGCGCGAGCACCATCGGAGGTGCCCAGGTACTTACCGTCACCGTGGGTGGGCAGGAACCAGAAAATGTTAAGGCTCATTGGAGTTGTCTCCTCAAGGGTGGCTCAGCCGGGGCGGCGCCCCGGCGCAGGCAAGTCAATCAAGGCGCGCTGGCGACCTTGGCCGGGGGTGTCCAGATAACGTCCTTGATGCTCAGCGGCTTGGGGATAAGCTTCAGCGCATGGAACGTGTCGGCGATTTTCTGTTGCGCGGCCACCACCTCTGGGGTGAGCGGCGCGGCGCCGTAGCCCTGGCGCTTGACCGAAGTCAGGGTGATGTCGGCGGGCAGCCCAAGCAGCGGGGCGACCTGATCGGTCACTTCCTGCGGGTTGGCCTGGGACCATTCGCCCACGGCGCGCACTTCCTCGATCACGGTGTTGATCACCGCTGGGTGCTGGGTCGCGTAGTCGCGGGTGGCAAGATAGAACTGGTGGTTGTCGACCAGGTCTTTGCCGTCGCGCAGGGTACGTGCCTGCAGTTGTTTCTCGGCGGCAGCCTGGTACGGGTCCCAGATCACCCAGGCATCCACGCTGCCGCGCTCGAAGGCGGCGCGAGCGTCGGCCGGGGGCAGGTAGACGGCCTGGATGTCGCTGTACTTGAGGCCGGCATCTTCCAGCGCACGGACCAGCAGGTAGTGCACGTTGGAGCCTTTGTTGAGGACGACTTTCTTGCCCTTGAGGTCTTTGACCGACTGGATCGGCGAGCCCTTCGGCACCAGGATCGCCTCGCTGTGCGGCGCCGGCGGCTCATACGCCACGTAGAGCAGATCGGCGCCAGCAGCCTGGGCGAACACGGGTGGGGTCTCGCCGGTGACGCCAAAATCGATGGAGCCGACATTCAGCCCTTCAAGCAGCTGCGGGCCGCCGGGGAATTCGGTCCACTGCACCTGCACGCCCTGCTCGGCCAGGCGCTTTTCCAGCGTGCCCTTGGCCTTGAGCAGCACCAGGGTGCCGTATTTCTGATAGCCGATACGCAGGCTCTCGGCCTGGGCTTGGGTAATGGCGCCGAAGGACACAGCCGCCGCAAACAGGGCGACCAGACCGCGACGCAAGAAGACTGTGCGCATGGCGCTCTCCTGTGCGAATGGGTTCGGGTTGCACCTGCTTGCCTCGTTGTCGGGCGAGTAAGGTGGTAAAGCGGGTTGTGCTGGTCAGATGCTCCAGCGGGCGCTGATCAGGCGTTCGTTCAACAGGCCTGGGGCGACGGGGCTCGGCCGACGGGCCAGGGCAGCGTGGAAGGTTTCCAGCGAGTCATGCAGGCGTTCTTCCAGCACCGGTAACAGTTGCGCGGGTCTGGAGCCTTCTGCGTACGTAACCTGGCTGTCGTCAGCGAAGATCCCTTGCAGGGTCTCTTGCGCCTTGAGTGCCGACAGCACGGGTTTAAGTGCGTAATCCACCGCCAGCATGTGGGCGATGCTGCCGCCTGTAGCAATCGGTAGCACGATCTTGTGAGCCAGGGCGCGCTCGGGCAACAGGTCGAGCAAGGTTTTCAGAGCGCCGGCGAACGATGCCTTGTACACCGGCGTTGCGACGATCAGGCCATCGGCCTGGGCCACCAGTTGCTGGAAATGCTGAACCTGCGGGCTGTCGAAACGGGCATGCAGCAGGTCTTCGGCGGCAAAGTCACGCACCTGGAACGTCACCACTTCGACGCCGCGGTTCTGCAGCCACTGGCGCGAACGCTCCAGCAGCACGCCGGAGCGTGAACGGGTACTTGGGCTACCACCGATTGAGACGACCAGCATTGCAGCGCTTCCTTGTGTTCTGTTGGGAGTGACATTAACAGCGCTT
>NZ_JABMCN010000179.1 GCF_013179515.1 Pseudomonas sp. CM27
AAGTTGTTGAACTGCAGCGGCATGTCGAATTCCTTGGCGCGCAGGGCTGCAATCGCCTCTTGCAGGTCGTCACGCTTCTTGCCGGTGACACGCACCTGCTCGCCCTGAATGGCGGCCTGCACCTTCAGCTTGGCGTCCTTGATGTGCGCGACGATCTTCTTCGCCAGCTCTTTGTCGATGCCCTCACGGAACTTGGCTTCCTGCTTCATTTCCTTGCCGGAGGCATAGGCGTCCTGGGTTTCCAGGCATTTTACGTCGATCTTGCGTTTGACCAGTGCTCCGCGCAGGATCTCGATCATGGCCTCGAGCTGGAACTCGGCCTCGGCGGTCAGCAGGACGGTCTGGTCCTTGTCCTTGAACTCGAAGCTGCCCTTGCCTTTGAGGTCATAGCGGCGATCCAGCTCCTTGATGGCATTGTCGACAGCGTTTTGCACTTCGTGCTTGTCCAGTTCCGATACCACGTCGAACGAAGGCATGGTGATTCTCCAAAAATGAAAGCGCGCTCAGTCTGAAGATGGAGCGCGTCAGGGTTAGGCGGTTAAAATGCGGACTCATTATAACGGGTTGCGAAACGCATATGAGCAGCACCTGGCATATTCTCGGCGCCGGTAGCCTGGGCAGCCTGTGGGCCTGCCGCCTGGCACGCGCGGGCAAAGCGGTACGGCTGATCGTGCGAGACCAGCAGCGCCTGCGCGGCTACCAACAAGCGGGCGGGCTGACGCTGATCGAAAACGAGCAGCCCCGGCATTACGCCATCCCCGCCGAAACCGCACCGGCACACGGGCCGATCCACCGCCTGCTGGTGGCCTGCAAGGCCTATGACGCAGCGCCGGCCATCGCCAGCGTGGCCCCACGGTTGGCTGAAGGTGCCGAAGTGCTGCTGTTGCAGAACGGCATGGGTAGCCAGGACGAAGCCGCCGAGCTGGTGCCGCACGCGCGTTGCGTGTT
The DNA here is from genome assembly GCF_013179515.1 of Pseudomonas sp. CM27. Classification (GTDB taxonomy): domain Bacteria; phylum Pseudomonadota; class Gammaproteobacteria; order Pseudomonadales; family Pseudomonadaceae; genus Aquipseudomonas. Next base: position 949 of record NZ_JABMCN010000179.1, read on the forward strand.
CGTGTCCAGTACCGAAGGGGCGTTCCGCGAAGGTGACTGGCAGGTGCGTTTTGCCGGCCACGGTTTCAACTGGCTGGGCGACCCACGCAACCCCACCATCCCGGCGTGGTTCGATGACCTGCACGAGGCCGGTATCCCTGCCGAATGGACGGTGGATATCCTCACCCGGCTATGGCGCAAGCTGGCGCTCAATTGCGCCATCAACCCGTTGACCGTGCTGTACGACTGCCAGAACGGCGGGCTGCTGGGCCACCTGGACGAGGTCGAGGCGCTGTGCGCCGAACTGGCCGGGTTGCTGCGCCGGTGCGGCCAGCCCGAAGCGGCGCACGGGCTGAATGAAGAGGTGCAACGGGTGATCCTTGCTACCGCAGCCAACTACTCTTCCATGTACCAGGACGTGCGTGCTGGCCGGCGTACCGAGGTGCATTATCTGCTCGGCCACGCCTGCCGCGCCGCTGCTCGTCATGGCCTGCAGCTGCCGCAGCTGGAACACTTGCTGCAGCGTCTGGTCGAAAACCTGCGCCTGCGTGGCTTGCCCTGCGACTGACGCGGCCCCAACAACCGGATACGGACATTGCCTAGCCCATGACCTTGCGCCAACGCCTGGAAAACCTCCCGGTCGGGCAGAAGCTGCTGGCCGCCCTGCTGGTGTTGCTGGTGACCATCCTGCTGGTGGCCAACCTCACGTTCATCAGCGCCGCCTACTGGATCACCCAGGAAAGCATGGCGCCGCAGGCGCTGCAGACCATCGGCCGGCTGGTGGCCAACCCACAATTGGCGGCCCGCGCGGGCGATACCCCGGAAACCGCCAGCGCCCTGCTCAAGGAACTGGACAGCTACACCCCGCTACGCGCTGCCGCCGTCTACGGCGGCGATGGCCGGATGCTGGCGCAACTGCAGCATGGTGACCCGCTGGCCCTGCCCAAGCGTTTTCGCAACATCGACGGCTGGCGCCTGATGGAGTTTCGCAGCACCCAGCTGATCCGCATCCCGCGCGAGGCCAACCCGCCGGCGCACCTGCTGCTGGTGGCCAGCAGCGAACTGCCCACCGCCTTCTACACCGGTACCCTCAGCGCCAGCCTGGGCATTCTGGTGTTCAGCATCCTGCTGTGGATCGTGATCGCCCGGCAGATCAAACGCCTGATCACCCAGCCGATCAACCAGCTGGAGGAGCTCAGCCGCCAGGTTACCCGCGAAGAGAGCTACGCACTGCGCGCCCAGCGTGGCAACGATGACGAAATCGGTAGCCTGGCAGAAGCCTTCAACACCATGCTCTCGCGCATCGAAGCCCGCGAACACCAGCTCAAGCGCACCCGCGATGAATTCCAGGACGCCTATGATCAGGCCCAGGGCCTGGCCGAGGAAACCCGCCATACCAACCGCAAGCTGGAGCTGGAAGTCCAGGTGCGCAGCAAGATCGAGAAAAAGCTCACCGGTTTCCAGAACTACCTCAACAGCATCATCGACTCCATGCCCTCGGCGCTGATCGCCCTCGATGAACAGCTCTACGTGACCCAGTGGAACCACGAAGCCACGGTACTTTCAGGCACACCACTGGACGAAGCGCTGAACCAACCGATCTTCATCGCCTTCGAGCCGTTGAAGCCGTTTTTGCCACAGCTGAAGGAAACCGTGGAAAAGCACCGGGTGGCGAAGATCGAGCGGGTGACCTGGCCCAAGGGCGATGACCTGCGCCACTACGCCCTGACCTTCTACCCGCTGACCGGCGGGGGCGGCCGTGGCGTGGTTATCCGCATCGATGACATCACCCAGCGCCTGTCGCTGGAAGAGATGATGGTGCAGTCCGAGAAAATGCTCTCCGTCGGCGGCCTGGCTGCCGGCATGGCCCATGAGATCAACAACCCGCTGGGTGCCATCCTGCATAACGTGCAGAACATCCGTCGGCGCCTGTCGCCCGACCTGCCGCGCAACCTGGAGCAGGCCCAAGAGCTTGGCATCGACCTGTCCACCGTCAACCGCTACCTGCAAAGCCGCGAAGTGCCGCAGCTGCTCGATGGTATCCAGCAGGCCGGTGCCCGCGCGGCCAAGATCGTCACCCACATGCTCAGCTTCAGCCGCCGCAGCAACCGCCAGCTGGCACCATGCGACCTGCCGGCACTGATCGACCAGGCGGTGGACATTGCCGGCAACGACTTCGACCTGGCGATCGGCTTCGACTTCAAGGGCCAGGCCATCGTGCGCCAGTTCGACCCGGCGCTGGGGCCGGTACCGTGCACCGCCAACGAACTTGAACAGGTGCTGCTCAACCTGCTGAAAAACGCCGCCCAGGCCATTCACCTGAGGCCGCAGCCGAGCGAGCCCGGGCGTATTACCCTGCGCACCCGGCTGAACCCGCCGTGGGCGGAAATCCAGGTCGAGGACAATGGCGTGGGCATGCCCGAGGCGGTGCGCAAACGCACCTTCGAGCCGTTCTTCACCACCAAGGAAATCGGCCAGGGCACCGGGCTGGGCCTGTCGGTCTCGTACTTCATCATCACCAACAACCACAAGGGGCAGATGGAGGTGCAGTCCACGCCGGGCCAAGGCACCTGCTTCACCTTGCGCCTGCCCCTGGGCCAGCCGGCAACGACGGCGCCGGCCAACACGGAGAAATGACATGGGCTACCGCCTGTCGAAGATTTACACCCGCACCGGAGACAAGGGCGAAACCGGCCTGGGCGACGGACGCCGAGTGCCCAAGGACCACCCGCGGATCGAGGCGATTGGCGAGGTGGACAGCTTGAACAGCCAGTTGGGCGTACTGTTGGCGTGCTTGGCCGAGGCCGGTCTGGATGAGGTGAGTACAGTGCTGGCGCCCTGTCAGCACCGCTTGTTCGACCTGGGCGGGGAACTGGCGATGCCCAGCTACCAGGCGTTGAACCAGACAGAGGTGGAGCGCCTGGAGGCGGCCATCGATGTGTGGAACGAAGAGCTGGGGCCGTTGAAGAACTTCATCCTGCCCAGCGGCTCGATGCTGGTGGCGCAGGCACATGTGTGCCGCAGCCTGGCGCGCAGTGCCGAGCGGCGGTGTCAGCAGTTGAATACCGTTGAAACGCTGGAAGGGGTTGGGTTGGCGTATATCAACCGGCTTTCGGACCTGCTGTTTGTGGCCGCGCGGATCATAGGGCGGCGGCAGGGGGTGGCCGAGGTTTTGTGGCAGCCGGCGGTAAAGCCTGAAGGCTGATATTTTTGCGGCTGCTGCGCAGCCCATCGCCGGCAAGCCAGCTCCCACAGAGACGGCACAGACTTCAAACCCTGTGCAGGCTCAGTGGGAGCTGGCACAGACTTCAAGCCCTGCGCGGGCTCTGTGGGAGCTGGCTGGCCGGCGATGGGCCGCATGGCGGCCCCAATTACTCAGGCGTCAGGCCAGAACGCCCGGATCCCGGCCACACCCTGTGCCCCGATATTCCAGGCCTGCTCACGCTCATCGGGCCCTACCCCACCCAGCAGATAAACCGGCTTGCTGAACCCGGCGATCAGGCGCTGCGCCTCGTCCCAGCCCAATGGCACGGCCTCGGGATGGGTCTGGGTGGCCTGCACCGGCGACAAGGTGACGAAATCCACGTCCATCTGCTCGGCCAGCGCCAGCTCCTCGGCACTGTGGCAGGACCCCGCCAGCCAGCGCTCCTTGGGGAACGGCCGGCCCTTGGCCGCGTATTTGCGCAACTGCGCTGCCGTCAGGTGCCAACCGGCAGCCGGGAAGTCACCCAGCCATTCCAACGGCCCTTTCAGCATCAGTTGCGCCTTGCCTGCACACAGCCCGACCGCATCCACCGCCACGTCGCGATACTTGGGGTCGTACATGTCCGGGGCCCGCAACTGGACCAGGCGGATGCCACTGGCAACCGCCTTCTGGATGCCCTTGAGCATCCGCGGCACCTCCAGCCCCTCCGGGGTGATGAGGTACTGATCAGGCAGGCGCGCGGCAGCAACGATTGGTTTGTTGGCCTCGGGAAATTCGTACTGAGCCAGATCGCGCGGGGCAACCCACTCCAGCGGTTGCCCCTCGGCGCCGTGCGGCTCGCCCGTGAACGCCTCGACTTCGCGAACATCCAGCAGCACCTGCTTGTCCGGGTAGTCATGGCTGACCTTGATCAAGGCCCGCGAACGGCTCACCTCGATACCCAACTCCTCGCGCAGCTCACGGGCCAGCGCCGCCTCGACGCCCTCGCCGTCCTCTACCTTGCCGCCAGGAAACTCCCACAGGCCGCCCTGATGCTGAGTGTCGGCACGGCGTGCGATCAGAATGCGGCCATCGCTGCCGCGAATCACAGCGGCTACTACATGAATACGTTTCACCCTGCACGCTCCGCCAGGCCAGCCTGCTGCCAGGCCTTGAACGCTGGCCACTGATAAATGGTCTCGATGTAGGTTGCCGCCTCTGCGGGCACCTCCACCCGGTAGGTACGCAGCCGCACAGCCACCGGGGCGAAGAAGGCATCGGCCAGGCTCGGCTTGCCGAACAGGAACGGGCCGCTGTCCTTGGCCACCACCCGACATTCGGACCACAGCGCAACCATACGATCGATGTCGATCTGCACGTCCAGCGGCACGCTGTCCAGTGCCTGATCGCGCGACAGATCGAACGGCATGGCCCCGCGCAGGGCGAAGAAGCCGCTGTGCATCTGCGCGCACGCCGACCGCGCCTGGGCGCGGGCAGCCACGTCGGCAGGCCACAGTTGGGCCTCGGGGTGGCGTTCGTTGAGGTATTCGGCAATCGCCAGCGAGTCGGCGATCACTCCGTGCTCGGTCTTGAGCAACGGCACCTTGCCGGTAGCCGAGTACGCGAGCAGGCGCTGACGGGTGTCAGGCTGATTGAGTTTGATCAAGGATTCTTCGTATGGCACGCCGGCCAGCTCAAGGGCCAGGGCGCCACGCAGCGACCAGGAGGAGTACAGCTTGTCGCCGATGATCAGGTGATAGCTCATGGTTCGGCTCCATCATTTGGAAAAATCGGGGCCGCGTTGCGGCCCCGATCACATCAGGTACGGTACTCGGCGTTGATCTTCACGTATTCGTGCGACAGGTCGGTGGTCCAGATGGTTTCGCTGCACTGGCCACGGCCCAGCTCGATGCGGATGGTGATCTCTTCCTGGGCCATTACTGCCGAACCCTGCGCTTCGGTGTAGCTCGGGCTGCGGCCGCCCTGGCTGGCGATGCAGACGCTGTCCAGGTACACGTCGATCAGGCTGACATCCAGCTCTGGCACGCCGGCACGGCCGACTGCTGCCAGGATACGACCCCAGTTGGGGTCAGAGGCGAACAAGGCGGTCTTGATCAGCGGCGAGTGGGCCACGGCGTAGCCCACGTCCAGGCATTCCTGGTGGTTGCCACCACCGTTAACCTGCACGGTGACGAACTTGGTGGCACCTTCGCCGTCACGGACGATGGCCTGGGCAACTTCCATGCACACTTCGAACACCGCCTTTTTCAGCGCTTCAAACAACGCACCGCCGGCTTCGGTCACTTCCGGCAGGTTGGCCTTGCCGGTGGCGATCAGCATGCAGCAGTCGTTGGTCGAGGTGTCGCCATCGATGGTGATGCGGTTGAACGACTTGTTGGCGCCGTCGAGCATCAGGTCCTTGAGCACCGCTGGCGACACCTTGGCGTCGGTAGCGATGTAGCCGAGCATGGTGGCCATGTTCGGGCGGATCATGCCTGCACCTTTGCTGATGCCGGTGACGGTAACGGTCACGCCATCATGTTGAAACTGACGGCTGGCGCCCTTGGGCAAGGTGTCGGTGGTCATGATGCCGGTGGCGGCTTCCGCCCAGTGGTTTTCCGACAGGTTGTCGAGGGCGGCCTGCAGCGCACCTTCGATCTTCTCGACCGGCAGCGGCTCGCCGATCACGCCGGTGGAAAATGGCAGTACCGCTTCGGCGGGCACACCAGCCAGCTTGGCCAGCTTGGCGCAGGTACGCTCGGCAGCGGCCAGGCCTGGGGCGCCGGTACCGGCGTTGGCGTTACCGGTGTTGGTCAGCAGATAGCGCACGGTGCCCTGTACACGTTGCTTGGAGAGGATCACCGGCGCGGCACAAAAGGCGTTGAGGGTGAACACGCCGGCCACGCTGGAGCCTTCGGCGCAGCGCATGACCACTACATCCTTGCGCCCCGGGCGCTTGATGCCGGCAGAAGCGATGCCGAGTTCAAAACCCGGAACCGGGTGCAGGGTAGGCAAAGGACCAAGACCAACAGCCATTAGAGCGCTCCTAGAAATTACGGTTGATAGCGAAAAACGGGGCCGCTTCGCGCCCCATCGCGACACAAGGCCGCTCCTACAGGGTTGTCGCGATTCCTGTGGGAGCGGCCTTGTGTCGCGATGGGCCGCACAGCGGCCCCCGGATGGTTCAGGTTACAACAACCGGATCAGATCACTCGATCTGCCCGTGGCAATGCTTGAACTTCTTGCCCGAGCCACACCAGCACGGCTCGTTGCGGCCCAGCTTCTGGTCATTGCGCACTGGCGCGGCAGCGACCGCCACTTCAGCGCCCTCCTCGCTCAGTTGCTCGCTTTCCAGGCCAGGGGCCGGGGCATGCTGGAACTGCATGCGGCTGGCCAGCTCCTCGGCCTCGCGGCGCAGGCGGGCTTCCTCTTCGACCGGGTCTTCGCGGCGAACCTGGACGTGCGACAGCACACGGATGGTATCGCGCTTGATCGACTCGAGCAGTTCCTGGAACAGGCTGAACGACTCGCGCTTGTACTCCTGCTTCGGGTTCTTCTGCGCATAACCACGCAGGTGGATACCGTGACGCAGGTGGTCCATGGTCGACAGGTGGTCTTTCCACAGATCGTCCAGCACACGCAGCAGGATCTGCTTCTCGAAGGTGCGCAGGGCGTCGATACCGGCCTGGTCTTCCTTCTCGGTGTAGGCCGTGGTGATTTCGCTGAGCAGCCGCTCGCGCAGGGTCTCTTCGTAGAGGTGATCGTCCTCGTCGAGCCACTGCTGGATCGGCAGCTTCATGGCGAAATCGCTGGCCAGCGCAGCTTCCAGGCCGGCCACGTCCCACTGCTCGGGCAGCGACTGCGGCGGAATGTGCTGGCTGATGGTAGCGTCCAGCACTTCCTTGCGGAATTCGACGATGGTGTCGCCGATGTTCTCGGCGGCCAGCAGGCTGTTGCGCATGTGGTAGATCACCTTGCGCTGCTCGTTGGCCACGTCGTCGTATTCGAGCAATTGCTTACGGATGTCGAAGTTGCGGCCTTCGACCTTGCGCTGGGCCTTCTCGATGGCGTTGGTGACCATGCGGTGCTCGATGGCCTCGCCCGACTGCATCCCCAGCGCCTTCATGAAGTTCTTCACCCGGTCAGAGGCGAAGATGCGCATCAGGCTGTCTTCCAGCGACAGGTAGAAGCGGCTGGAACCCGGGTCACCCTGACGGCCGGAACGGCCACGCAGCTGGTTGTCGATACGGCGCGATTCATGGCGCTCGGAAGCGATCACATGCAGGCCACCCGACTCGATCACCTGCTGGTGACGCTTCTGCCAGTCGGCCTTGATCTGGGCAATCTGCTCGGCCGTAGGGCTTTCCAGCGCGGCCACTTCGGCTTCCCAGTTACCGCCCAGCAGGATGTCGGTACCACGACCAGCCATGTTGGTGGCGATGGTCAGGGCACCCGGCGCGCCTGCTTGTGCGATGATCTCGGCTTCTTTTTCATGATACTTGGCGTTGAGCACCTTGTGCTCGATGCCTTCCTGCTGCAGCAGGTTGGACATGTGCTCGGAGGTTTCGATGGTCGCCGTACCTACCAGCACCGGGCGGCCAAGGGTCATGCTTTCCTTGATGTCGGCAATGATCGCGGCGTATTTCTCGTCGGCGGTCAGGTACACCAGGTCGTTGAAGTCCTTGCGCGCCAGCGGCTTGTTCGGCGGGATGACCATCACGTTGAGCCCGTAGATGGACTGGAACTCGAACGCTTCGGTGTCGGCGGTGCCGGTCATGCCGGACAGCTTGGTGTACAGGCGGAAGTAGTTCTGGAAGGTGGTCGAAGCCAGGGTCTGGCTTTCGGCCTGGATGTTCAGGTTTTCTTTCGCTTCGATGGCCTGGTGCAGGCCCTCGGACAGGCGACGACCGGGCATGGTACGGCCGGTGTGCTCGTCGATCAGCAGCACCTGGCCGTCCTGGACGATGTACTCGACATTGCGATGGAACAGCTTGTGCGCGCGCAGGCCGGCATAGACGTGGGTCAGCAGGCCCAGGTTGTGCGACGAATACAGGCTCTCGCCCTCGGCCAGCAGGCCGGCCTGGGTGAGCATGTCTTCAATGTACTGGTGACCCGCTTCGTTGAGCTCGACCTGCCGGCTCTTCTCGTCGATGGTGAAGTGGCCTTCCTGGGTAACCTGGCCTTCCACTTCCTCGATGTGCTGCTTCAGGCGCGGGATCAGGCGGTTGATCTCGATGTACAGCTTGGAGCTGTCTTCGGCCTGGCCAGAGATGATCAGCGGGGTACGCGCTTCATCGATGAGGATGGAGTCGACTTCGTCGATGACCGAGAAGTTGAGTTCACGCTGGAACTTCTCTTCCTGGCTGAACGCCATGTTGTCGCGCAGGTAGTCGAAACCGAATTCGTTGTTGGTGCCGTAGGTGATGTCGGACGCGTACGCGGCGCGCTTTTCTTCCGGCGGCTGGAATGCCGAGACGATGCCGACCGACAGGCCGAGGAACTCGTACAGCGGGCGCATCCAGTTGGCGTCGCGGCGGGCCAGGTAATCGTTGACGGTGACCACGTGCACGCCTTTGCCCGACAGTGCGTTGAGGTACACGGCCAGGGTACCGACCAAGGTCTTGCCTTCACCGGTGCGCATTTCTGCGATCATACCCTCGTGCAGGGTCATGCCGCCGATCAGCTGCACGTCGAAGTGACGCATGCCCATCACGCGCTTGCCGGCCTCGCGCGCGACAGCGAAGGCTTCGGGCAGCAATTGGTCCAGTGTCTCGCCTTTGGCCAGGCGCTCCTTGAACTCTGCGGTCTTGCCCCGCAGTTGTTCGTCGGAGAGGGCCACCATCTTCTCTTCGAAGGCATTGACGATAGCTACCGTCTTGAGCATGCGTTTCACTTCACGCTCGTTCTTGCTTCCAAAAAGTTTTTTTAACAAAGGCGCAAACATATTGGCAGGATCTTCCACACGTAGGGATGGAGGGCGGCCCCATGAGTCGCCCGTGCAGCCCTAAGGCCGCATGCGAACGAGCATTCTACCCGGAAACGATGGTGAAGAAAGTGGTGGATTTCCACGATACTTTTACCGCGTTTTGGCAGGGGCTTGTCTTAGATAGGGGCATTGTCCCTGAGTTCAAGGCCTGGCTACATGAAAGGTATCGAGAATTAGTCTTATCTCGTCTTGCCTGTGTCGCCTCTTCTCGGCGGCTCGACGCGAAGAGGCCGGCACGGGCAGCTGAGGTGGTAGACTGCCGTTCTTGTAACCACATGCGTACCCCATGGCCTACAAACCCTCCCCCGCCCAGCCACCGTCCGCCCTGCTGCGCCAGGTGCGCCCGCTGCGCCTGCTGTTGAACCAGGCCGAGCGCCTGGAACACTTGCAGCGCCTGCTGGAAAGCCAGCTGCAACCCGCTGCCCGCGAGCATTGCCACGTGGCGTCGTGGCGCGATGGCACGTTGTTGCTGGTGGTAACCGACGGCCATTGGGCGACACGCCTGCGCTATCAGCAGAAGCGCTTGCTGGCGGCGTTGCAGGGCATGGAGGCATTCGGCAATCTCAGGCGAATTCTGTTCAAGGTCCAGCCCCCGCTGGTACCGGCCAAGCGCGGTGGGCACATTGCTGAGCTGTCGAGCAGTGCTGCCGAAAGCTTGCGCGATACGGCGGAAGGTATCACCGACCCTAAATTGCGCGCGGCACTGGAACGCCTGGCATCTCACGCCTCGTTAAAGCCCTGACGCTCGATATCCGCCCTCCCGCAACTGATAGTTTTGCCAGTTTACGCAGCCTGCCGATGCGCCCGACTATTTGAACCCCGACACATGAGGTTCAATGCCATGAGCTACTTCTTTGATCACAGCACTTTTGAGTCTGATGCCTGGAACGACTGGAGCGTCAATCCGACCTACAAGCATCTGGTCATTATCATCAAGGAAGAACACACAGACAACCACTGCCTGAGCTTCGCCCAGCACCTGCTGGGCACTACCATTTCGAAAACTTTCAGCGGGCTCACAAGTGGCACTGAGTATGTAATATCCGCGCGCGTGAAGCGTCTGGAAGGAAGCGACTTTGATCCAGAGCTCCGATGGACATTTGACGGCCATGATTCGGACACCGCCGAACGATTGACCAGTCAAGATTGGCACACCTACCGGGCGCGCTTTACCGCCTCAGGGGGCGAGCAGCGAGTAGCGCTGACCGTACGCAGCCTCCCGCCAATCCCAGATTCAGCACCGTCACCAGCCCATTTTCTACTAGATGAAATCTGGATTCATCCAAGCCAATGCGAAGAACTTTTTGACGGCTCCCCGCAACAGCTCATTCGCGAAGGCGCGAAGATTGATCGAGAAGTCATGACGGTCCACTTCGTGTCGGGCGAAGGACAAGCAGGCATCCACAGATACACTTATCAGACCCCCGGAAAGCTGGAGAAAGAAGCCTTGGCGATGGGCATGGATGACAAGAAGCAGGAACTCAAGCTGGATCTGAACGGAGCGTTTTCCCAGGTCGATTTTCAACTGACCTGGCTTCAGGCTGATGCAAAAATCCAGTTTTTCAGCCCCTCGCACAAACCCTTGCATACGCTGGACTTGAAAAAAGTGGATGGCCTTGATCATTCGATAAATTATCGCTGCGGCGATGCAGAAACTATCGCCAGCATCGTGATCGAGGCTCAGGATCACATCTACATGGACTTCTTCAAATTCACCACACCGCTATAACTCAGGCCCTGGAACAGAATCCCCAATAAAAAAGGCCACCTCGCGGTGGCCTCAATGAACTAGAGAGTGTTCGAACTTACACCGCCGCAACAGGGCGCATGTAGGAGATCGGTGCCGTGCTGGCATCTTCGAACGTAACCACTTCCCAGGCATCGGTTTCAGCAATGAGCTTGCGCAGCAGCTGGTTGTTCAGCGCGTGGCCGGACTTGAAGCCCTTGAACTCGCCGATCAGACTGTTGCCCAGCAGGTACAGGTCGCCAATGGCGTCGAGGATCTTGTGCTTGACGAATTCGTCTTCGTAACGAAGGCCGTCTTCATTGAGCACACCGTCCTCATCGACCACGATGGCGTTCTCGACACTGCCACCCAGCGCAAGGTTGTGCTTGCGCAGGTACTCGATATCACGCATGAAGCCGAAGGTACGGGCGCGGCTGACTTCCTTCACGAACGAGGTGCTGGAGAAGTCGACGCTGGCGCTCTGGGTCCGGTTGCGAAGCACCGGGTGATCGAAGTCGAT
>NZ_JABMCN010000018.1 GCF_013179515.1 Pseudomonas sp. CM27
GACGCGGGGCTCGCATTTGCCCATCAACGGGCTGCAGCAGGTGCGCGAAGCGCTTGCGCCGTTCACTGCAGAGGCCATGAGCGCGCATTGTGGCATCGCGCCAGCGCAGATTCGGCAACTGGCACGCGACTTCGCCGCTGCTGAGCGGGCGGTGTGCTACGGCCGCATGGGTGTTTCCACCCAGGCCTTCGGTACCCTCTGCCACTGGCTGGTGCAACTGATCAACCTGGTGACCGGCAACCTCGACCGCGAAGGCGGCGCGTTGTGCACGGAGCCTGCCGTCGACCTGGTGGCGAGCACTTCCGGTGGCCACTTCAACGCTTGGCAGAGCCGGGTTTCGTGCTTGCCGGAGTATGCCGGCGAACTGCCCGTGGCGGCCTTGGCCGAGGAGATGCTGACCCCCGGCGACGGGCAGGTGCGTGCCTTGGTGACGGTGGCCGGCAACCCTGTGCTGTCCACGCCCAACGGCCGCCAGCTGGATGCCGCGCTCGCAGGCCTCGACTTCATGCTGAGCATCGATCTGTACATCAACGAGACCACGCGTCACGCCGACCTGATACTGCCGTCCACTTCGGCACTGGAGAACGACCACTACGACACTACCTTCAACCTGCTGGCCGTGCGCAACGTGACGCGTTTCAACCGGGCAATCCTGCCCAGGCCGCAAGGCGCGCTGCACGACTGGGAGATATTTGTCGGTCTTGCACAGGCATTCGCCAAGCGTGCCGAGCGGGAGTTGAAACCGACCTTCCCGCCAGCACAGATGATCGACCTGGCCCTGCGCAAGGGGCGTTATGGCGAGGCCACGCCATGGCAGCTTTCGCTCATGACACTGGACAATCACCCGCATGGCCTCGACCTTGGACCGTTGCGTGCCAACCTCGCGGCGCGCCTGGCGACGGTCGGCAAGGCTGTCGAAGCGGCGCCGCAGTTACTGCTGGACGACCTGCAGCGGCTGGCGCAACAGCCGCCCCCGGTACCGGGCGAATTGCTGCTCATCGGACGTCGCCACGTGCGCAGCAACAACTCGTGGATGCACAATTTCCAGCGCCTGGTCAAAGGCAAGCCACGCCATCAGTTGTTGATGCACCCGCAAGACTTGCAGCAGCGCCAGTTGCAGGATGGCCAGCGGGTACGCATCCGCTCGCGCACCGGCACCCTTGAAGTGGAGGTGCAGGCCTGCGCGGATATCATGCCCGGCGTGGTCAGCCTGCCCCATGGCTTCGGCCATGCACGCAAGGGCGTGCAGTTGCAGGTAGCCCGTGCCCAGCCGGGGGTGAGTGCCAACGACCTCACCGATGAGCGCCTGCGCGATCAGGTTTCCGGCAATGCTGCACTCAATGGCGTGCCCGTGCAGGTGGAGGCCGCGTGAGGAACGGTAAGGCCGAGCATGCTGCCTGGCTTTCCGATACAATGCGTCACCGTGCCGACGACGACGTCGGAAAGTTCAGCCGAGGTGCTACATGGATATCATCGAAACGATCAAAGAGCAGATTGCCAACAACACCATTCTGCTCTACATGAAAGGCTCGCCGAATGCCCCGCAGTGCGGGTTCTCGGCAAAGGCATCGCAAGCTGTGATGGGTTGTGGCGAAAAGTTCGCCTACGTCGACATCCTGCAGAACCCGGAAATCCGCGCAAACCTGCCAAAATATGCCAACTGGCCGACCTTCCCGCAGCTGTGGGTAGCCGGTGAGCTGGTTGGCGGCAGCGACATCATGCTGGAGATGTTCGAGAACGGCGAGCTGCAGACCCTGATCAAGGACGCCGCTGCGAAGGCGAAGGCCTCCGAAGCCTGATCTGCCTGCAGACATGAAAAAACCCGCACTTGGCGGGTTTTTTTATGCGGGAAGCTTTTACTCTTCGCCCATCTGCGATTGCAGGTAGTTCTCGATGCTGATCTTGTCGATCAGACCCAGCTGGGTCTCCAGCCAGTCGATGTGTTCTTCCTCGGACTCGAGGATGTCTTCGAGCATGTCACGCGAACCGAAGTCGCCAGCCGTTTCGCAATGGGCGATGGCTGCCTTGAGGTCGGCCAGGCCTTTCTTTTCGAGTTTAAGGTCGCACTCGAGCATTTCCTTGGTGTGCTCGCCGATCAGCAGCTTGCCCAGGTCCTGAACGTTGGGGATGCCTTCGAGGAAAAGAATACGCTTGATCAGTTTGTCAGCGTGCTTCATCTCGTCGATGGATTCCTTGTACTCGTGCTTGCCGAGTTTGTTCAGGCCCCAATCTTCGTACATGCGAGCGTGCAGGAAGTACTGGTTGATCGCGACCAGCTCGTTTCCGAGGATCTTGTTGAGATGCTGGATGACGCTTACGTCGCCTTTCATTACGGGTTCCTGCCCTGTAGAAGTGTGCCAATACAGGGAAGTTTGAGCCCGATAGTTAGTAGTGTCAAACCTAAGTTGTTGAATAATAAATGAAAATTAATAGGAATAAGAATGTTTGTGAACCGCGTTGGGACGCTAACTTATTGAATTACAGGCATAAAAAAACCGGACACGAGGTCCGGTTCTTCAAATTCGGGGTAATCAGGCCGCAGTGAATTCCACCGGGTAGGGCAGGGCTGCCTGGCTGACCTGGAGCTCGGTCAGGGTCTCGCGGACCACTTGCTTGGCCACGCAGGCGCATTTGCCACACTGGCTGGCGACGTTGGTCGCGGCTCGCACTTCCTTGTAACTGCAGCATCCTTCATAGATCGCATCGCGGATCTGTCCGTCGGTAACGCCGACACAAAGACACACATACATAAGGGCTGACCATCGCTGGTTGAGTCGATGGGGTGGAGCTTAATGTTAATGAGAATGCTTGTCAAAGGACTTTCTGAAAGGGCCGTGCTTGAGCGACCGATGGTTGACTGCCTGATGGATTCGGCCTGTCATCAGAAGCCGTGTATGATGGTCGGCCTTTGTTGGATGTCGGGCAAGCCCGTCTGGCCCGGCAAACGGTTTTTCACCCTCATCAGGAGATTACAATGAGCGTACTCGTTGGTAAGAAAGCCCCCGATTTCACCGTGCCAGCCGTGCTGGGCAATGGCGAGATCGTCGACAGCTTCAACCTGGCTTCGGCCATCAAGGGCAAGTACGGCCTGGTGTTCTTCTACCCGCTGGACTTCACCTTCGTCTGCCCGTCCGAGCTGATCGCCCTGGACAACCGCATCCCTGACTTCCAGGCCCGCAACGTGGAAGTGATCGGCGTGTCGATCGACTCGCACTTCACCCACAACGCCTGGCGTAACACCCCGGTCAACAACGGCGGCATCGGCCAGGTGAAGTACACCCTGGCTGCCGACATGACCCACGAGATCTGCAAAGCCTACGACGTCGAGTCCGAAGGCGGCGTTGCCTTCCGTGGCGCGTTCCTGATCGACACCAACGGTGTTGTCCGCTCGCAGATCATCAACGACCTGCCACTGGGCCGTAACATGGACGAACTGCTGCGCCTGGTCGACGCCCTGCAATTCCACGAAGAGCACGGCGAAGTCTGCCCTGCCAACTGGAAAAAAGGCGACAAAGGCATGAACGCTTCGCCAGAAGGCGTTGCTGCCTACCTGAGCGAGAACGCCGGCAAGCTGTAATTGCTGCGTGCATGAAAAAACCGGCCCATGTGGCCGGTTTTTTTGTGCCTTTCTGTGCCGGCCTCTTCGCGGGCATGCCCGCGAATGGTTTGGCAACTCAGTCGTTGAAGTCGCGCCAGCCGCCCATTTCTTTCCAGCGGTTGACGATGCCGCAGAACAACTCGGCCGTCTTCTCGGTGTCGTACCGCGCCGAGTGCGCTTCACGCCCGTCGAAGTCGATGTCGGCGCTCTGGCAGGCCCGTGCCAGCACGGTCTGGCCGTAGGCCAGACCCGCCAGGGTGGCGGTGTCGAAGCTGGAGAACGGGTGGAACGGGTTGCGCTTCAGGTCAAGGCGCGCCACTGCTGCATTGAGGAAGCCCAGGTCGAAGCTGCTGTTGTGGCCGACCAGGATCGCCCGCTTGCAGCCATTGGCCTTGAGTGCCTTGCGTATGCCGCGGAAGATGTCGGTCAACGCGGTTTCCTCGCTGACGGCCATGCGCAGCGGGTGGTCCAGCTTGATCCCGGTGAATTCCAGTGCGGCCTGTTCGATGTTGGCCCCTTCGAACGGTTCAACCCGGTGGAAGTAGGTGTGCTCGGGGAACAGGAAACCCTTGTCGTCCATGCCGATGGTGACTGCGGCAATCTCCAGCAGGGCATCGGTGGCGCTGTTGAAGCCGCCGGTTTCCACATCCACCACAACCGGCAGGTAGCCGCGGAAGCGCTCGGCCATCGGGTGACGCGAACCGCTGTTGCCCTGGGTGTCCTGGTCGTCTTCGTAGAGGTCTTCGCTCACGCGTTTTCCTCCAGCAGGCGCCAGCGCAGCTTTTCGCCAGCGCGCAACGGGATCACCGTCTGCTCGCCAAACGGCAGGCTGTCCGGCGCGGTCCATTCTTCACGAACCAGCGTGATGCTGTCGGTGTTCGCCGGCAGGCCATAGAAGGCCGGGCCGTGCAGGCTGGCAAAGCCTTCCAGCTTGTCCAGAGCGTTACGCTGTTCGAATGCTTCGGCGTACATCTCGATGGCCGCATAGGCGGTGTAGCAACCGGCGCAACCGCAGGCGGCTTCCTTGGCGTGACGGGCATGGGGTGCCGAGTCGGTGCCGAGGAAGAACTTCGGGTTGCCGCTGGTGGCCGCGTCCAGCAGCGCCACCTGGTGGGTGTTGCGCTTGAGGATCGGCAGGCAGTAGAAGTGCGGGCGAATGCCGCCAACCAGCATGTGGTTGCGGTTGTACAACAGGTGCTGCGCGGTGATGGTCGCGCCAACGTTGGCCGGGGCCTCGGTGACGAACTGCGCGGCATCGCTGGTGGTGATGTGCTCGAATACCACTTTCAGCGTCGGGAATCGCTCGACTACGCGGCGCATGTGTTCGTCGATGAAGCGTTTTTCACGGTCGAAAACGTCGATCTCGCTGCGCGTCACTTCGCCATGCACCAGCAGTGGCATGCCAACTTCCGCCAGCGCCTCGATGGCCGGGAAGATGTTGTCGATGCTGGTAACGCCCGAATCGGAGTTGGTGGTGGCGCCGGCCGGGTATAGCTTGGCGGCGTAGACAATGCCACTGGCCTTGGCCGCGCGGATGTCTTCGGGGCTGGTGCGGTCGGTGAGGTACAGCACCATCAGCGGCTCGAAGCGGCTGCCGGCAGGGCGCGCGGCCAGGATGCGCTCACGGTAGGCGCCGGCCTCGTCGGCATTGCGCACCGGCGGAACCAGGTTGGGCATGATGATGGCACGGGCGAAGGTACGCGCCACATCGCCAACGGTGTGGGGCAGGACGGCACCATCGCGCAGATGGATGTGCCAGTCGTCGGGGCGCAGGAGGGTCAGGCGATCGGACATTGGGGATTCCAGGCGGGTCGAACTCAAGCGCCAATGCTACCGGAAAACCCCCGGGCGAGCACGGGTATCAAGTTTTCCGGGACGCGTCCGATAGCCTGCAGGTAAGCCGTCAGAATTTGTGGAGCCGCCCGTGCGCCAGCGTTACATAGCCCTGTTGACCCTGTTCGCCAGCCTGCCGGCCGGCGCACTGACATTCCAGACGCGCATGGAAAACATTGCCTGGAAGGTTGAAGGTGACCAGTTCGAGTGCCGCCTGATCCAGCCGATCGACGGCTTTGGCAGCGGCGAGTTCGTGCGCCGGGCGGGCGAGCAGCCGGTGTTCCAGCTGCGCTCGGCCGGCAATGTGCTGGGCGCGGGCAACGCCAGCCTGCTGGCGGCAGCGGCGCCGTGGCAGCCCGGGCGTGGTGATATCAACCTTGGCAGCGTCCGCCTGGCCCGCACAGGCGTGCTGTTCAGCTCGTCACAGGGTCAGGCCAGCCGCCTGATCAACGGTTTGCTCGATGGCCGCAGCACGGTGGTGCGCAACTACACCGGTGAGGCGGGCAGGCCGATGGAAGTGCGCGTTTTGCCGGTCAGCTTCGCCAAGGCCTACAGCGATTACCAGGTGTGTGCTGCCAAGCTGCTGCCGATGAACTACGACCAGGTACGCCAGACCCAGGTGGGCTTCCCGGGGGGGGGTATCGAACTGGATGATTCCGCGCGCGCGCGGCTGGATGTGATTCTGGATTACATGAAGGCTGATCCGTCGGTTAACCATGTCGAGCTCAATGGGCACTCGGACAACAGTGGTAACCGTTTGACCAATCGCGACCTGTCGCGCCGCCGGGCGTTGGCCGTGGCTGATTACCTGACGGCGCATGGGATTGCGCAGGAGCAGATTACCGTGCGTTTCCATGGCGAGCGGTACCCGCTTGCGAAGAACAACAGTGCGGCGAATCGGGCGCGCAATCGGCGGGTGAATATCGAGCTGGATCGGGGGGTGGTGCCAGAGAAACCGGTGGAGCAGGCTGCGCCTGCGCCTGCTGCAGCAGCGCCGGGGGCGAAGGCTCCTTGAGGGTGGAGGGCCGGGTGTATGGAGGTGGATTGCAATGAGGCCTCCATGTGTTCGGCACAGCATTTCCGGCGCTCGATCTCACAACCGCTGAATATGGCAAGGCATGCACCTTGGGGCCACGATCCCATCCATCCATTCCAAACCATGCACCTGGTGCCTCGATCATCAGCCCCCTCCAACCCCGTCGCCCTTCCGACAGTTCCTGTCGCTTTGTCGTCAGAAGCTGTCGCCCCACTGTAAATTTATCCTCAAGGCCGTTAGAATCGATCCCTTTCCGTACAACCCCGTGGAGTGATGGCATGGCGGACGTAAATAAGGTCGTACTGGCGTATTCCGGCGGCCTTGATACTTCGGTGATTCTCAAGTGGCTGCAGGATACCTACAACTGCGAAGTGGTGACCTTCACCGCTGACCTGGGGCAGGGCGAAGAGGTCGAGCCGGCCCGCGCCAAGGCCCAGGCAATGGGCGTTAAAGAGATCTACATCGACGACCTGCGCGAAGAGTTCGTGCGTGATTTCGTGTTCCCGATGTTCCGCGCCAACACCGTCTACGAAGGCGAGTACCTGCTGGGTACCTCCATCGCCCGTCCGCTGATCGCCAAGCGCCTCATCGAAATCGCCAACGAAACCGGCGCTGACGCCATTTCCCATGGCGCCACCGGCAAAGGCAACGACCAGGTTCGTTTCGAGCTGGGTGCCTATGCCCTGAAGCCAGGTGTCAAGGTTATCGCCCCATGGCGTGAGTGGGACCTGCTGTCCCGCGAGAAGCTGATGGACTACGCCGAGAAGCACGGCATCCCGATCGAGCGTCACGGCAAGAAGAAATCGCCTTACTCGATGGACGCCAACCTGCTGCATATCTCATACGAAGGCGGTGTCCTGGAAGATACCTGGACCGAGCACGAAGAAGACATGTGGCGCTGGAGCGTCTCGCCAGAGAACGCCCCGGACCAGGCAACCTACCTCGAGCTGACCTACCGCAACGGTGACATCGTCGCCATCGACGGCGTCGAGAAAACCCCGGCCACCGTCCTGGCCGATCTGAACCGTATCGGTGGTGCCAACGGTATCGGCCGCCTGGACATCGTCGAAAACCGTTATGTCGGCATGAAGTCGCGTGGCTGCTACGAGACGCCTGGCGGCACCATCATGCTCAGGGCTCACCGTGCCATCGAATCGATCACCCTGGACCGCGAAGTCGCTCACCTGAAAGACGAGCTGATGCCGAAGTACGCCAGCCTGATCTACACCGGTTACTGGTGGAGCCCGGAGCGCGTCATGCTGCAGCAGATGATCGACGCTTCGCAGGTCAACGTGAATGGTGTTGTTCGCCTGAAGCTGTACAAAGGCAACGTCACCGTAGTGGGCCGCAAGTCGGACGATTCGCTGTTCGATGCCAACATCGCTACCTTCGAGGAAGATGGCGGCGCCTACAACCAGGCGGATGCTTCCGGCTTCATCAAGCTCAACGCCCTGCGTATGCGCATCGCCGCCAACAAGGGCCGTTCGCTGCTCTGATCATTGGCGTGTAGCAAGAACCCCGGCTTTGGCCGGGGTTTTTTTTGCCTGCGCAAAGGCCTGCGGTTTCAACTTCCAGGGTCTACCACATCGGCATCCAGTGGGCTGATCGACAATTGAACACATTGACGTTGATCCAGGTTGCAAAAGCGCCAGATGCGCGCTGGCACGGCTGGCTGGGCAAGCGCAAACAGCAGCTGTTGCTCCATCAGGCGGTTGGCCTCAGGGCCGGAGAACGTGAAAGTGACAGGCTCTTCATGCGCAGACTCCTGGGGGTTATTGGCGATGGACGGAGTGGGCGCAGCGCTGGATTGCGGGGTGTCGTCGGTTGCTGTTTCGCCTGCTGACGGGTTGTAGAACGACTTGTAATTGAAGTTCAGCGTCAGGAAAAACAGTGCCGTCAGAAAGAACGGGAAGCCTACCAGGAACCAAGTGTACAGCTTTTGGCTGGACTCGCTTAGAAACGGCAGTGTAGCCAGGGCGGATGCCTCGATGATCCCCGCGAAGATGGCAATGATGGTCAGCGGGGCGACAGGTTGTGATGGGGTCATATGGGCCGTCTCCAGCGATTTTGCCCATCTTCACCTCTGAGGTGCAATCAACTGAAGACTGGAGCGCTTCCGGGTGTGGACGCCAGCATGCTCTGCAGCAGTATTTTTTCTGACTGAGAAGTTGGATGCTTCTTCAAATCAAGGTGAATGTTCAATAGGGTCATTGTTGCAGCCGACTGATACCGTTTTTAGGTAATAAAGAAGTTGGTTGTTACAACTACTGCCGTTGTGTGTAGGAAATTTCTGTAAGTGATGTAGGTTTCATCTGTTCATCCGTTTCGCCCGGAAATCGCCGCGCCAGCAGGCGCCCCGTCGGTTATCTTGGCGTGCCAAAGCAATAATGAATGAATGGATATCGCATGAATAAAGTGCTTATCGTGGATGATCATCCGGTCATACGCCTGGCCGTACGCATGCTGATGGAGCGGCATGGGTACGACGTCGTGGCGGAAACCGACAATGGGGTGGCTGCGCTGCAGCTGACAAGGCAACACCTGCCGGATATCGTGGTTCTGGATATCGGTATCCCGAAACTCGATGGCCTGGAGGTGATTGCCCGCATTGCGACTTTCAGTCCGAAGAGCAAGGTACTGGTGCTGACATCGCAGGTGCCCGGCAACTTTTCGATGCGCTGCATGCAGGCGGGGGCTGCGGGGTATGTATGCAAGCAACAGGAGCTGACCGAGCTGCTGAGCGCCATCAAGGCCGTACTGTCGGGCTACAGCTATTTCCCCAACCAGGCCTTGCATGCGTCACGTGGCAGGGGAGGGGGTAGCGAGACAGACATGGTCAACCGCCTCTCGGCGCGCGAGATGACCGTATTGCAGCAGCTGGCCCGGGGGCGTTCTAACAAGGAAATCGCTGACAGCATGTACCTCAGCAACAAGACGGTCAGTACCTACAAGGCGCGGTTGTTGCTCAAGCTGAATGCGCGATCACTCGTCGACTTGATCGAACTGGCACAGCGGCAAGGACTGAACTGACGGCGAAGCCGTAAAGCCTCCAATCGGGAGGCTTTGCCAGGGTTGCCGGCCCGGCGCTACAGATCGTAGTCGAAATCGGCCAGCTGCTTTTGCAAGCGTCGCTCTTCGAGCATGTTGTCGATGGTGCGGCGTTTGCTGAGGTTGGTCTTTGCGGTTTCCACCTGGGGCTCCGCTTCATCCTCTACGGCAACAAAATCATCTTCGATCGACAGGTCGTCTTTATCGCTACTCATGAGTCGCTCCAAGCCAAGGGGCCATTGGCCGTCCTTATAACCAGAAAGCAGACGTTGGTAAAAAAGATTTTTTCAATCGTGCTGGGTGGTTTCTGCCTATTGGCTCAATCGTCAGAGGTTTTGTGCTTGTATTCGCACAAATCTTCGATCCGACAGCTGCCGCACCTCGGCTTGCGCGCCTGGCACACGTAACGCCCGTGCAGGATCAGCCAGTGATGAGCGTCCAGCAGGTAATCCTTCGGTACGAACTTCATCAGCTTTTTCTCCACTTCCAGCACGGTCTTGCCTGGGGCAATACCCGTGCGGTTGCTGACGCGGAAAATATGCGTATCCACTGCCATGGCTGGCTGGCGGAACGCGGTATTGAGTACCACGTTAGCGGTTTTGCGACCCACACCCGGCAGCGCCTCCAGGGCTTCGCGGGTTTGCGGCACCTGGCTGTCGTGAAGTTCGATCAGCAGCCGGCAGGCTTCAATCACGTTCCTGGCCTTGCTGTTGTATAGCCCGATGGTCTTGATGTACTCGCTTAGGCCTTCAACACCCAAGGCATGGATAGCCTCGGGGGTATTTGCAACCGGGAACAGGCGGGCGGTAGCCTTGTTGACCCCGACGTCGGTGGATTGCGCGGACAGCGTCACGGCCACCAGCAGCTCGAACGGAGTGGTGTAGGCCAGTTCGGTCTTGGGGTCGGGGTTGTCTTCGTGCAGCCTGCGAAATATCTCCAGGCGTTTGGCGGCATTCATGAAATCAGAGCTTTCCTTGACGGCGTGGATGGGCGGGGCCCGGACGCAGGCGATTGTACAAGGCCACCAGCAGTCCGAGCAGTAGCAGCGCGCCGGGGGCCAGGTTGGCCAGGTGTACATCTGTGATGTTGGCCAGCCACTGGCGGCAGGCGCCAAGCAACAGGCAGCAGGCAAACACCGCGCCAAGGTGCGTGGCAAGCAGGCGCCAGCGGCCTCGTTCGGGTAGCAGGTGGTCAACGGCCAGGCATTGCAGGCACAGCAGGAGCGGGTAGGGGCCGAGGGTAATCGCCAGCGGTAGCAGCCAGGCACGCAGCCCCAGTTGCAAGCAGGTGAGCAACGCCGCCAGCAGCAGCAAGCTGGCCAGCACATACGCCCAACGGGCCAGCCGCTTGCGCAGCGGTGTCAGCAACAGTTGGTGCAAGCTGGCTGTCAGCACTGCGCACAAGCCAATGGCGACACCTTCGCGCAGTGTCCGGGTGGCGCCCAGCAAGGACACCAGGCTTGCAGCCAACAGGTAGAACCTATTCATCCAGGGCGCCCTCCAGCAGCCTGCCACGTTGTTCATCGAAATAGCCCAGCGCTTCCTGCAAGGCGGTGATCACTGCCCGCGAGGTCACGGTTGCGCCGGCCAGCTGGTCAAAGTCACCGTGGTCCCGTTCAAGCGCCCAGTGATCGCCCAGATGGCGATTGGCAAATTGGTCCAGCCAGTGCACCTGCGGGTCGCCCAGGCGTGCCCCCAGCCCCGGGCTTTCCTGCTGTTCGACCACCTGGCTGGCAATCAACCGGCCGTCTGTGGCGATGGTGACGCTCAGTACGATTGGCCCGGCGTAGCCCTGGGCCTGGGTGACCAGAATGATCGCGCTTGGCTTGCCCGTCAGGGTGGCCCGGTAAGCCGCCAGGATGCGGCTGGCTGGCCGCTGTGCAGCAGGTGTTGGCAAAGGGTTGTCCAGCGGCTGGTTGTCGTAGCTGCCGGCGGGCAGCACCGCCAGTCGTTGGCGAGTTTGCAGTTGCTTCTCGGCGCTGACGATCGCCGGCCGGGTCCACTGCCGCCATGCCAGGGTAGTGGACACAGCAATGGCTGCGGTCAGCAGCAACAGGCCCGCGTCGCGCGCCAGGCGGTTCATCGAGCGGCCTGCTGGCGCTGCAGGGCCAGGCGGTCGAGCGCCGGTGCCATGAGGTTCATCAGCAGGATGGCGAAGGCCGTGCCATCCGGGTAGCTGCCCCAGGTGCGAATGAGGTAGATGAGCAGCCCTGTGCCCACCCCGAAGTACAGCCTGGCCCATTCGCTCCTGGGACCGGATACAGGTTCGGTGGCAATGAAGAACGCCGCCAGCATGGTCGAACCGGAGAACAGGTGCAGCAAGGGCGAGCCATTGGAGTCCGACCCCGAACCGTTCCAGCCCAGCAGGCTGAACAGCGCCAGCCCTGCCAGCAACCCCGCAGGGGCATGCCAGCTGATTACTCTGCGCTGTAGCAAGAAAAGGCCGCCCAGCAGAAAGGCCAGGTTCACCCATTCGCTGCCCCGCCCGCCAATGCTGCCGAAGCCTGGGTGACTGGCGAACAGTTCATCGATGGTCAGGCTGCGGTTGTGGCGCAGGCCGTCGAGCAGTGTCGGTCGGGCCCAGGCATCGACCTGGTCGCCCCCGGCAAACACCTGTTGCAGGCTGTCCAGCAGGCCGGGTGCCGGCCCTGGCCAATGGTTCATCTGCAGCGGGAAGCTCAGCAGCACGAAGGCATAGCCGACCATGGCCGGGTTGAACAGATTGCGCCCGACACCGCCAAAGGCCTGTTTGCCAATGCCAATGGCAACGCTCGCGGCAGCCACGGGTAACCACCAAGGGGCCAGGGCGGGCAAGGAGGCCGCCAGCAATACGGCGGTTACCAGCGCGCTGCCATCGTTCAGCGCCGCACCCGGCGGTTGTGCCCGTACCGTCACCAGCAACGCTTCGCACAGCAGGGCGGCACTGGCGCTTAGCAGAAGGTTCAGCAGCACTCCCCAGCCTTGCAGCCACAGCAACGTCAGCAGGCCAGGGCTGCAGGCCAGCAGTACCAGGCCCATGCTGGTGCGCAGCCGCGGGTCGGGAACGGTTTTCATGGTGCGAAAAACCCGTTGAAAGCGGAAAATGCCATGGCCATTATCCCGGCACCCAGCAATTCGATGGGCAGACCGCGTAGTGCGCCAGGGATGTCGGCGTGGGCACAGCGCTCGCGCAGGTCGGCAAACAGCGCCAGCGCCAGCCAGAAGCCGGCACCGGCCAGCAGGGCTTGCAGCAGCGTTGCCAGCCATGTGCTGTCGCTGCTTGTCTGCTGCAGGGCCAGGCCCAACACTGCGGCATTTCCCAGTAGCAGTGTCGGCCGACCCACCATGGCCCAGGCCGGACGCCACATGGCCAGCAATTGCGGTACGCCCCAGGCGAGCAGCGCCAGCCATGGCAACAGCAGAAACAGGACAAAGTCCTGCGCCTGCAGCGGCACAAGCACTGCGCGCACCAGCAGCTGACCACCGATCACGCCCAGGGCAATGCACAATGCGCAGGCCAGGCCGTGCACATGCACGTGCAGCCTGGGAACGGGCTGTTGCAGCAGGCACAGTTGATTGACCAGCGCGGCACTGACCAACACCAGAATGTAGTCGTTCATGGCATGACGATAGCCGGAAATCGTGGCGAGGGTCCGGTCACCAAGGGCTGAAAGCAATGCCCCGGCACGAGGGCCGGGGCAGGGAGCTTACTTGATGCGTTGACCTGGCTTGGCGCCGCTGTCCGGGCTCAGCAGGTAGATTTCCTCACCGCCAGGGCCCGCAGCCATGACCATACCCTCGGACACGCCAAAGCGCATCTTGCGCGGTTTGAGGTTGGCCACCATCATGGTCAGGCGGCCTTCGAGTTGGGACGGGTCGGGGTAGGCCGACTTGATCCCGGAGAACACATTGCGGCGCTCGTCACCAATGTCCAGGGTCAGTTGCAGCAACTTGTCGGCACCCGCCACGGCTTCGGCCTTGACGATCAGCGCCACGCGCAGGTCGACGGCAGCGAAGGTATCGAACTCGATCTCCGCCGACAGCGGGTCCTTGGTCAGCTCGCCATTGCCCGCCGGGGCCTTAGCTTCGGCGGCCAGCAGGTCTTCCTTGCTGGCAGCGACCATGGCCTCGACCTTGGCCAGTTCGATGCGGCTCATCAGCGCCTTGAACGGGTTCAGCGCATGGTTTTCCAGGCGCGACAGGTGGTCGTTCCAGGTCAATGGCGCCACGTTGAGGAACGCTTCGGCGTCGGCGGCCAGCACCGGCAGCACAGGCTTGAGGAAGATCACCAGCTGGCGGAACAGGTTGATACCCTGGGCGCAGATGGCCTGCACTTCATCCTGCTTGCCTTCCTGCTTGGCCAGCGACCACGGTGCCTTGTCGGCGATCCAGGCGTTGGCACGGTCGGCGAGTGCCATGATTTCGCGCATGGCGCGGCCGAAGTCGCGCGCTTCATACGCTTCGGCAATGGACGGCGCGGCGGCCAGGAAAGCTTCGGTGAGCTCTGGCGCGGCATCGCCGGCTACCATCACGCCCTCGTTGCCCTTGTGGATGAACCCGGCGCAGCGGCTGGCGATGTTGACCACCTTGCCGACCAGGTCGGAGTTGACCTTCTGCACGAAGTCTTCGAGGTTCAGGTCGAGGTCATCGACGCCACGGCCCAGCTTGGCCGCGTAGTAGTAGCGCAGGTATTCCGGCTGCAGGTGGTCGAGGTAGGTGCGGGCCTTGATGAAGGTGCCGCGCGACTTGGACATCTTGGCGCCGTTGACGGTCAGGTAGCCGTGTACGTTGACCGCGGTCGGCTTGCGGAAGCCGGCGCCTTCGAGCATGGCTGGCCAGAACAGGGCGTGGAAGTTGACGATGTCCTTGCCGATGAAGTGGTACAGCTCGGCCTTGGAGTCCTGGTTCCAGAAGGCATCGAAATCCAGCTCCGGGCGGCGTGCGCAGAGGTTCTTGAAGCTGGCCATGTAGCCGATCGGCGCATCCAGCCACACGTAGAAGTACTTGCCCGGCTCGCCCGGGATCTCGAAGCCGAAGTACGGCGCATCGCGGGAGATGTCCCACTCCTGCAGGCCCGAGTCCAGCCATTCGGCCAGCTTGTTGGCGACCGCGTCCTGCAGGGTGCCGCTGCGGGTCCACTGCTGCAGCATGGCCTGGAAGTCTGGCAGCTTGAAGAAGAAGTGCTGGGAATCACGCAGTACCGGGGTGGCACCCGAGATGGCCGACTTGGGATTTTTCAGCTCGGTGGGCGCGTAGGTGGCGCCGCATTTTTCGCAGTTGTCGCCGTACTGGTCTTCGGCCGCGCATTTCGGGCAAGTGCCCTTGATGAAGCGGTCGGCGAGGAACATGCCCTTTTCCGGGTCGAAATACTGGGTCACCGAACGGGTGGCGATGTGCCCGGCTTCACGCAGGCGCGTGTAGATCAGGCTGGACAGTTCGCGGTTTTCTTCGCTGTGGGTGGAGTGGAAGTTGTCGAAGTCCACCAGGAAGTCGGCGAAGTCGCTGCTGTGCTCGGCCTGGACGTTGGCAATCAGCTGTTCCGGCGTGATGCCTTCCTTCTCAGCGCGCAGCATGATCGCCGAACCGTGGGCGTCGTCGGCGCAGACATAGATGCACTGGTTGCCGCGCAGCTTCTGGAAGCGCACCCACATGTCCGTCTGGATGTACTCCAGCATATGGCCAAGATGGATCGATCCATTGGCATAGGGCAGGGCGCTGGTGACGAGAATCTGACGTGGCTCGGACATGGTGGCTCGGCTACTTATCTGGCTACGGGGTAAAAATGAGGGTGATCGGCCACTATAAAGGGCTGGCGAATATATTTCACCCAGCAGAAGCATCTGCGGACGATTGACGGGTTAGGATAGGCGCCTGTTTTATATTCAGTTTGCCAATGGGAGTGTCCATGAGTGCCGTCACCCGTGCCGCCGTCGAAGGCGTGCTTCGCCAGTACACCGACCCCTACCTGAACCAGGACCCGGTCAGCGCCGGTTGCGTGCGCGCCATCGATATCCAGGGTGGGCAGGTCAGCGTGCAGTTGCAGCTGGGGTATGCCGCAGGGCTGTTCAAGAACGGCTGGGCCCAGGTGCTGCAGACCGCTATCGGCAACCTTGACGGCGTCAGCGGCGCCCAGGTGTCGATCGACTGCGTCGTGGCTGCGCACAAGGCCCAGGCCCAGGTGCCGGCCATGGCCAACGTCAAGAACATCATCGCCGTGGCCTCGGGCAAGGGCGGTGTGGGCAAGTCGACCACCGCAGCCAACCTGGCCCTGGCCCTGGCCCGCGAAGGTGCACGGGTCGGTATCCTCGATGCCGATATCTACGGCCCTAGCCAGGGCGTGATGTTCGGTATCGCCGAGGGCACTCGCCCGCAGATTCGCGAGCAGAAGTGGTTTGTGCCGATCAAGGCCCATGGCGTCGAAGTGATGTCCATGGCGTTCCTTACCGACGACAACACGCCTATGGTCTGGCGTGGCCCGATGGTTTCCGGTGCATTGCTGCAACTGGTGACCCAGACTGCCTGGGATGACCTGGACTACCTGGTGATCGACATGCCGCCGGGCACCGGTGACATTCAGCTGACCCTGGCGCAGAAGGTGCCGGTGGCCGGCTCGGTGATCGTCACCACGCCACAGGACCTGGCGCTGCTGGATGCCAAAAAAGGCGTGGAGATGTTCCGCAAGGTCAATATCCCGGTGCTGGGCGTGGTCGAGAACATGGCCGTGCATATCTGCTCGAACTGCGGCCATGCCGAGCATCTGTTTGGTGAGGGTGGTGGGGAGAAGCTGGCGAGCCAGTACGGCGTCGACCTGCTGGCGTCACTGCCGTTGTCGATGTTGATCCGCGAGCAGGCCGACAGTGGCAAGCCAACGGCGATTGCCGAGCCGGAAAGCCAGATTGCCATGGTCTACCAGGAACTGGCGCGCCAGGTGGGCGCCCGGATCGTCCTGCAGGAAGCAGCAGCACCTGCCATGCCGAGCATCACCATCAGCGAAGATTGACCTGAGACCGAGTCGCCTGCTCCCGCAGTGGGAGCGGGCAAGCCCGCGAAGCAGGCGACCCGGTCTTTCAGCCAGGCATAAAAAAACCCGCCAGAAGGCGGGTTTTTTTGAAAGCTAGGAAGCTAGATCGACTTAGGCGATCTGAACTTCTTCAGCCTGCATGCCTTTCTGGCCGCGGGTAGCGACGAAAGTAACAGCCTGGCCTTCTTTCAGGGTTTTGAAGCCGTCAGCTTGGATGGCTTTGAAGTGCACGAACAGGTCGTCGCCCGACTGAGGGGTGATGAAGCCGTAGCCTTTCTCATCGTTGAACCACTTAACGGTACCGTTTTGACGGTTGGACATTTTTCTGTCTCCTTGGACAATTTAATTACGGTCAGGAAAAACCCTTCCCGGGACTGAGCGCAAAGAGAGCAGAAAATTCAGCGATGGTGCGATCTTGATCGTGCATCAAACTAGAGATTCTCGGTGTCACGTGCAGCACAGTGGCGACACCTTACCCCACTTTCCGCAACCTGCCAATGGCCAGAGGCCGCTTTACGCAAAATCGGATCGACGGCGGCTGCAAGCCCCGTCGGGCGGGGATTGTAGCCCTAATGCAGGATGAAACTTTGAAGCGGGCGCCGGGACCGGTAAGATGCGCGTCACCATTTTCACCTCGCAACTCTTCAGGACACCCCGCCATGAGCATCAAATCGGACAAGTGGATTCGCCGCATGGCGCAGGAACACGGCATGATCGAACCGTTCGTCGAGCGCCAGGTGCGCGGCGAGCAGGACAGCCGGGTGATCTCCTTCGGCGTCTCCAGCTATGGCTACGACGTGCGCTGCGCCGACGAATTCAAAGTGTTCACCAACATCAACTCGGCCACCGTCGACCCCAAGAACTTCGATGCCGGCAGCTTCGTCGACATCAAGAGTGACGTGTGCATCATCCCGCCGAACTCGTTTGCCCTGGCGCGCACCGTCGAGTACTTCCGCATTCCACGTGACGTGCTGACCATCTGCCTGGGCAAGAGCACCTACGCCCGCTGCGGCATCATCGTCAACGTCACCCCGCTCGAGCCCGAGTGGGAAGGCCACGTGACGCTGGAGTTCTCCAACACCACCACGCTGCCGGCGAAGATCTACGCCAACGAAGGCGTGGCGCAGATGCTGTTCCTGCAGTCCGACGAAGAATGTGAAGTCTCGTACAAGGACCGTGGCGGCAAGTACCAGGGCCAGCGCGGCGTCACCCTGCCGCGCACCTGAGCCGACGGGCGCGCGGAATTTCACGCGCCTTTGGCACTCCAACGGATAACCGTGCCGATGTGCATGACGCCCATCGGCTGTTGTCAGGAGGTGCCAATGAAACTCCATCCCGCGATCAGTGCGAAGCTGGCCGGCTTGCAGCCCAACCATGTAGGGGTGCTGCCGTGGTCACTGCTGGCGCATCCGCTGCCGCTGCAGGCGGGGGGCGTGCCCCACCAGCCTGGTCCCGATACCCCGCAACCACCGCAACCTGGTGAAACACCACCCATGGAGCCGGGCGAGCCGACCCTGCCTGATGAGCCACCTCCCGCACCTGTTGCCTGAGCCTGCGCTGCTATAGCAGCGGCCACACGCGGTCTGCGCCAGCCAGATAAACCTTGCTGGCGCTGGCCGGTGCAATTTCCCACCCGCCGGTGAACTCACCGAATGCGGGCAGCAGGCTGACTTGCTGATCGATCAGGAAGCACGGCAGGCGCAAGCGCTGGCGTGCCCTGCCGCGCAGGACGAACACCGGATGCACGTGGCCCGCAAGCACCGGGTAGGCCGGGTGCGGCTTGGGTTCGTGCTGCAACGCGAAAGGCGCCAGTACCCATGGCTCGTCGACGACCCGGATATCGAGCGCGGCCGGTGGGTCGCCGGCGTTGCGGTCGTGATTGCCCCGTATCAGTACAATATCCAGGCCTGCATGGCGCTCGCGCCATACTTGCAGCCTGGCCAGTGTTGCGGGTGCCCGGGCCGTACGTGCGTGCAGAAAATCGCCAAGCACGACCAGACGCTCGCAATCATGCGCTGCCAGCAAGGCATCCAGGCGGGCCAGCGTCGCATCGGTGGTCCCGCGCGGTACCGGTTGATGCAGGGCACGGTAACTGGCGGCCTTGCCGATATGCACATCGGCCACCAGCAAGGCCCGGCGGGCGGGCCAGTAAATGGCCTTGTCGGGCAGCAGCCATAGTACCTGACCGCACAAATCGATCGGCTGATGGTTGTTCACTGCCCACCCGCCGCGCGTTCCAGGTCCGCCACCATTCGCGCAATACGGTCGGCCAGCTTCTCGGTGCTCAGGGTTTCGCGCATCCCCTCCACCAGCAAGGCAAACGCCAGCGGCCCCGGGCGCTTCAATGCCTGCAGGTCCAGGCGCAGGCCCTCCATTTTTACCAGTTGCCGATGCAGCCGGTCGATTTCCAGCTCCTCTCTGAGCACTTCATCGCTAGCCTGGCCCAGTAGCAGGTTCCCCGCATCGTGCTTGCGGAACACCTCATAGAACAACCCGCTGGAGGCCTGGATCTGCCGTGTACTCTTCTGCGCCGCCGGGTAACCACCAAACACCAGCCCGGCAATCTGGGCGATTTCGCGAAAGCGCCGCAGCGCCATTTCGCCTGCATTCAGGCTGGCCAGCACATCCTCCAGCAGATGATCGGTACCGAGCGCCCGAGGCAAATGCGTCGCCCAGTCCACGTTGCCCGGGCTGAGCAGTTCGAAACCATAGTCGTTGACGGCAATCGATACCGACAGCGGCTGGTCCCGGCTGACCCGCCAGGCAATCAGGTTGGCCAGGCCCAGGTTGGCCATGCGCCCGGCGAACGGGTACAGGAACAGGTGCCAGCCCTGGCGTGACTTGAAGGTTTCTGCCAGCAGCGTGCGGGTGGTGGGCAGCGCCGACCATTGCGCCTGCAGTTCCAGCAACGGGCGCACCGACCGCATTTCGGGCCCTTCGAAATGCTGATGAGCGGCAGCGTCGAGCTGTTCGACCAGCGCATCGGCCAGTTCGCTGGAAAGCGGCATGCGCCCGCCGTTCCAGCGCGCCAGCGCAGCCTTGCGCGCGGTGCTGCGGCGCACATAGGCGGTCATGTTTTCGACGCGGACCAGCTCCAGCACCCGCCCGGCAAAGACCAGGGTATCGCCCGGCCGCAGGCGAGCGATGAAGGCTTCTTCGACACTGCCCAATGTCTTGCCGCCACCGCCTTTGCTCCAGTATTTCAGTTGCAGGTTGGCGTCGCTGACGATGGTGCCGATGCTCATGCGGTGGCGTCGCGCCAGGCGTTCGCTGGCAACCCGATAAACCCCGTCGGCGTCGCGCTCGACGCGCTGGTAGTCCGGGTAGGCGGTGAGCGAGCTACCGCCGTGGCAGACAAAGTCCAGTGCCCACTGCCACTGGCTGTCGCGCAGTTCGTCAAAGGCCCAGGTGCTGCGTACTTCGGCCAGCAACTGGTCGGCGCGAAAGCCGCTGCCCAAGGCCATGCTGACCAGGTGCTGCACCAGCACGTCCATGCACAGCCGCGGCGAGAAGCGCGCCTCGATATGCCCCGCGGCCAATGCCTGGCGGGCCGCCGCAGCTTCCACCAGTTCCAGGCTATGGGTGGGCACCAGGGTCAGTCGCGAGCGCCGTCCGGGGGCATGACCAGAGCGCCCGGCGCGCTGCATCAGGCGGGCGATACCCTTGGCGGAGCCGATTTGCAGCACGCGTTCCACCGGCAGAAAATCTACCCCCAGGTCCAGGCTTGAGGTGCAGACCACCGCCTTGAGGGCGCCTTGCTTGAGGCTGCGCTCGACCCAGTCACGGGTATCGCGGGCCAGCGAGGCATGGTGCAGGGCAATCAGGCCGGCCCAGTCCGGGCGTGCGTCCAGCAGGGCCTGGTACCAGAGTTCGGCCTGGGCGCGGGTATTGGTAAAGACCAGGCAGCTGGCACTGGCATCGATCTCCCGGCTGACCTGGTCGAGCATTTTCAGGCCCATGTGCCCGGCCCAGGGGAAGCGCTCGATCGCCGCTGGCAGCAGGGTATCGACCTGCAGGGCCTTGTCCTGCCTGCCCTGCACCAGCAAGCCGCCTTGGGGCAGCAGAACGTCCAGGGCGTGCTGCAGGTTACCCAGCGTGGCAGACAGGCCCCAGGTGGGTAAGCCAGGGTGCCAGCGACGCAGCCTGGCCAACGCCAGTTGCAGTTGCACCCCACGTTTGTTACCCAACAGTTCGTGCCATTCGTCCACGACCACCAGGCGCACGCTGGCGAAGTCTTCGCTGGCCTGTGCCCGGGTCAGCAGCAAGGTCAGGCTCTCGGGAGTTGTCACCAGCACGCTGGGCAGGCGACGCGCTTGGCGGGCACGTTCGGCGCTGCCGGTATCGCCGCTGCGCACGCCCACGCTCCACGGCAAACCCAGTTCATCCAGGGGTGCCTGCAGTGCCCGGGCGGTGTCTGCGGCAAGGGCGCGCATGGGCGTCACCCACACCACCTGCAAGGGCGCCGGCTGACGGCCTGGAGGCTGGGCCTTGAATGCACGCAGTGCGGCGAGCCAGACCGCGTAGGTCTTGCCCGCGCCGGTACTGGCATGCAGCAGGCCGGACTCACCCCGCTCGACAGCGGCCCAGACCCGCCGCTGGAAAGCGAACGGCGTCCAGCCGCGTTGGGCGAACCAGGCATCGGCAAGGTTGGTAGCGGCGGGCATGGGGCTGGTGGTCCTTCGAAGGCTGTGCTTCTACAGACCGCCCGCCAGGTGCAATGGTTTTACCGGATCAGTTGGCCAGCAGGTAGCCGCTGCGGCATACCTGTTCGCCAGCCACATGGGCGACGACCATGCCCGCAGTGGCCATGCGCCTTACGCTGCGTGCGTACAACAGGCCCGGTTGACTGTTGCGTATGGCGGTCACCCGGTCGCTGAGCGGGTCGATCACCTCGGCGATCAACTGCCCGGCCTCAAGGTGCTGCCCGGGTTTGGCGTGATACACCAGCAAGCCGCCCAGCGGCGTTGCCACAGGTTCAACCGCAGCCAGCGGCGTGGCGGGGTTGAGCAAGGCGGGCAGGGCTGCGCTGGCACCCTCGATGACCCCGGCATGCGTCAGGAAATCCAGGATCGCCTGGCTGTCCTTGCTGGCCAGCGCGTGGCTGACGTCCGCCTGGCCACGCAGCTCGACGGTGACCGAGCAGCAACCCTGCGGGATCGGATAGCGCTTGCCGAAACGTTGTTGCAACTGCCACCAGACCAGGCTGAAGCATTCATCGAACGACTGCCCGCCCGAGTCGGTCGCCAGCAGGCTGGCCCGGGCGCCCAGGTAGCGGGCCAGTGGCTCGATCTGCGGCCAGGCTTCGGGCGTGGTGTACAGGTGCTCCACGGCCTCGAAGTCACAGTGCAGGTCCAGCACCAGGTCGGCATCGCAGGCCAGCCGCTGCAGGATCAGGCGCTGCGCCTGCAGCGGCGTGCGCGCGGGATGTGCATCAAGCCCCCGGCGCAGGTATTCACGGATCAGTGCGGTGTTGTGTACCGGGTCCAGGGTCAGGTGTTCTTCGACCTGGTCGCCGATGCTGTCCGACAGGTCGACGAAGTTGCGGTTGAAGTTCTCCCCACTCTGCAATTCGAAACGCCCCAGTGGCGCATCCAGCAGCACCTGCTCCAGGCCGACAGGGTTGGCCAGCGGCACCAGAATGATCTCGCGCCGCAGGCGGCCTTGCTGTTCCAGCTCTACCAAGCGCCGCTTGAGGTGCCAGGCCACCAACATGCCGGGCAGCTCGTCGGCATGCAGCGAGGCCTGGATATAGACCTTGCCGCCCCCGCGGGGGCCGAAGTGGAAACTGTGCAATTGGCGGGTAATGCCCGGAACGGGTGAGAGCAGGTCGTGGGTCGAATGGTGCATGGTAGTCCTGGCTACGTGGCGAAAACGGTCTGCGACACGGGTCGGCACAAAGATAGAAGCATAAATTCTGCTGCTGCGCCTCTTCCGGTATCTGCTTGAAGCCTGCAGGTCGCACATTTGTCTCAGGCCAGCAGCGCCTGCAAGGTCGCCAGGTCATCGGCCTCATCCACCGGTTTGTCCAGCCGCCAGCGCAACATGCGTGGGAAGCGCACGGCGATGCCGCTCTTGTGGCGCCTGGACAGGGCTATGCCTTCGAAACCCAGTTCGAACACCAGTGTTGGCGTTACGCTGCGTACCGGGCCGAAGGTTTCCACGGTGGTCTTGCGGATGATGGCGTCGACCTTGCGCATCTCTTCATCGGTAAGCCCGGAGTAGGCCTTGGCAAAAGGCACCAGCGCTCGCCCCGGGGTGCCAGCCGGAGCGTCCCACACGGCAAACGTGTAGTCGCTGTAAAGGCTTGCCCGCCGGCCATGGCCGCGCTGGGCATAGATCAGCACGGCATCGACGCTGAACGGGTCGATTTTCCATTTCCACCAGGTGCCCATATCCTTGGTGCGCCCCACGCCATACAGGGCCTCGCGTTGCTTGAGCATGAAGCCCTCGACACCCAGGCTGCGGGACCGCTCGCGCTGGCGGGCGAGGTCGGCCCAGTCCGGGCCTTCGAGCAGGGGTGATAGCAGCACCGGGGCCAACGGATAGTGCTCCAGCAACAGCTCCAGCTGACGGCGGCGTTGGTACTGTGGCCGGCTGCGCCAGTCTTCGCCTTGCCACTCCAGCAGGTCGTAGGCCTGCAGCACTACAGGCGCATCCCCCAGCAGCTTCTTGCCCAGCGTCTTGCGCCCGATACGTTGTTGCAACAGGGCAAACGGCTGTACAGCCAGGTCAGCAGCGGTAGCGCCCGGCTTCCATACCAGAATCTCGCCGTCGAGCACCACGCCATCAGGCAACGTCTGCGCCAGGCTGTGCAATTCGGGGAAGCGGTCGGTGACCAGCTCTTCGCCGCGCGACCACACCCAGAGCTGGCCCTCGCGCTTGACCACCTGGGCGCGAATGCCGTCCCACTTCCACTCGATCTGCCAGTCGCCTGGCGGGCCGAGCAGTGCATCGAACTGCTCGATTGGCGCTTGCAGCGGGTGGGCGAGGAAAAACGGGTACGGCTGGCCGCCACGCTGACGATGTTCATCGGCAGACTCCGGGGCGACCAGTTGCTGGTAGCTGGCCGCAGTGGGGCGGTGGCTGATGTCGGTATACCCGACCAGGCGCTGGGCCACCCGCTTGGCATCCAGGCCCGCCAGCTGCGCCAGGGCGCGGGTGACCAGCAGCTTCGATACACCGACGCGCAAGCTGCCGGTGATCAGCTTCAGGCACAGCATCAGGCTGGGGCGGTCCAGCTGCGCCCACAAAGGCGGCAGGCGTTGCTGTATCTGTTCCGGGGGCAGCCCGCGCAACGGCAGCAAATGGGCTTCAACCCAGTACGCAAGGCCATCGGCGCTCTGCTGAGGGCTCTGCGGCAATAACAGCGAGATGGTTTCGGCCAGGTCGCCAACGGACTGGTAGCTCTCTTCGAACAGCCAGTCAGGCAACCCTGCCAGGGCGGTGGCCAGCTCCCGCAACACACGGGTTGGCACCAATTGGCGGGGGCGGCCGCCCGCCAGGAAGTACACCGCCCAGGCCGCATCGTCGGCGGGGGCGCTTGCAAAGTAGTCGCGCAGGGCTTCGAGTTTGGCATTACTCGAGGTGGTCGCATCCAGCCGCAGATACAGCTCGGCGAAGGCCTTCATGCGTCTGGCTCCGCGCTGGTCGCGTCGTCTTCCTCGCCGTACTCGGTGACGAAAGCACGGGCGTCCAGGCCTTGTTCGTTGAGGTAGCGAACCAGCACGTTGACCGAGCCGTGGGTGACCATCACCCGTTCTGCACCGGTCTGGGCGATGGCCCAGAGCAACCCTGGCCAGTCGGCATGGTCCGAGAGCACGAAGCCGCGGTCGACGCCGCGCCGCCGGCGCGTGCCACGCAGCAGCATCCAGCCGCTGGCGAACGCGTCGCTGTAGTCGCCAAAACGGCGCATCCAGCTGCTGCCGCCGGCCGATGGCGGCGCCAGCACCAGGGCCTGGCGCAGCAGTGGGTCGTTGCGCGGGATGTCACCGGCGTAGCGGGTTTCCGGCAGGTGCACGCCGGCCTCCCGGTACACCCGGTTCAGCGGCTCGACGGCGCCATGCACGAGGATCGGGCCGATGCTGGCGTCCAGCCCGTGCAGAATTCGCTGGGCCTTGCCGAAGGCGTAGCAGAACAGCACGCTGGCCTTGCCCAGTTCGCAGTTGGCCCGCCACCAGGCATTGATGCCGGCAAATATTTCACCCTGGCTGGGCCAGCGGTAGATCGGCAGGCCGAAGGTCGATTCGGTGATGAAGGTGTGGCAGGGCACCGGTTCGAAGGGGGTGCAGGTGCCATCGGGCTCCACCTTGTAGTCGCCGGAGGCCACCCAGACTTCGCCCTGATACTCCAGGCGCACCTGCGCCGAACCCAGCACATGGCCGGCAGGGTGCAGGCTCAGGGTTACCCCGTGGTGCAGCAAACGCTCGCCGTAGGGCAGGGTCTGCAGGTCGATGTCCTGGCCCAGGCGGCTGCGCAGGATGCCGGCGCCCGGTGCGGCAGTCAGGTAATGGGCGTTGCCGGTACGGGCGTGGTCGCCGTGGCCGTGGGTGATGACGGCACGCTCGACCGGCCGCCAGGGGTCGATGTAGAAATCACCGGGCGGGCAGTACAGGCCTTCGGGGCGGGCAATGACGAGGTCCATGGCACGGGCACTGGTTTGGCGTTACCAGTTAGGAGCCATGGCAGACATGGGAAGTTCGACCGGAAATGACCGGGGCCGTAAAGCGGCCCCGATACGGGCGATCACGCTTATTTTCCAGGCACCAACGTCAGCCGCTGGTTGCCATACGCCCGCCCGAAGTTCTGCGGTTGCAGCGGCAGGCTCATGAAGCGCCCTTTGAGCCAGGCATCCAGCCCGTCGCTGTAATGCGCGCTGGCCGGGTTGCCGGATTGCCCGGTGCTGGTCAGCACCTGCAAGGGTTCGGCCTGACCGAAGTCGACGATCATCCGCGCCGAGGCCGGCAGGCGGGTATCGAAATCGTTGCCCCAGGCGTAAGGCGTCAAGGCGAGGGTCGTGAAATCGCCACCTGCGGCCATGGGCGAGCGGCCGAGCGGGTCGCCCAAGCCATGGTAGGCCGGTGCCGGCCAGCGGTACTGGTGCAGCTTGCCCCACTGCCAGGCGCGGCGGTCAGCGCCCAGTTGCGCGGTGCCGGCATCCACTGCCGCTGCCAGGCTGCGGGCGAGGATGGCCGGCTTGTCTTCCTTCTGTGGGGTGTTGCGGTCATCCCAGAACGGGCTGTCGTCGCGGCCCAGCAGGTGATCGGCCTGGGCCGAGAATGACAACCGCGCATTGCTGACGAACGCTTGCCAGGCCGGGCCGGACTCCGGGCCCAGCTCGTCAAGGAACGTCTGCCGAGCCATTTCCTGAAGGAACAGCTCGTACAGCGCGGCATCTGCCGACACCGGGCTCAGGCGGCCATCGAACGCCTTGAGCCGGGCCAGGGTGTCGCGGGCCTTGTCGCGCTGTGCGGCGGGCAGGGCATCGATCGCCTGTTTCAGCGGCTGTGCCATCCCCGGGGCGTCGAACATCTGCTTGAGCTTGTCGGCCATCAGGGTGACCTGGTCATTCTGCAGGGCCATCAGGCTGCGGCTATCGTGGCGGCCATTGCCGGCCAGCTGGCCCAGGCGCTCGGCGCGCTCGGGGTAGTACCAGCTGCTGGACAGCTGCATGCCATAGCCGCGTGGCAGGCTGCGCTGGTTGGCGTGGCCGAGCCAGCCGGCGGGCGGGTCCTGGTCGTAGGGGTGCAGCATCGGGTCGGCATAGCCGTCCCAGTCGTAGCGCCCGTCCCAGCCTGGCGAGGGCAGCAGGCCTTGGCCTTCGCGGCGGTTGGGGTAGCGGCCGCTGACTTGCCAGCCGATGTGCTCAGGCTCGGCGAAAACGAAATTGAGGGCGACGGCGGTGACTTCGCGGGTACTGTCGAAGGCACGTTCCACGTTCTTGGCGCGGGTCAGGTCGAACAGCGCATCCAGGCTGCGGTCGCCCTTGAACTGCGGCAGGTTCAGTGCCAGGCCCAGGCTGGCGTTGTCGGGCTGGGCCAGCAGGGTGCCATGGCGGGTGTCGTACATCACTTCGCGCAGCGGTCGCTGGCCGCGCACCAGGAAGGTTTCGCTGCGGGCCCGGGCCGGCAGCCACTTGCCGTCGGCCAGGTAGCTCAGTTGGGTGCCCTGGCGGCGCAGCTGCTCCAGGTACAGGTCCTGGTTGTCGGCCATGACTGCACTGCTGCTCCAGGCCAGCTTGCCGTTATAGCCGGCCAGCACGATCGGCAGGCCAGGCAGCGACAGGCCGGCAACCTGGTACTTGCCGGTGTGGATCTGTACCGGGCTGAGGGCCCAGGCGGCACGGCTATCGCTGGCCAGCAGGCTCTTGCCGCTGCGGCTACGCTGCGGGGCCAGGGCCAGGTTGGCCGAGCCCGGGCTGCCGAGCAGGTCGAGCTCGGCGAGCTTCTGGCTGGCAGCCGCCAGGGCCGGCAGCCCCGGCAACTGGCTGGCCAGGTTCAGGCCCTTGAGCTTGTCCACCTCGCTTTCGGCCAACGGTTCGTCCGGGGTCCCCGGCAGCAGCCAGGCCAGCTTGTCGCTGCCGGTTTTCTGCGCCAGGGTCAGGGCGCTTAGCTCTTCCTGCAGGTTCACCGACTGGCTGAAGGCATACAGGCTGAAGATCAGCGCCGAGTCTTCTGGCTTCCAGTATTCGGGGCGGTAGCCACTGCTGGCCAGGCTGGCGGGCAGTTTGTCGCGGTAGCGGAACAGGTAGGCGTTGACCCCGCGCGCATACACTTCGAAGAAGCGTTTTAGCCGTGGCGATGCGTCGGCGTATTGCTGGGCGGCGCTCTGCTTGAGGTTGGCCGCGCGCATCAGGCGGTCGATGTCCAGTGCTTCGCTGCCGGCCAGCTCGGCCAGGCGGCCCTGGGCAAGCAGGCGCATGGCGACCATCTGTTCGATGCGATCGCCGGCGTGCACATAGCCCAGGCTGAACAATGCGTCATGGAAGCTGCTGCTTTCGATCAGCGGTGCACCCATGGCGTTGCGGCGTACCGAAACGTTCTGTGCCAGGCCTTTGAGCGGTTGCATGCCGCTGGTCGGTGGCACGCTGTCCTGGTAGCCGCCCGTCTGGCAGCCGGCCAGCCCGAGCGTGCCGAGCAGCGTGGCGGCGGTTGCGAACCGCAGGCGGAAGGGAGGAAAGGCGGGGGCGGCCATGACAAGGGCTCCTGCAAGGCGTGGCAAGGTTTTAAAGGCGCTAAGGTAGTAAGCGCGCAGTCGCCGTGCAAGGTCACTCGGCGCTTTATTTACCGATGCCTGGCGGAACCTTGAAATGCTCGGCCACGGCGTCGGAAAAGTGTGTGCAGTTGATGCGCGCAAAGCGTTTGTAGTCACGCCCGACCGCAAACGCCGAGCCTGGCATCAGCAGCACTTTATGCTGTTCCAGCTTGTGCATGAAAGGTTGCAGGTCTGCCAGATCGGGGTGATGGACCCACAGGAACATGCCGCCTTGCGGGGTTATGTCGAACTGCCAGCCACGCGCCAGCAACAAACGCTGGGTTTGCGCCTGCTGGCGGATCAGGCGCTGCTGCACGTCATTCATGTGCCGGGCATAGGTACCATCGGCCAGGATGGTGTTGACGAAGCGCTCGCAAAACGCCGGGACGGCCACGCAGGTCAGCAGCTTCAAGCGTGTCAGCGGCTCGATCAGGGCCGCCGGGCAGGCGATGTAGCCCACCCGCAATGATGCCGACAGGCACTTGGAGAAGCTGCCGATGTAGATGACCCGTTCCAGGTTGTCCAGTTCCGCCAGGGTCTGGCGAACGCCGGGGCTGAAGTCGCCGTACACATCATCTTCAACCACGTGGAAGTCGTGCTCCACCGCCAGGCGCAACACGCTGAAGGCATTGTGCGGGGTGATATTGCCGCCGGTCGGGTTGTGGAAGGTGCTGTTGCAGAAGAACGCCTTGACCTTGTGCATGGCCAGGTGCTTTTTCATCTCATCCACGTCCGGACCATCCTGGTTGCGCCGCACCCCGACCACGTGGCCACCGGCCAGCTGGACCAGCTTGATCAGGTTGCCATTGCCAGGCTCGTCGACGAACACATGGTCGCCTGGCGTGATCAGCAGCCGTGCGACCAGGTCCAGTGCCTGCGTGGCGCCCAGCGTGGTCAGCAGCTGGTGCGGCCGCGCGTCGATACGGGTCAGGCGTGCGAGGTGCACGCACAGCTGGTTGCGCATGGGCAGGTAGCCCTGGATGTCGCCGTATTCAGCCAGCGAGCTCTGCTCCAGGCGCGCCGTGCGCCGGATCGCCTTGGCCAGCAGTTCGGTGTCTCGCCAGGCGGGTGGCAGCCAGCCGCTGCCCAGCTTGGTGTAGTGCTGGCCACCCTGCAGCAGCTTGAACAGCGGGTCGCCAGCCATGCCGCTGGGGGCATCCACCGGCCCGTGCTGCCGTGGGTGGCTGGCCACGAAGTAGCCATGGCCAGGGACGGACGTCAGCAACCCTTCGCCGACCAACCGGGCATAGCCAGACACAACATCGTGATAGCTGCAGCCGATCGCTGCGGTCAGCTTGCGAATGGACGGCATACGCTGCCCGGGCAGCCATTCGCCGGCGTCGAGGCGTTGTTTCAACTGCTCATGAAGGCTGGGCGTAGGCATGGCGAGTCCGCGACTGTTAGAAAAACCAGCCTAACAGTTAAGCCAAAACCTCGTCGACTGTTCGAGCTAGCCCGCGCGGCTGATGCGACCATGCGCCCGTAGGCACTTTTTCGCGATGCCAAAACCCTTCGAACCACCGTGAGCACACGCCATGACCAGCACCCTACCGCGGCGCACCTACCTGTATTTCACCGCGCAGTCGATCAACCTGACCACGGCCGTCATGTCCGTCACCATGGCCGCGATCGTCGGGGCAGCGCTGGCGCCCGCTGCCACCTGGTCCACGGTGCCTTACGGCTTCCAGTTCCTGTGCCTGATGCTGGCGACGTACCCGGTGTCCCGGCTGATGGGCCGCATTGGCCGAAAAAAGGCATTCATGCTGGGTTCGATACCGCTGGCGCTGTCGGGCGTCAGCGGGTACCTGGCAGTGCAATACCAGCACTTTCCGACCTTGGTCCTCAGCCATTCGGCGCTGGGTGTCTATATCGCGTTTGCCAACTTCAACCGTTTCGCGGCGACCGACAACCTGCCCCAGAGCCTGAAACCCAGGGCGCTTTCGCTGGTGGTGGCCGGCGGGGTGATC
Source organism: Pseudomonas sp. CM27 (assembly GCF_013179515.1). Lineage (GTDB taxonomy): Bacteria > Pseudomonadota > Gammaproteobacteria > Pseudomonadales > Pseudomonadaceae > Aquipseudomonas. Next base: position 29,732 of record NZ_JABMCN010000018.1, read on the forward strand.
GCTGCCGTGGTCGGGCCGGCGCTGACCGAGTGGCTGCGCGAGGTAGGCGGGTATCCGCTGTTTTCGCTGTGTTACGCCGCCTTTGTCGGCTTGGCGGTAATGGCCTTGCTGATTGCGGCCTGCCTGCCTGGCGATACTGCGACGGCGAGCCAGCAGCGCACGGTAAACACGACGGACGCGGCCGCGCAGAGGCTTAGCCCGGTCGTAGCCGTGGCCATGGCGGTTGCCGCGCTGGGGTATGGAATCATGAATTTGTTGATGATCCAGGCCTCGATGCACATGAAACACATGCATGAAGACTTTTCCGATGTGCGCCTGGCCATCCAGTGGCACGTGATTGCCATGTTTGCCCCGTCGTTCTTCACCGGCGCCATCATCCAGCGCCTTGGCATCAGGACTACCATCTGCGCTGGCCTGGGGCTGTTGATCGCCTGTACGGCCATGAACATGTGGTCGCACAGCTACGCGATGATGACGTTGTCGTTGATAGCCCTTGGCCTGGGCTGGAACCTGACCTATGTGGGCGGCGGGGCCTTGCTGGCGCAAGCGCTGCAGAACAGCCCGGCAGCCATGCAGATGCAGGGCAAGAACGACCTGGCGATTGCGGTACTCGCGACGGTTGGCGCGTTCAGCCCGTCGCTGCTGCTGGGTACGGTCGGCTGGGACGGCACCAACGCCATTTGCATGGCCCTGTGCATCGTGCTGCTGGTGGCAACCGCCGGGTTGCTGCAGCGCAAGGTATCAGGGCCTGCCGCGGCCAACTAGCGGGCCAGGCCTCGCCTGTTCACGCTAGGCGCGTGGCGATCGGCTCAGGCGCCGTGGCACTTCTTGAATTTCTTCTCGCTGCCGCACGGGCACGGGTCGTTCCGGCCAACGTCCTTCAGGGCGTTGCGTACCGGCTCCTGGTGGCCGTGGTTGCAGTGCGGGCCGTGTACATGGCCATGATCCTGGTGGTGATCATGGTCGTGATCGTGGTTGCAGTCAGGGCCATGGACGTGAGGTTGCTGGGACATTGCAGGGTTACTCCGGGTTGAGATCGCCGGGGATTATCTCACCACTGCGCGACAAGTGCAGGTCCCGATGCACGATCAACCCGGTCGCCAGCTCGCCCTGCAGGGTGTAATGCAGCGGTTGCCCGCTTTTGAGCAGCTTGGCCAGGGGTTTGAGCTGCCGCCACAGGTTGGTCCGCGCGGTGATCTTGAAGGTGCGCCGGGCGTGCCCGCCCACGCTGCGCCAGATGCTGGCTTCATCCTCCACCAGCAGCAGGTCGTTGAGGCGTATCGCGTAGGCCAGGTTGCGGATGAACAGGCGGCTGTCGTTGGGGTTGTCGACCCTTAGGTGCAACACGAACTCCTGCTCCAGCAACCTCGCCTTGACCGTTTCCACCTCGACCAGGTGCACCTCGGGCTCGCGCCAGTCGTCGCCCCCCCAGCTGACACACCCCGCCAGCAGCGCCAGCCAGGCGATCAGCGTAGCCAGCAGCAGCGACCGGGCGCGGGCGATCATGCTCAGCTACCCACGTAACTGGCGCAGCATTTCTTGAACTTCTGCCCGCTGGCGCAGGGGCAAGGGTCGTTGCGCCCCGCCTTCAGGCCGACTGTTGGGTCAATGAAGTACCAGCGCCCATCATGCTGGACGAACGCCGAGCGTTCGCGGTGCTGATGGTCGCCGTCCTGATCGTGCCAGCGTGCGCTGAAGGTGACAAAGCCATGCTCCGGCTGGCCGCCCAGCACTTCTGCCTTTTCCACCTCCAGGCCCAGCCAGGTGCTCTGGGCGCTCCAGGCAGCCATGGCGGCACGGTCAAGACCGGCTTGCTGGGCCGGCAGGGTGGTGGCCACCAGGTAGTCCATCAGGCCCAGCACATAAGCACTGTAGCGTGAGCGCATCAATGCCTGGGCATCCGGTGCCGGGGTGCCGGCATGGTAGTGCCCGCAGCAGGCATCGAGCAGGTTGCCACTGCCACAAGGGCAGACCGAGACACTCATCATCACCACCAGTACTTGCCGAAGTTTTCAGGGTTGGCCCAGAACCTGGCGTTCAGCCAGTCGGGGACCTGTTTGTAATCATGTAGATCATAGGTGAACAGGCTCAGCACCTGCTGGTCACGGCGAAATTTCTCGCTGGCCGACAGCGCCAGGGCGAAGAAGTCGGTGTCCTGCCAGCCGCAGGCACCCAGGTCGGCCAGCACCGCGACACGGCTGGCATTGAGGTTGCGGATGCCGCCGAGCAGTTCCAGGCCGGCGCGCTTGGGCAGGTGCTCCAGGCAGTCGACCAGCACCGCCAGGTCGAAACGCTGGGCTGCCAGTTCGCCTGGCAGCGGGCCCGGTGCAGCGCTGGCGATGGTCACCTGTGGGTGCGCCTGGGCAAAGGCGTCCAGGGCTGGAAAGCGCGTGCCGACCAGCAGCAGGCGTTGCGGGGTGAAACGCTCTAGCAGGGCTGCCAGGGCCTGCTGCGGGGTGCGTTGGGAAAAACCGTCGGTCATTGCCAATCCTCGTTCAAGTTGTCCAAGACTAGCGGTCCGGCGCGCGCGGGCAAAGCGGCATGTGACCGTGTCGTGGCTTATTGGTGGCAGGGTTGGAGTGCGCGGTCTTTACTCCCAGAGATCGGCCTTATGCCGATTCCCCCTAGGAGAAGCAATGAAATGAGCATAGTACGCACAGCGTTACCCCTGGTACTGCTGACCAGTGTGTTGACTGGTTGTGCAGGTTTGCAAAAAACCGACTGGCCTAAATGTGCCGCCGTCGGGGGTGTAGGCGGCGCCGCCCTGGGTGCCATCGAGAGTTCCAGCTGGGCTGGCTGGGGCGCGTTGCTGGGCGGTGGCCTGGCGGCGGGCTACTGCTGGGCTCACGGTGATGGCGACGAGGATGGCGATGGCGTTCCGGACAGCCGCGACAAGTGCCCCGGCACCCCGCGCGGCGTGCAGGTCGATGCCAATGGCTGCCCACCAGAGCCGGCCCCGGTGGTTGAGGAAGTGGTGGTGCAGAAAGAAGAAGTCATCGTCATCCGCGATGTGCACTTCGAGTTCGACTCTGCGCGCCTGACCGCCCGTGACAAGGAGCGCCTCAATACCATTGCCACGCGCCTGAAACAGGAAGCGCCTTCTGCCCGCCTGAGTGTCAGCGGCCATACCGACAGCGTCGGCTCCGACAGCTACAACCAGAAACTGTCCGAGCGCCGTGCCCACTCGGTGACCGACTACCTGGTCGAGAGCGGTGTACCGCGCAGCAGCTTCGTTTCGGTGGTAGGTGCCGGTGAAACCCAGCCAGTGGCGGACAATGCCACGGCCGAAGGGCGCTCCATGAACCGTCGTACCGAGATCAAGATCCAGCGCTGAAGGTTTGCGCTCTGCAGTCTGTGTGATACCGAGCGCCGCCCAGGCGGCGCTCGGTATCCCGGGCGATGGAAGGGTAAAGGGGGGCAGCCCCCCAGCCTGGCTTTCAAAACGGTAGGGAGAACGCCATGAAGTTCATCCTGGGACTGGGCAAGGTCCTGACGGTCGCTTTCTGGGGAGTGCTGCTGTTCAACCAGCTGGTGCCGCAACCGTTGCCCTTCAATCTGCTGATCAATGCCACGGGCATCGTGTTGCTGGGGCTGCACCTGCTGGAAGTGCTGTTTTTCAATGGCAGCCTGCGAGGGCGCAGCCACCGCTGGTTCGACCGGCTGCAGATAGTGTTGACGGGGATTTTTCATGTGATGTCCATTCCCCGGGTGCGGAAGGTGCGGCGGGATGGTTGAGGGGAAGCGGCGGCGCTCGATCTCACAGGCGCTGAATGTGCTGCGGCTGGCCCAACTGTCACACCATCCCCCGCGAGCTGGCCACCGCCACCACGGCAATCCCCAGCAGCAGGTTAACCCCCACCATCCGCCGAATCCGTCCCAGCACCGCTGCACCCGCCGCCCAGTCCTCGGCCTGGACAGCCGCCTTCAGTTCCGGCAGCAGCAACGCCTGCACGCGCAAGAACAGGGCAAACATGGCAATTCCCCCGCCAATCATCACCTGTACATACTTCGGCGCAGTCTCGAAACCGCTGAAACGCATGTGCAACATGCCGATACCACTTATCGCCAAGATCGCCACCGCCAGCCAGACCCAGCCGAAGAAGCGTCGGAAAACTTCCACCCACAGACGCAGCCGCGCAGGGCCCTCAAGGGCTGCAACCGTTGCCGGGCGCAGCACCAGCCAGGCGAAGAACATGCCGCCGACCCACACCAGAGCGGCCAGAACATGCAGTGTGTAGGGCAGGGCAAAGGCAAGCATCAGGATCTCCATGCGGCACAAAGGGCAATAGCGGGGTATGATAGCCGCCCCATGCGAAACACTGAAAATATATCCAGCCCTCCGGGCGCCTGCAGACCATGATCAGCACCGAACTCAAAGCCACCATCCAGGGCGCCTACTCGCGTTTTCTCGAAGCCAAGAGCCTCAAGCCGCGCTATGGCCAGCGCCTGATGATCGCCGAAGTGGCCAAAGTGCTCGGCGACATTGCCTGCGACGATGAAGGCCGCCGTGCCGGCGAGCCCGCCGTGGTGGCAGTGGAGGCGGGCACCGGTACCGGCAAGACGGTGGCCTACAGCCTGGCCGCCATTCCGGCCGCCAAGGCTGCCGGCAAGCGCCTGGTCATCGCCACTGCCACCGTCGCCCTGCAGGAGCAGATCGTCTTCAAGGACCTGCCCGACCTGATGCGCAACAGCGGGCTCAATTTCAGCTTCGCCCTGGCCAAGGGCCGTGGCCGTTACCTGTGCCTGTCCAAACTCGACATCCTGCTGCAGGAGGGCCACGCCCAGTCGGCCACCGCGCAGCTGTTCGAGGAAGAAGGCTTCCACATCGAAGTCGACGAGCGCAGCCAGAAGCTATTCAACAGCATGATCGAGAAGCTCGCCGGCAACCGCTGGGACGGTGACCGTGACAGCTGGCCCGAGGCCCTGGAAGACCAGGACTGGGCACGCCTGACCACCGACCACAGCCAGTGCACCGGCCGCCACTGCCCGAACTTCCAGCAGTGCGTGTTCTACAAGGCCCGCGAGGGCATGGGCAAGGTCGACGTTATTGTCACCAACCACGACATGGTCCTGGCCGACCTGGCGCTGGGCGGCGGGGCGGTACTGCCCGACCCGCGCGACACCATGTACGTGTTCGACGAAGGCCATCACCTGCCAGACAAGGCGATCGGCCATTTCGCTCATTATTCGCGCTTGCGTTCCACTGCCGACTGGCTGGAGCAGACCGCCAAGAACCTCACCAAGCTGCTGGCCCAGCACCCGCTGCCCGGCGACCTGGGCAAGTACATCGAGCAGGTGCCCGAACTGGCGCGTGAAGTGCGCACCCAGCAGCAGTTCATGTTCACCCTGTGCGAGCAGGTTGCCGACTTCCGCCCCACCGAGGACACCGAGGGCCGCGAGCGCCCGCGCTACCGCTTCGAGGGTGGCGTGGTGCCGGAGCAGATCCGCGAAGTGGGCATCGAGTTGAAAAAGGGCTTTGCCCGCCTCAACGACCTGTTCACCCGCCTGGCCGACCTGCTCAAGGAAGGCATGGATGGCGAGGTAAGCATTGGTATCGCCAGCCATCAGGCCGAGGAATGGTACCCGCTGTTCGGTAGCCTGGTCACCCGTGCCCAGGGCAACTGGGAGCTGTGGACGGCCTTTACCGCCGAAGACCCGGAGGACAGCCCGCCCATGGCCCGCTGGCTGACCCTGGCCGAAAGCGGTGCGCTGTTCGACATCGAGGTCAACGCCAGCCCTATCCTCGCCGCCGAAATGCTCCGCCGCAGCTTGTGGAGCGTTGCCCACGGTGCGCTGGTGACGTCGGCGACATTGACCGCGCTGGGCAAGTTCGACAGGTTCCGCATGCGTTCGGGCCTGCCCCGCGATGCGGTCACCTGCGTGGTGCCCAGCCCGTTCGTGCATGGCGATGCCGGTGTGCTGCGGGTCCCCGACCTGCAGGCCGACCCCCGCGACGCGGCGGCACATACTGCGGCGATCATCCGCGAGCTGCCAAATATCGTCGAAGGTGCCCGCGGCGCGCTGGTGCTGTTCTCTTCGCGCAAGCAGATGCAGGAAGTGTTCGACGGCCTGGACCGTGACTGGCGCAAGCTGGTGCTTATCCAGGGCAACCTGTCCAAGCAGGAAACCCTGAACAAGCACAAGGCGCGGGTAGACGATGGCCAGCACAGCGTACTGTTCGGCCTGGCCAGCTTTGCCGAGGGTGTCGACCTTCCTGGTGCGTACTGCGAGCATGTGGTGATCGCCAAGATTCCGTTTGCCGTGCCCGATGACCCGGTGGAAGCCGCGCTGGCGGAGTGGATCGAGGCCCGTGGTGGCAACCCGTTCATGGAAA
>NZ_JABMCN010000180.1 GCF_013179515.1 Pseudomonas sp. CM27
TCAAGGCAAATGGCAGTAGCCGTTTGAGAGCATCCCGCTTGGGCAGCCGCAGCTGCCATTCATCGCGTGTTGCGCTTGGTCAATCACGTAGCAAAAAATCAGCCAGCCCGATACTGAAAGACCAATAGGTATATTTTTCAGCCGGTTACCGCGTTTTATTAAAAATACTCGGAGGTCAATGCCCCACAATTGGGTACTTTTCACCCCAAAACCAGTAAAAGCATATATATCAACTAGTTAGCGAATATAGTTAATGCCTCTAGGTGCTTTTTGCCAAACGAAAGTTCAACGACACTCGCGTCCCGTGGCCTTCACTGCTACTGAGCCGTACCGTGCCGCCGAAGCGCTCCATGATGCGTTTGACCAGCACCAGACCCACGCCCAGACCACCCTGTTTGGTGGTGAAAAACGGCCGAAAGGCCATGCGCTGCTGCGCTTCGTTCATGCCTTTGCCATTGTCTGACAGGCGCAGGATCAGGCTGCTCCGGTCTTGGCGCACCACCTCGATACGCAGCCGCCCACCCTGCTCCATCGACTCCAGGGCATTGGCGATCAGGCTGCTGAAGATCTGCCGCAGTAACGCCGGGTGGCCCAGCACCTGCACCGCCGGTAACGGCTGCAGGTCCAGGCTCACGCCGCCGCGCGCCAACGGCACGGCGTAGGTCTGCAGGCTTTCCTGCAATGCCTGTGGCAAGTCCACTGCCACGGCTTCATCGTTGAGCGGGCGCAGCGACTGCAACATCTGGCGGATCCACTGCGACATGCGGTCGACCTGACTGATGATGTCGTTGACATTGCGTTGCGCCGGGCCTTCGTCGAACGCCTGGGCCAGTTCGGCACTGGAGCGGATGCTGGCCAGCGGGTTGCGCAGGCTGTGGGCCACCGCCGATGACACCTCGCCCAGCGCCACATAGGTTTCATTGTTGATCAGGCGCTTCTGCTGCACCGCCAGCAACCGCGCTGCGCGGTGCATGATGCCGTACAGGCCGATGTAGACCAGCGCCGCGCCGACGGTGATCGCCAGCCAGATCAGGATCAGGCCATGCTCGATGCGCACGATCAGGTCGTGGGGTTCCTTGTAGATCTCGACCATGGCCATAACGTGGTCGCCATCGGCGTCGAACAGCGGAATGTAGTTTTCGATGAACAACTGCTCGGGCGGCGTCACGAATTTCTGCTCGGCGCGGGCCTGCTCGAAGTTGTGGTAGCTGGCCGAGACCCGCATCTTGTATTCAAACGCCCGATCCAGGTCGTCGTCAGCGTCGATCAGCTTGCCGATCAGCGCCGGGTTGCTGGACCAGATCACCGTGCGGTCCGGGGCATAGATGTTGGCCAGCAGCATGTCCGGCAGGTGGGCGATGTGGTCGAGGAACTCGCCGCGGGCCTTGCGCCGGGCATCAGGGTCGACACCCGGCAGGGCCATGTGGTCGGTACGCGGGTCGAGCAGTTCGCCCATCGTGCGCACATTGGGGATCGACACGTGGCGCACTTCGGCGTCGGCGATGGAGGTGATGAATTGCGCGGTGAGCAAGGCGTCGCGCTCGACACTTTCGTCGATGATGAACCGGCTGGAAATCAGCCCCAGCCCGGCGGCTACCGAAAGAATGATGGCCAGGCTGACCCAGGCGTACCAGCGCAGCAGGTTGAACGGCTTGCGCGGGGCGGCCAGCTCGCTACCGGCAGGCACATCCATAGCGTCGGAACGAGGGGCGATGTCCATGGCGGACTCCACAGCTGGGCACCTTGAGAAGGTTATAGCCCAGAGTTGGGGGGACCATGGTATTAAATTAATGGCGCCCGCCGAAGGGTATTACCCAGGCTGTGCACTCACCGCTGGCTCAGAGCGGCGAATCATCTGCCAGGCCCTGCAGCTTGCGGTACTCCCTCAGCACAGTCGGTACATAGCGCCGGGTTTCGGCAAAAGGCGGTACAGCACCGCGCCGCAGCACGGCATCCGGCCCGGCATTGTAGGCCGCCACGGCCAGGGTGATATCGTTGTCGAACAGCGTGAGCATGCGCTTGATGTATCGCGCACCGCCCTGCACGTTGTCTTCCGGGTCCAGCCGGTCCTCCACACCCATTTCGCGGGCAGTATCCGGCATCAGCTGCATCAACCCCACCGCACCGGCCCGCGAGCGGGCCTTGGGGTTGTAGCCCGATTCGGCCTTGATCAGCGCATGCAACAATGCCTGGGGTACGTTGTGGACCTTCGCCGCCGCCGCGACCACCTCGGCGTACGGCCGCCCGGTGATCATCTGTGCATTGGCCGGGCCGGCCAGCGCCAGCGGCTCGCTGATCACCTTTTCGTAGTGGCGCCCGGGTCGATGGACGTTGGTCAGTACGTAGCCGCCCTTGGCATCGATGGAAATATACACATCGGCCTGGGCAGCACCTGCCGTCAGCCAGATCAAACCAAGGATGAGTCCACGCATGTCGGTCGCCTCTTCGTCGTGGCCCCCGATGTGGGGGAAATGCCCCGGAAAACCCGAGGTCGATGACCACGACGCAAGCACTGTGCCGCTTCCTGTGCCGCATGGCGCAAGGCCCCGAGGCAGACGTGCACGGCTGTTGCATGGTGGCTGGAAACGCGTGTTCCCATGCAGTGGAGGTTTCATCATGCAGCGCAGAACCAACCCGCAACGCGGCTTCACCCTGCTTGAACTCCTGGTGGTGCTGGTGGTGCTCGGCCTGTTGGCCGGCATCGTCGCGCCCAAGTACTTCAGCCAGCTCGGGCGCTCCGAGGCCAAGGTGGCGCGGGCGCAGATAGAGGGGTTGAGCAAGGCCCTGGACCTGTACCGCCTGGAGGTCGGCCACTACCCCAACAGTGAGCAAGGCCTGCAGGCCCTGGTGGTCGCCCCCAGTGGCGAGGCCCGCTGGACCGGCCCGTACCTGCAGAAGGCCGTGCCGCAGGACCCATGGGGCCGCGCGTACATCTACCGGCAACCCGGCGAGAACGGCGGCGAATACGACTTGCTGTCGATGGGCAAGGATGGCCAGCCCGGCGGCGACGGGGAAAACGCCGAAATCACCAGTTGGCAGTAAGGAGAGCGGCCATGCGCTACAGCCTCAAGGCCCTGGGCAGACAGGGCGTGGTGCAATTGCAGATCGACGCCGATGACGCCGACCAGGCCCGGCGCCAGGCCGAACAACAGGGCCTGCGTGTGCTCAGCCTGCGCGGCCAGGGCGGTGCCCTGCGCGGCATGGCCTGGCGCCGCGAGGCCGCGTTCGACCTGGTGCTGTTCAGCCAGGAGCTTTCTACCCTGCTCAACGCCGGCCTGCCGCTGATCGACGCACTGGAAAGCCTTGCAGAAAAGGCCCCCGCTGCCGCAGCGCGCAAAGTGCTGAGCGAGCTGGTACGCCAGCTGTACGAAGGCCGCTCGCTGTCCCAGGCATTGGGCCAGCAGCCACGGGTGTTCCCGCCACTGTACGTGGCGCTGGTGCAGTCCAGCGAACGCACCGGCGCGCTGGGCGATGCCCTCGCCCGCTACATCAGCTACCGCCAGCGCCTGGACCTGGTGCGGCAAAAGCTGGTGGGGGCCTCGGTGTACCCCATGCTGTTGTTGCTGGTGGGAGGTGGCGTGGTGCTGTTCCTGCTGGGCTACGTGGTGCCACGCTTCAGCCAGGTGTTCGAAGGCATGGGCACCGAATTGCCCTGGCTGTCACGGGTGCTGATGCAGATCGGCCTGTTCCTGCATGCCCAGCAACTGCCGCTGGCCCTGGGCACCGTCGGTGGGGTCACGGCGCTGTGGCTGTTGCGCCGCCACCCACGGGTGCGACGCTGGGCGTCCTGCCAGCTGCGGCGCCTGCCGGCACTGCACCAGCGCCTGATGATGTACGAGTTGGCGCGCTTCTATCGCTCGCTGGGGATCCTGCTGCAAGGCGGTATCCCCATCCTCACCGCCATGGGCATGGCCCGTGGCCTGCTCGGCAGCGCGGCGGCGCAGGGCCTGCAACAGGCCAGCCAGCGCGTGGGCGAAGGGCTGCCGCTGTCTGATGCACTTGAAGCCGGGCAACTGGTCACGCCGGTATCACTGCGGCTGCTGCGCGCAGGCGAGCAGTCTGGCAACCTGGGCGAGATGCTGGAGCGCTGCGCCGACTTCCATGACCAGGAAATCGGCCGCTGGGTGGAATGGTTCGTCAAACTGTTCGAGCCGCTGCTGATGACCTTCATCGGCCTGCTGATCGGCCTGATCGTGATCCTGATGTACATGCCGATCTTTGAGCTGGCGTCGAGCATTCACTGAATCGCCAGCCCCGACCATGCGTGGCGTCGGTGAATGATCCGCACCTATCATTCAGCGTGATATTAACCTTCGGCCCGTTCGATTCGTGCCTTGCGCGCAACACACTCACACTCCGCCCACTACTAATACATTGGCGGAGTTCTCCATGGAACAATCACTCAAACCCTTGCGCTTCCCCCTCGCTGCCCTGGCAGTGGTGGTGATCAGCGCTTGCGGTCGAACCCCCGACGCCGTGCAGGCTCCCGCCGCGCCAAAAGTCACCGTGGCCAAAGTGCTCGAACAACCGATCAACGAATGGGACGAGTTCACCGGCCGCCTCGAAGCCCCGGAAACCGTCGAAGTACGCCCACGGGTCTCCGGCCAGATCGATCAGGTAGCCTTCACCGAGGGCGCCCAGGTCAGGAAAGGCGACCTGCTGTTCCAGATCGACCCGCGCCCGTTCCAGGCCGAGGTGCGCCGCCTTGAAGCCCAGCTGCAACAGGCCAAGGCCACCGCCATCCGCAGCGCCAACGAAGCCCGCCGCGGCGAGCGCCTGCGTGACAGCAACGCCATTTCTGCCGAGCTGGCCGAATCGCGCAGCAGCGCCGCTGCCGAGGCCCGAGCCGGCGTCGATGCGATCCAGGCCCAGCTCGACCTGGCGCGCCTGAACCTCAGCTTCACCCGCGTCACCGCGCCCATCAGTGGCCGCGTCAGCCGCGCCCAGTTCACCGCCGGCAACATTGTCAGCGCCGATGTCACCCCGCTGACCAGCGTGGTGTCCACCGACAAGGTCTACGCCTACTTCGACGCCGACGAGCGCGTGTACCTCAAGTACACCCAGCTGGCCCGTGAAGGCCAGCGTGGCCAGAGCACCCCGGTGTACCTGGGGCTGACCAACGAAACCGGCAACCCGCACCTGGGCCAGATGAACTTCGTCGACAACCAGGTCAACCCGCGCACCGGCACCATCCGTGGCCGCGCGGTGTTCGACAACCGCGACGGCCAGTTCACCCCGGGCCTGTATGCACGCCTGAAACTGGTGGGCAGCGCCCAATACGACGCCGTGCTGATCAACGACGAAGCCGTGGGCACCGACCTTGGCAAGAAGTTCGTGCTGGTCATGGACAAGGACAACAAGGCCGCCTACCGCGCCGTGGAGCTGGGGCCGAAGCTCGAAGGCCTGCGCATCGTGCGCAGCGGCCTTGGCAAGGATGACCGCATCGTGGTCAAGGGCCTGCAGCGCGTGCGCCCTGGCTCGGCAGTCACCCCGGAAGAAACCGCGATGGCCAGCGAACAGACCCTCGCCGCCCTCGCCCAGCAGCGCCAGGCGCTGGAGGCCAGCAACCCGGCGCCGAAAGTGGCGGGCAACACTGTAAAAGCCGCCAGCGCCCAAGCGCCACGCGGTTAAGGGACCACTCCGATGAACTTCTCGAAATTCTTCATTACCCGGCCGATCTTCGCCGCGGTGCTGTCGCTGATACTGCTGATTGCCGGTTCGATCTCGCTGTTCCAGCTGCCGATCAGCGAATACCCCGAAGTGGTGCCGCCCACCGTGGTAGTGCGCGCCAACTTCCCCGGGGCCAACCCCAAAGTGATCGGCGAAACCGTCGCCGCGCCGCTGGAGCAGGCCATCACCGGTGTCGAGAACATGCTGTACATGTCCTCCCAGTCCACCGCTGACGGCAAGCTGACGCTGACCATCACCTTCGCTCTGGGTACCGACCTGGACAATGCCCAGGTGCAGGTGCAGAACCGCGTCACCCGCACCCAGCCCAAGCTGCCCGAGGAAGTCACCCGCATCGGTATCACCGTCGACAAGGCCTCGCCCGACCTGACCATGGTCGTGCACCTGACCTCGCCGGACAACCGTTACGACATGCTCTACCTGTCCAACTACGCCATCCTCAACATCAAGGATGAGCTGGCGCGCCTGGGCGGCGTGGGCGACGTGCAGCTGTTCGGCATGGGCGACTACTCCCTGCGCGTGTGGCTGGACCCGAACAAGACCGCTTCGCGCAACCTCACTGCCAGTGATGTGGTGGCAGCGATCCGCGAGCAGAACCGTCAGGTGGCCGCCGGCCAGTTGGGCGCCCCGCCTGCCCCGGGTTCGACCAGCTTCCAGCTGTCGATCAATACCCAAGGCCGCCTGGTCAACGAGGAAGAGTTTGAAAACATCATCATCCGTGCTGGCGCCGATGGCGAAATCACTCGCCTGAAGGACATCGCCCGGGTCGAGCTTGGTTCCAGCCAGTACGCCCTGCGCTCGCTGCTGAACAACCAGCCCGCCGTGGCCATCCCGATCTTCCAGCGCCCAGGCTCCAATGCCATCGAGATCTCCGACGAAGTGCGGGCGAAGATGGCCGAGCTGAAGAAGGACTTCCCCGAGGGCATGGACTACAGCATCGTCTATGACCCGACCGTATTCGTGCGCGGCTCCATCGAAGCTGTGGTGCATACGCTGTTCGAAGCGCTGGTGCTGGTGGTGCTGGTGGTGATCCTGTTCCTGCAGACCTGGCGCGCCTCGATCATCCCGCTGCTGGCCGTGCCCGTGTCGCTGATTGGTACCTTTGCGGTGATGCACCTGTTCGGCTTCTCGCTCAACGCCTTGTCGTTGTTCGGCCTGGTGCTGGCCATCGGTATCGTGGTGGACGACGCCATCGTCGTGGTGGAAAACGTGGAGCGCAACATCGGCCTGGGCCTGAAACCGCTGGAAGCCACGCAGAAGGCCATGAGCGAAGTCACCGGGCCGATCATCGCCACCGCCCTGGTGCTGTGCGCCGTGTTCGTGCCTGCTGCGTTCATTTCCGGTCTTACCGGGCAGTTCTACAAGCAGTTCGCCCTGACCATTGCCATCTCGACGGTGATTTCGGCGTTCAACTCGCTGACCCTGTCGCCAGCGCTGGCTGCCGTACTGCTGAAGGACCACCATGCACCCAAGGACCGTTTCTCTCGGTTCCTGGAAAAACTGCTGGGCAGCTGGCTGTTCGCCCCGTTCAACCGCTTCTTCGACCGCGCCAGCCATGGCTATGTTGGCGGCGTGCGCCGGGTCATCCGCTCCAGCGGCATCGCCCTGTTCGTGTATGCCGGCCTGATGGGCCTGACCTACCTGGGCTTCTCGTCTACCCCGACCGGTTTCGTACCGTCGCAGGACAAGCAGTACCTGGTGGCATTCGCCCAACTGCCGGATGCAGCGAGCCTTGACCGCACCGAAGCGGTGATCAAGCGCATGAGCGAAATTGCCTTGAAACAACCTGGCGTGGCCGACTCGGTGGCCTTCCCTGGCTTGTCGATCAACGGCTTCACCAACAGCCCGAACAGCGGCATCGTGTTCACCCCGCTCAAACCGTTCGACGAGCGCAAGGACCCGAGCCAGTCGGCAGCGGCCATTGCGGCGGCGCTCAATGCCCAGTTCGCCGACATCCAGGACGCCTACATCGCGATCTTCCCGCCACCGCCAGTACAAGGCCTGGGCACCATCGGCGGCTTCCGCCTGCAGATCGAAGACCGTGGCAACCTGGGCTACGAAGCGCTGTACAAGGAAACCCAGAACATCATCGCCAAGAGCCACAATGTGCCGGAACTGGCGGGCTTGTTCACCAGCTACCAGGTCAACGTGCCGCAGGTCGATGCCGCCATCGACCGCGAGAAGGCCAAGACCCACGGCGTGGCGATCAACGACATCTTCGATACCCTGCAGGTCTACCTGGGCTCGTTGTACACCAACGACTTCAACCGATTTGGCCGCACCTACCAGGTCAACGTCCAGGCCGAGCAGCAGTTCCGCCTTGATGCCGAGCAGATCGGCCAGCTGAAGGTGCGCAACAACCTGGGCGAGATGATCCCGCTGGCAACCTTCCTCAAGGTCAGCGACACCTCCGGGCCGGACCGGGTGATGCACTACAACGGTTTCATCACCGCTGAAATCAACGGTGCAGCAGCCCCTGGCTACAGCTCCGGCCAGGCGGAAGCTGCGATCGAGAAGCTGCTGAAAGCGGAACTGCCCAACGGCATGACCTTCGAGTGGACCGACCTGACCTACCAGCAGATCCTCTCGGGCAATACCGCGCTGTTCGTGTTCCCGCTGTGCGTGCTGCTGGCCTTCCTGGTGCTGGCCGCCCAGTACGAAAGCTGGAGCCTGCCGCTGGCGGTGATCCTGATCGTGCCGATGACCCTGCTGTCGGCCATCACCGGTGTGATCGTGTCGGGTGGCGACAACAACATCTTCACCCAGATCGGCCTGATTGTACTGGTGGGGCTGGCATGCAAGAACGCGATCCTGATCGTCGAGTTTGCCAAGGATGAGCAAGCCAAGGGCCTCGACCCGCTGGCGGCGGTGCTGGAGGCCTGCCGACTGCGCCTGCGGCCGATCCTGATGACCTCGATCGCCTTCATCATGGGTGTGGTGCCACTGGTGTTCAGCTCCGGTGCCGGCTCGGAAATGCGCCATGCCATGGGTGTGGCAGTGTTCTCGGGGATGATCGGCGTGACGGTGTTCGGCCTGTTCCTGACCCCGGTGTTCTTCTTCCTGATTCGCCGTTTCGTCGAGCGTCGCCAGGCCCGCAAGGCCGAGCGCGTGCAAGTGCTGGAGAACCACGCATGAACCTGCTCAAACCCCTGACCCCAAGCCTGCTGGCACTGGCCCTGGCCGCCTGTGCAGTCGGCCCGGACTACAAGGCGCCAGCCACCGAGCCTGCGCAGCTGAGTGGTGACGTACAGGCCAAGGCCTATGACCGCAGCCGCTTCGAAAGCCTGTGGTGGAAGCAGTTCGACGACCCGGTGCTGAACCAGCTGGTGCAGGCTTCGCTGGAGGGCAACCGGGATCTGCGCGTGGCCTTCGCCCGCCTGAAGTCGGCCCGCTCGATTCGTGAAGACGCCGAGAACGATCAGTTGCCGGTAGTCACCAGCCGCGCCAGCAGCGACATCGGCAAGGGCCAGATTCCTGGCCAGGCGGATAACCGGGTGAACAGCGAGCGTTACGACCTGGGCCTGGACATGGCCTGGGAGCTCGACCTGTTCGGCCGGATCCAGCGCCAGATCGAGGCCAGCGAAGCTCAGGAAGGGGCGGCCGCCGCCGACCTGCAGCAGTTGCAGGTCAGCCTGATCGCCGAGCTGGTCGATGCCTACGGGCAACTGCGAGGTGCGCAGCTGCGCGAGAACATCGCCCTGGCCAACCTCAAGACCCAGCAGGAATCACGCAGCATCACCGAAACCCTGCGCGATGCCGGCGTCGGCAACGACCTCGACGTGGTTCGCGCCGATGCGCGCCTGGCCGGGGTAGAAGCCACCGTGCCGCAGCTGCAGGCCGCACAGGCCCGGGCGCGACACCGTATCGCCACCCTGCTCGGCCAGCGCCCCGACGCGCTCAGCGTAGACCTGTCGCCTAAAGCCCTGCCGGCCATCGCCAAGGCCCTGCCGGTGGGGGACCCGGGTGAACTGCTGCGCCGCCGCCCCGACATCCGCAGTGCCGAACGCCAGCTGGCAGCCGCCACCGCCAACGTCGGTGTGGCCACGGCCGACCTGTTCCCCCGCGTCAGCCTCAGCGGCTTCCTTGGTTTTACCGCCGCGCGGGGATCGCAGCTCGGCTCCTCGGCGGCCAATGCCTGGGCGCTGGGCCCGAGCATCACCTGGGCGGCGTTCGACCTGGGCAGCGTGCGGGCCCGCCTGCGCGGTGCCAAGGCCGATGCCGAAGGGGCATTGGCCAACTACGAACAGCAGGTGTTGCTGGCCCTAGAAGAATCGGCCAACGCCTTCAGCGATTACGACAAGACCCAGCAGCGGCTGTTGTCGCTGATGCGCCAGAGCGACGCCAGCCGCAAAGCGGCGCAACTGGCCTCGATTCGTTATCGCGAAGGCACGGTGGACTACCTGGTGCTGCTGGATGCCGAACGCGAACGGCTTAGCGCTGAAGACGCGCAAGCACAGGGTGAGGTCGAGCTGTACCGCGGCATTGTCTCGATCTACAAGGCCCTGGGCGGCGGCTGCCAACCGGAAGCGGTGGCCATCGCGCACTGATACATCCTGTTTCAACGGCTCCTTTGGTTGGATTCTCCCCCAGCCGTTTGCCCTGCAGGCTTTGGTCTGCGGGGCTTTTTTATGGGGGTTCATGATGTATGCCGCACCCTCTTCGGCGCTCGATGTGTGCATCACCTCAATACCGAGCCGAACACATGGCAGCCCTCACTCGGTCCCCCACCAGGCGCACGCCGCCCCCGGTTGCATTTCCCTCCCCACTGCCCCAAGCTCTGCCCTTCCCGTCGCCACGGTCCCATCAATGCCCAGACGCAACCGCTACCTGATTGCCCTGCTGCTGTTGACCCTGGTATCGGCCCTGTTCGGCTACCTGTGGCACGACGACCAGCCGGCCGCGCCGACCTTGCCAGCACACAGCTACGCCAAGGCCCTGCGCCAGGCTCACGAGGGCCAGCCTGGTGCCGCGCGGGTGCTTTACCAGCAATTGCAACGCAGCGACTTGCCGGCCATCCGCCGGGCAGCCCTGTACGCCGAATTGCCCAATTACCCGTCGCCCCAGGCATTGAAACTGGCACAACAGGACCTGGCGCATGCCGAGCCGCTGGTGCGCCGAGCGGCGATTGCCGGCATACGCCGCCTGCTGCCGCCGGCGCAGCGCAGCCTGGTGCTCGGCCCGCTGCTGGACGACGACGAGCAAAGCGTGCGCTTTGCTGCCGTAGACGCCCTGCTGGGCCTTGACCCCGACGCCATCGGCCTGTATTTCGGCCCGCTCCAGGCGGCCCTTGAGCAATACCAGCAAGCCCTGGAGCAACAACCCGAGGATGCCGACGCCCAAGTTCACCTCGCACGCCTGTACCTGCATGAAAACGACTACAACCAAGCCGCCACGGCCCTGCAGCGGGCGCTGGCGGTAGCCCCAGGCAACCTCGACGCCCTTGCTACCCAGGTGCGCCTGCTGGAGCGCCAGGGCCATCACGACACCTCGCGCCAGGTGCTGGGCAAGGCGTTGGCCCTGAGCCCGGATTCGGCCTTTCTGCAGTATGAGCTGGGGCTCTGGCTGAACCGTCATGACCAGCGCGAGTACGCCTTGCTGGCCTTGTCCCGCGCCGTCGAGCTGGACCCGGACAATAGCGACTACCGCTATACCCTGGCAGTCACCCTGCATGAGCTGGACCAACTTGACGCGGCCCAGAAGCAGCTGGAAATCGTGCTCAACCGGCAGCCGGCCAATCGCCGAGCGCGGGTGTTGCTCATCCAGTACTGGAAAGAGACCGGCCAGCTGCAGAATGTACAGGTGCTGCTGGCCGAGCTCGAACGACAGAACCCGGACGATCCGGTACTGCAGCAGGGCTTGTAGTGAAGCCCTGAATTTGTGTTGAACCTTGGGCTCACACCCAAGGTCCAGTGGGTATCAGGGCACCCCACAGGAGAGCCGTTTTGGCCAGTACATTGGCGATGGATGAACGTGCCTTGATCCTGGCACCCCCGCCCCTGGACGCGGACACTTCACGCCTGCTTGCCTCCGCCGGGATAGATAGCCTGTGCGCAGGCGACCTGGCCAACCTGCAGGCACGCCTGGCCGAAGGCGCAGGCGTGGCGATCATCGACGAGCAGGTGTTCAGCCAGGGCCCAAGCGCGTTGCTGCAGGCGTTCATCGACCAGCAGCCTTGCTGGTCGGACTTGCCCATTGTGCTGGTCACCCAGGGCGCGTGGTCGGCCAAAAGCATGGATAATCATCCGGTGGGCAATCTTGCCCTGCTGGTCTCGCCCTTCGAAAACACTCAGTTGCTGCACATGGCCCAGTCCGCGCTGCGCAACAGGCGCAAGCAGTACCTGGCCCGCGACCAGTTGCAGGACCTGCAGCGGCGCCTGGACGCCCGACCCAAGCAGCCCGGTGACGAGCAAGAGCCCAGCGAGTTCGCCCGCTACCAGGCCCGCAAGATGGAAGCCATCGGCCAGCTTGCCGGCGGGGTCGCGCATGATTTCAACAACCTGCTGACCAGCATTGGCGGCAGCTTCGAACTGATCGACCGGCGCCTGCGCCAGGGCCGCAACGATGG
>NZ_JABMCN010000181.1 GCF_013179515.1 Pseudomonas sp. CM27
GTGACCAGCCAGGTAAAACGTCGTACCAATGGATCACCCCCAGTCATGGTCGGTTGGGTCACCATGATGCTGTGCTGGTTGGGCTTTTTGTTCGGGCTGCTGGCCCGGGCTTGTGCATAGGCGGAGCGCCTCATGAAAAACAACTTGTTCTGGAAAACCATGGAAGGGCTGCGCCCGCTGCCCAATGTCGCCCAGTTGCTTGGTTGGAAGCTAGTGAAGCACGAGCAGCGCACTCGCGAGATTTTCGTAGAGTTTGACGCCTCAAGCGCGTTGACGAAGCCGGTCGGCAAAATCCAGGGCGGCATGCTGACCGCCATGCTTGACGATTGCATGGGTCCCGCTATCTACGCCTTGCTCGAACAGCACGAAATCGCCCTGACGACAAAAATGGCGACGTGCTTCCTTCGACCCGCTTCGCCTGGCCGAATTACCGGTATTGGCAAGATGCAGAGACGGTGCGGTGACACTTGCTACACGAGAGGCGAACTCAAAGACAGCATGGGCCGAACCCTGGCAACCGCGACCGCTCGTTACAAGATCATTGACCTGGCGCCACGCAACCCCGTTGAAGCTTGATGCCACAACTTGGATCCCTTCCCCTGAAAGGTTATGCTCGCACAATAGCCAAAAGCCATCAGTGGCAAGCTTGGCGCCTGCACTCAAGGACGAGCCCTCTTGCCCAGCCACCCGACCCGCCACACGATCGCCCGCCAGTGGCAGTTGCTCAAATTGTTGCCCGGCCGCCACCCGGGCATGAGCTCCACGCAGCTGCAGGCTGCACTGACAACCGTGGGCCACACCACCAGCAAACGCACCGTCGAGCGCGACCTGGTCGAGCTCGCGGCGCTGTTCCCGCTGCAATGCAACAGCAAGGGCATGCCCTACGGCTGGCATTGGCAGCCAGGCCTGAGCCTGGGCGAAGCGCGGCAGCTGCAACCCGATGTACTTGCGCCCCCCGTGCAGGTTCAGCTGCACGCCTGGGTCGACGACGGGCTGGCGCGGCGCCTGCAAGCGCAGCCACTGTCCGCGGACATGCAACTGAGCGCGCAAGCGGGCGGTGGCGCCACGCTGGTCGCCACTGTCAATGACAACCGGGCGCTGATGGGCTGGCTGCTGTCCCAGGCCGGCTCGATCCGGGTGCAGGCCCCGCAGGCGCTGCGCACGGCCATGCTGGAGCAGTTGCGCCACAGCCTGGCACTGCATGATGGGGGCGGTTGACCCCTCACAAAGTGATTGCCCTCGGGTGGCACCTTGCGCTGCGAAGAGGCCGGTACAGACAAAACAGTTGTAGCGCTGCTACTGGCCTCTCGCAGCAACAGGCTGCGCCTACAGGCGGCGCGCCTGGTGCGGGGTACGGCGCGCCACACAGGCGTAGGCCAAGCCGAGCAGGCCCAGGGTCAACATGCCCAGCAGTATCAGCAGCTCACGGCTGTAACGGGCGACCATGGCGGGGAGCCCGGTGAACTCGCGGTACACCTGCACATCCGCAACACCATTGGCGTGGCTGATGCTGACCCCGCCCTGGCGGATCTGCGAGTAGTCTGCGTCGAAGTACACCCAAACCTTGCACGCCCCGCCAGGTTCGATGCCGGGGATGTCCACCTGCGCAGTGGCGGCCTCGACAATGGTGTCGTTGCCAGCGGCATCACGCACCTGCACCAGGCCCTTGGCAGGCAGGCGGATCCTGACCTCGCGTACCGGCGCGTCGCCACTGTTGCGCAGTTCGATCAGCAACCCGGTGCGGTGGTCGACCAGGCCGGCCTCGAAAGGCTTGGCAAACAGCTGGGCATAGGGTGCCTGGGCCATTTCAACCAGCCGCTCGACCTGGTCGTGGCTCAGCTCGCCTTGGCCAATGTTGTTGATACGGCCCTGCAACTGCTCGTACTTGAGCTGCTCGCTGGCCTTGCTGATCCGCTCGCTGAACTGGCTGGGGTAGGTGAGGTAGGCATAGGTCAGTGACGCCTCCAGGCGCGGGTTGCCCCTGAAAATCGCGTAGGCGGCCAACAGCACTACCAGGCCAATCAGCGCGGCTACGAGGAGTTTCCCCACCTTGTCCCAGCTCAATGCAAACATCCTTCTGTGGTGATACAGACAATTCAACCGGCCCAAGGGTGCCAAGTTAGCGGCCCCCAGGCAAGCCTACGCGGAGAGTAGGACGCTGCCTGCCCCACTACAATGACCAATGGGGTGAAAAGGCCTACTTTCGGAAATGGACCACAAGAAGACTGTAAAGGGGCTGGTGACAACCGATCTGCCGCTTGACCGCCTCCCGACAGTGGCGGACGATCAACCTCCCCCACCCAAGGACGAACACCATGCTACGCATACTGGGCAGAGCCTCTTCCATCAATGTGCGAAAAGTCCTGTGGGCCTGCGCCGAATTCGAGGTTGCGTTCGAGCGCGAAGATTGGGGCATAGGCTTCAAGAGCCCGGACAGCGTCGAGTTCCTTGCCCTGAACCCCAACGCCATGATCCCGGTGATCCAGGACGGCGACTTCACCTTGTGGGAATCCAACAGCATCATCCGCTACCTGGCCAATCGCTACGGCGCCACCGCGTTCTACCCCGTCGAGGCGCAGGCGCGGGCCAAGGTCGACCAGTGGATCGACTGGCAGGCCTCGGACCTGAACCGTTCCTGGAGCTACGCGTTCATGTCGCTGGTCAGGCATTCGCCCGCCCACCAGGACCCGCAGGCACTCGCCGCCGGCTGCGCCGACTGGTCGCGCTACATGCACATTCTCGACCGCCAGCTGGCCAGTACCGGCGCCTATGTGGCGGGCAACGAGTTCACCCTGGCCGATATCCCTATCGGCCTAGCGGTCAACCGCTGGTTCGAAACGCCCTTTGAGCACCCCCAGTTGCCGGCGGTGCGCGACTATTACGAGCGCCTGAGCGAACGTCCGGCCTACCACCTGCATGGCCGCAACGGTACACCTTGACCAGGGAGGGTTGACAGGTGCTTGCCACAACATATGCAGCGCCTGTCAGCCCTGCCGCGATTGCCTATGCCCTCACCCGCGAACACCGGCCAACCCGCTACCAGCCACCCCCCGCCCACGCCAGGCAAACACCAGCACCATCAGCAAACCCAGCGCCGCCATCGCCGCCCCCGCCAGGGAGATCGCCGGGTAGCCCAACCCCGCATTGATCACTGCCCCACCCAGCGCCGCGCCAATTGCATTGCCCAGGTTGAACGCACCAATGTTCACTGCCGAGGCCAGGTTGGGCGCATCCTTGGCCGCCTCCATCACACGCATCTGCAGCGGTGGCACCAGGGCAAAGCTGGCAGCGCCCCAGACCAGTACCGCCAGCGCCGTGGGCAGCGCCCAGTCCATCACCAGCGGAAACACCAGCAACACGGCAATCAGCACGGCCAGCGACAGCATCAGCGTGCGGTCGACAGAACGGTCGGCCGCTTTGCCACCCCACATGTTGCCCAAGGTCAGGCCAATACCGAACAACACCAGCATTACCGTGATGAAGGTGGTGGAGGCAGCTGCCTCGCTGTGCAGGATCGGCGCGATGTAGGTGAACACCGTGAACATCGCACTCGAGCCCACCACCGTCAGCGACAGTGCTGCCAGCACTGGCCCGCGCAGCAACACGCGGATTTCCGCCATGGCCCCGTCACCCCTGGGCAACGCCACATTGGGCAGCGCGTACCACAGCGTGGTCATCGCCACCAGGCCCAGCCCGGCGATACCCCAGAACGCTGTGCGCCAGCCGAGCATTTCACCAAACCAGGTCGCCAGCGGCACGCCACCAATGGTGGCCAGGGTCAGCCCCATGAACATCGCCGCAACGGCCCCGGCACGCTTCTGCGGCGCAACCACACTGGCCGCGACAATCGAACCGATGCCAAAGAACGCACCGTGGTTGAGTGAGGTGACCACCCGGGCGACCAGCAAGCTGGTGTAGTCGCTGGCCAGCGCCGACATCAGGTTGCCCAGGGTGAAAATGGCCATCAGCCCGATCAGCAGGTAACGCCGCGGGATCTTCACCGTGGCCAAGGTCATCAACGGTGCACCAATCAGCACACCAAGCGCATAGGCACTGACCAGCAGGCCGGCGGCAGGGATGGAGACGCCAAGGTCGGTGGCGATATTGGGCAACATGCCCATGGGGGCGAACTCGGTGACACCAATGCCGAAGGCACCGATGGCGAGCGCGACCAAGGGGGGATTGATACGCATGGCAAAGCTCCTTATCTATGCCGCGAATGCTACGATCCACGGCTAAAGTGCACTAGACCGTGTTGCTGCGAATCACCTTTGCTTGCGAGGCACAAATGGACTTCAGCGGAAGATCGGGAGAAATGGAGATTTTTGCCAGGGTGGCGCAAGAAGGCAGCCTGTCTGCCGCCGCCCGGGCCCTTGGCCTGACGCCGTCGGCAGTCAGCCGCATCATCGCCCGCACCGAACAGCGGCTGGGCACCCGCCTGCTGCTGCGAACAACCCGCGCACTCACCCTCACCCCCGAAGGCGAGGCCTACCTGCGCGGGGCACGGCGGGTGCTGGCCGACCTGCTCGAAGTGGAACAGGCCATCACCGACCAGGGCGTGCCACGCGGGCGCCTGCGGGTCAGCGCGGCGCTGGGCCATGCACGGCTGACCGTGGTGCCATTGCTGGCGGCGTTCAGCGCGCGTTACCCGCAAGTGCTGGTCGACCTGACCCTGAGCGACGAAGTGGCGGACATTCTCGGCGGCCAGGCCGACGTGGCGCTGCGTTTCGGCCACCTGCCGGACAGCTCGTTGACCGCGCGAGCCTTTGGCGAGACCGGCCAGGCGATCGTCGCCTCGCCCGAGTACCTGCAGCGCTGTGGTACCCCCGTAGTGCCCGAAGACCTGGCCCGGCACAACTGCCTGCGCTTCAACTTCCGCCGCGCCGAACCCGACTGGCCGTTCCGCCGCGATGGCCACGTGTTCTCGTTGAAGGTGACGGGCAATATCCAATGCAGCAGCGGCGAAGCCCTGGCGCAGCTGGCCAGGCTTGGCGCCGGCATAGCACGCATCGGCACCTTCACCGTGGCCGATGACCTGGCCAGCGGGCGGCTGGTACCGTTGCTGGAAGCGTACAACCCTGACGACCGCGAGCCGATCCATGCGGTGTTCGTCGGCGGCCCGGCGATGCCGGCGCGCGTACGGGTGTTCGTGGATTTTCTGCTGCAGCATCATCAACATGGCTCGACATTCACCGAGCATGACAAATGAAAAAGCAGGTAGCGGGTCAATTGGAGTAACTAGCCCAACATGAGCGACACTGATACTCACGTGCCAACAGATAGCGCACCACGCCCGGCTTGAACGACGCGTACACTTGCCTTCAGCGCAGCTTCAGGAGTTTCCGCATGCCCTACCCCATCGAACAGAAACTGGTCATCGGCGTGGCTTCGAGTGCGCTGTTCGACCTCACCGTTTCCGACGATATCTACACGACCGAAGGCGTCGAGGCTTATCGGAAGCATCAGGAGCAGAACCTTGACGAGCCGTTCCCCAAAGGCGTGGCGTTCCCGTTCATTCGCCGCTTTCTGAGCATCAACAAGGCCTTCCCCGAGCAGTTGCCGGTGGAAGTGGTGCTGCTGTCGCGCAACTCGCCGGAAACCGGTTTGCGGGTGTTCCGCTCCATCAATCACTACCAGCTGGATATCACCCGCGCAGCGTTCATGTCGGGCCGCTCGCCCTACGAATACATTCCGGCGTTCAATGCCTCGCTGTTTCTCAGCGCCAACGAAGAGGATGTGCAGAAAGCCATCGACGCCAACTACCCGGCAGGAAGGGTGTTGCCAACCCACATCTACGATGACGAGATCGACACCGAATTGCGGGTGGCCTTCGACTTCGATGGCGTGATTGCCGACGACGAGGCCGAGAGCGTGTTCAAACGCAACGACAACCTGGATGATTTTCAGGAACACGAACGCGTCCACAAGGGCATCCCGCATACGCCAGGGCCGTTGGCGGACCTGTACCGCAAGCTTTCGCTGATACGCATGCTCGAAGACCGCAAGCTGGCCGAAGACCCGGCGTACAAGCGGATTCTGCGGATTGCCATCGTGACGGCGCGCAACGCCCCTTCGCATGAGCGCGTGGTGACCACGCTGAAGGATTGGGGCGTGTCGCCAGATGAGTGCTTCTTCCTGGGTGGGATGGAAAAGCCCAGGGTGCTGTCGATCCTCAAGCCCCATGTGTTTTTTGACGATCAGCGCAGCCACCTGCAGTCACCGGCAGGGGACCTGCCGATGGTGCATGTACCGTTTGGGGTGGCGAACAGGCGGCACTCACCGCAAGCGCCTTGCCCCGAACACGATCAACCGCCGGTCGCACCTCACCTGCTAAAGAATGCACCCTGTCTGTAGGAGGTTGCCCAGCCTGGTGGGCCGCGCTGTCGCGCAGAGAACTGATGCCGGGCGCTCCGCGTACCCTGTGGGAGCGGGTTCAACCTCGAACACCGCCAAAGCCCAGTCTTAGCGGGCAATACTTTCGGTCGGCGCTGGCCCGACAGAGCGCTTGCGCTGCCCCAGCAAAGCCCGCGCTGCCACGGCCGCCACCACCAGGCCAGGTGACGCCGCCAGCAGCAAACCACCCACCCCGGCCCCCGCCGCCAGAATCTGCCCAGCCGCCAACGGCCCGGCCATGGAACCTAGCCGCCCTACCGCCACCGATGCGCCGACACCCGTGGCACGCACCTGGGTCGGGTACAAAGTAGGCGCCAGCGCATACAGCACCAGTTGCCCGCCGATGGCGCAATAGCCCGCAGTAAACCCGGCGAGCAGCATCAAGCCGAAACCGGTCGACAACCCCAGCCCCGCCAGCGACGCCAGCATCCCGGCATAGGCGATGAACACCGCCCGGCCGGCGTAGCCACGGTCCATCATGCGCCCGGTCAGGAACGAGCCGGCAGCGCCACCGAGGTTGAAGAGGATCTGCACCGCTCCCGCCTGCGGCCTGCTGTAGCCCTGCCCGATCAACAACGACGGCAACCAGTTCAGCAGCATGTACAGCACGGTGAGCGTGAAGAAACACGCCACCCACAGCAACAGGGTGCGGCTGACCTGCCCTGGCCCGAACAGCTGCGCCAGCATGCCATCAGCGCCAGCACTGGCAGCGGGCCGGGCGCGGAATGCCTGGGACTCCTTCAACCACAGCATCAGCACGAAGGCGATCGCAATCGGCGCGATACCCCCGACGTAGAACACCGTCCGCCAACCTTCGCCCAGCCCGGCCATGCCGATGACCGAAGCAATGGCCCCGCCCAGAGGCACACCACAATAGGTCAGGCTCACCGCGGTGCTGCGAAGACGGTCCGGCGCGGCTTCACTGGCCAGGGCGATCAGGATCGGCAAAGCCGCACCCAGGCCCAGCCCGGTCATCAGGCGCGCGATCAGCAACGTGTTGTAGCTTTCGGCATGGGCAGTGCCCAGGGAAAAACCACCGAACAACAGCACCGCCACGATCAGGATGACCTTGCGGCCCACCCGATCGGCCAGCCAGCCACCGATGAACGCGCCCGGCAGCAGCCCGAGCAACCCGGCACTGAACACCCAGCCGAGCATGCCAGGCGTGAGCGTGAACTCCTTGGCCATGTGCGGTGCAGCAACACCGGTGGCCTGTAGGTCCAGGCCCTCCAGCAGCGCCACCAGAAAACACAGGCCGATGGTGAGCACCGGCTTGCTTGAAGATGAGGAAGAGTGACTCATGTGTGGCCCCTTTTGTTGTTATGGATCGGGAAATTCAAAGCCTGAAAGTGGCGCGCAAGGAGACGAATGAAGCATCCTCGCCGCCGGCCTCCTTGATGGCAGCGCCCACGTCGTAGTACTTGAGGTCGAGGTCCAGCGTCAGGTTGGGCGTGGCCAGCCAGCGGCTGTTGGCACGATAGATGGTGCCCACATGGCGGCCGGTGCCGCGGGTGTTGGCCAGCATGCTCATGCCGGGCATGTACACGCCGTCTTCTTCGCGCTGCTTCCAGACCTCGAGCACGCCCTGCTCGAAGCGAACCGTAGGCCAGGGCGAGAAGCCGAAGGTAGGCCCGACCACGATGACGTTGCTCAAGGTAGTCAGGCTGGCTTCGCCGTAGACCCCGTTACGTGGAAACAGCGGGTCGAAGGTACCGACCTTGCCGTCGCCTGGGTCGCTGTCGCCGCTGGCAGCATCGATGCGCATGCCCAGGCGGGGCTGCCAAGGGTGGGCGAAGGTGTAGCCGCTGTCGCTCGACACCGCCCAGGCGCGGATCGACGCACCGCCCAGGTGGCCCCCCTGCCCGGCCAGGTTCCAGCTCCAGTCCAGGGCCTGGTAGCGGCCGAACAGGCGCGTGCCGTAGGTGTAGCGCTGCTCGTCGCCAGCCTCGCCGGCCAGGCTGCGCTGGTCGGTTTCCAGGCCGAAGGCGAACAGGTCCAAGTTCCAGATGGCCGCCAACGGCAAGGTGCCGTACAGGCCATAGAACTTCACGGCGTTATTGCTGCCGTCATCCCAGCTGTCCTCACCGGTTTTCAGCGGCCTCACGGCAAAGGCATCGAGCTTGCGCCCGTCCTTGAGGTTGAGGCTGGCACGCACGCCATCGAAGCTGAGGCGGATGTTCGGCACGTCGCGGTAGGTAACGAACACCTGGTCGCCGAAGGCCATCTCCTGGCGGCCCACACGTGTGGTGTAGCGGCCATCGGCGAAGTCATGGTTGAAGTCGACGAACGCCTGGCGCAGTTCATTGCGCCCTTCATCGTTGGGTGAGTACAGGTCCTTGCCGAAGGCGCGGGTGTTTTCCACCTGCACGAAGGTGCGCAAAGCATCATCGAACAAGTGCAGGTCAGCGTGTGCCTGCAGCCGTTGCAGCAGATAGGAGTCGTCCTTCAGCCCGCGCAGGCCGAAGAACGGCCGGTTCATTGCATCGGCGCGATAACGCGCCTCGGCACCCAGCTGCAGCCAGGCCGACTCGGACAAACGGTGGTAGCGCAACCCATCGAACGGGTCGTCGACCTTGGCGGGGTCATCCAGAAAGCGATAGTCCTCGATCCAGCGCGGTGCCCCCGGCCGGCCAGGCCGGCTGTCTTCAAGCGGGCTGGCCGCGTACGCACACTGGCACAGCGATAGCAGTACAACGGGCATCAACGCCCGGTTCAACGGCCTCGTCATCAGAATTTCCCTTTACTTGTTTTTATAAAATTGGATAACTCTGTTAACGATTATTTTTGTTAATCATATTGCCGTCAATAGCCAACTGATGCCCGCAAGGGGCAAGCGCCATTAAACGTTCGCTGATCGAACGCTAATGAGCCAAACGGCTGCGAATCAGCCTGATTCACCGCTAGTATCTGTCCTGCGCAGCGTCTGCTATGAACCTGCGCGACACGACTCACCTATTAAAACAACAAGAGCACCTTCATGAACTGCCTCAAACCCCTAGCCGCTCTCGGCTTGCTCATGCTCGGCGCCAGCCAGGCCATGGCTGCGCCAACCGTTAAACAACCGAACATTTTGCTTGTGGTCGCCGACGACCTGGGCTTTTCCGACCTGTCGGCGCTGGGCAGCGAAATCCGCACCCCGAACCTGGACAAGCTGCTGGCCGACGGCCGCCTGATGCTGGACTTCCACGCGGCGCCCAGCTGCTCCCCCACCCGGGCGATGCTGATGTCGGGCAATGACCCGCACATCGCCGGGCTGGGCATGATGGCCGAAGCACGCAAGCGCCTGCCCGCAGGTTCGGAGGTGCGCGCCGGCTATGAAGGCGTGCTCGGTGGCAATGTCGCCACCTTGGCCGAACTGCTGCACGACGCCGGCTACCGCACCTACATTTCCGGAAAATGGCACTTGGGCATGCAGCCCGCGCAACAACCGCAGAACCGCGGGTTCGACCAGGCCTACGTGCTGCTGGAAGGCGGCGCCGCGCACTTCAAGCAGGCCAACATGGACCTGCAATCGAACTACAGCGCAACGTTCCAGCACAACGGCAAGCCTGTCGAGCTACCCGACGACTTCTACTCCACCACCTGGTTCACCGACCGCCTTATCAGCGCCATCGACGAGGGCAAGGCCAGCGGCAAACCGTTCTTCGCCTTCGCCGCCTACACCGCGCCGCACTGGCCCCTGCAGGCACCAGACGCCTACCTTGCGCAATACCGCGGCCGCTACGACCAAGGCTACGAGGCCATTGCCCGTGAACGCCTGGAACGACAGCGCAAGGCCGGCCTGGTACCGGCAGACTACCCCCTGCAGCCGCAACTGGAGGGTGTGCCGGCCTGGGCCTCGCTGAGTGAACAGCAGAAGCAGCAGTCGGCCCGCACCATGGAGGTTTATGCGGCCATGGTAACGGCGCTGGATGCCGAAGTCGGGCGCCTGGTCGATCACCTGCGCAAAAGCGGTGAGCTGGACAACACCCTGATCCTGTTCATGTCCGACAATGGGCCGGAGAACGCGACCCGGGTCGACCCGAACTGGATCAAACAACACTTCGACAACAGCCTGGACAACTACGGCCGCCGCGATTCGTTCTTGATGATCGGCTCGGCCTGGGCCCAGGTCAGCGCCCTGCCCAGCCGCCGCTACAAGATGACCACCTACCAGGGCGGCATCCGCGTTCCTGCGTTCGTGTATTCCCCGGCAACCATCAAACCCGGGCGCAGCGAACAGCTGGCCAGTGTCCGGGATATCATGCCGACCTTGCTACAACTGGCCGGTGCGCCGATGCCAGGCATCAAGTACCGCGACCGCGATATCGTGCCGCCACAGGGCACCTCTGCGCTGAACTACCTGCAAGGCAACGACACGCGCATCCACGCCGAGGACGAAGCCCTGGGCTGGGAAATCAATGGCAGCGCCTCGCTGCGCAAGGGCCCGATGAAGCTATTGTGGGACGCCACCGACGGCCAGCCGGCCTGGCACCTGTATGACCTGCACAACGACCCCGGCGAACACCACGACATCGCCGCCGCACACCCTGAGCAGGTAACGCAGATGCTGCGGGACTGGAAGGCCTATGCCCAGCGCAGCAACATCGTCATCGACGCCGATGGCCGCCCTGCCAGCCCTGCCATACAGGCCCGCCAGGCCGTGGCCGGCAAGCAATGATCGCCCGGGTAGCCGGCTGCGCCCTGGTCGCCGCCGGCCTGCTCGTCGCCGGTTACAGTGCCTGGCCCGAGGCCCCGGCACCGGTGTTGCTGTGCGACGGCTACAGCGGCTTGCCAGCCGCACGGCAAGGTGCCTGGCGTGACGGCATGGTGCGCCTGCCGGGCGGCGGGTTCAGCTTTGGCTCGGACCGCTACTACGACGAGGAAGGCCCGGCCCATGCGGCGAAGGTGTCGGCTTTCTGGATCGATGTGCACCCGGTCACCAACGCGCAGTTCGCCCGCTTCGTGGCCGCCACCGGCTACCTCACCCATGCCGAACGGGGCATCAGCACCGAGGACGACCCCACCCTCCCCGAGCACCTGCGGGTGCCCGGGGCAATGGTGTTCCAGCAAGGCCCGGATGTACCCAGCCCTGGCTGGCAGTTCGTGGCCGGGGCAAATTGGCGCCACCCGCTGGGCCCGGACAGCAGCGTGATAGCGCAGGACAACCACCCGGTGGTGCAGGTGGCGCTGGAGGATGCGCAGGCCTATGCCCGCTGGGCCGGGCGCAAGCTGCCCACCGAGGCCCAACTGGAATACGCCATGCGCGGCGGCCTGCAGGATGCCGACTTCAGCTGGGGCACGACGGAACTGCCCAAGGGCAAGCTCATGGCCAATACCTGGCAGGGCCAGTTCCCATACCACAACGCGGCTGCCGATGGCTTTACCGGCACCTCGCCGGTAGGCTGCTTCCCGGCCAACCGCTTTGGTTTGTTCGATGCCGGCGGCAATGTCTGGGAGCTGACCCGCACCGGTTACCGGCCCGGCCATGCCGCGCAAGACAACGCCAAAGCGGATCCGCCCGGCCCCAGCCTGGCGCAAAGCCTGGACCCTGCCGAACCGGGCGTGAAGGTGGCGGTGATCAAGGGTGGCTCGCACCTGTGCTCGGCGGACCGCTGCATGCGCTACCGGCCCTCGGCGCGGCAGCCACAGCCGGTGTTCATCGCCACTTCACACGTGGGCTTCAGGACGGTTCGCTGATGTACGGCAAAGGTGCTGCGGCCGCCTCGACGGCCGCCACCTGCCGGTCGAAATCGGGTAGCAGGTAGTTGAAGAAGAACCCCACGCTTTGCTGCTTTTCCAGCCGCTGCGGCGCATCCAGCGGCAGTGCCTGGATGCAGCGCGCGGTGCGCGCCCAGGCGTAGGCTTGCAAGGCG
>NZ_JABMCN010000182.1 GCF_013179515.1 Pseudomonas sp. CM27
AGGCCTTGCAGGCCGCCAATAGAGCACATTGACCTATCGCCCGACATCCAGGTCACCAGTCGACAGGCGAACGAGCTAGGTGAGCTCAGCCAACCGGGGGGTGGTTGTCCGACGTTGGTACATAACGAGGTGCACCCTGCCCATCAAAAAAAATGCTGGAAGGACGTTTCTTTGTAATCAAAAGCAAAAGCAGCGGCCTAACGGCCGTAGTACCGATCCCCCTAACAGCCCTCGCCTTGCCTGGTCGGCAAGGCAAGCCAGGCTGTGAAAGCACCTCAGATCAACAGCCAAAAGCAAGGTCGTGACACCGCGTTTTGACCTCTGCGTCACCGGTGAGGCTGACACCTTATAAAGTTTTTTGCTCTCAAATATAAGAACTCCGTCGCGCAAAAAAATTTTCAAGGGTGCATGTAGGAAAAAATCAAAATACGGTGAAAATCACTATTTACAAAATCCTTATCAGTGATAATCACTGCCATCAACGATTAGTCCCGTGCTATCGGAGCTCGCATATACCGCACTCGATCACGGTCTCATCAGCACCAATTTCTGAGATTAAGCACTCGACAGCGGGACACAGGCGGCTGGCCTCAAGCGTGCTGGTGGACGAGTTCAATAGATCATCCTCGCTGGCAATCCCATCTCACTCATTTTCCTGAGCGCTCCCTTCGTCTAATCAGCTTGGCCGGCCCCGAAAAATCCGTAAGAATGTCATTTAGCCATTACCTAAAGTACGGAACACTTATATGCCACGGAAGCGCAAAGGGAGCGGCGGCGGGCCGATTGCTCTGTACGCCTTGTTGTTCGTCGTTGCCCTCTTGGCACAGATTCCAAAACAGGTCTGGATCGCCCTCGGGGTTATCCTGGGCATAGGCGTATTGGTATGGGCCATCAGACGCGCTACCCAGGCAAAGCCCTACGTTCCTGAAGATGATATTGCCGCCGAGATCGCTGCGTCCTCTCGACAAGCAGCCTCCCCCACTGTAACCGTTCAGTTCAGCACCAGTACCCGCGAGCGAGACTTCCATACCGTCCAGGTCGGTTCGTCAAGCGATAGTCAGAGCTACGCCATCCCAAAGCCCAGTGCTAAGCCAACGGGGGTTCGTTGGCTTGCTGAAGGTGAGTCCATCAACGTGGCTGGTCTGGCCATCCCAGGTGGACTGCTCTACATCACCGAGCGGGCGACGCAATTCGGCCAATCTGAACCGTCCCTGATCGATGCCACCCTTCGAATCGCGCGCTCACCGATGAACCTCACCGAGCGACAGATGCCCTACTGGCCAAGCTACCGGAGCATCACACCCGAGGCGCGGCGAGCGTATCTGCAATGGTTGGCAGGAGGTCGCCGCCAGCCTGCCGATGCAGGGTATGTATTTCTGTTTTTCTACGGGCTTGAACGCCGCGCACTGATCGACGCACCGACTGACCCTCAGGCCAAAGCCGAGATCCCAGCCATCAAGGCCGAGGTCGAGCGCTTGCTTGGTCTCTACGGCGACAACAATTCTTTCCGCGGCTACGCTACCCGCTTCCTGGCCCATATCGACGCAGGTTCTGTTCAACCTCTGAGCTACGTGAATGAGCCCGCCGCCAGTGCCGCAGATGGGTATGAGCTGCCTATGTCCCTGCGCGTTGCGCTGGGTCAGATGGCCGTGGACAAGTATCCGCTTAACCCGAGCTGGGCATTGGCCTGGGCGCTCGCAGAGCCCAATATCTCCAGGCGCACACCTGTGACCCGGTGTCCTGAGCAATTCGCAGCGCTCTTCAAAAACGAATTCGCAAAACGCTACCCCAACGGCATTGTGCTCCCTCAGAACAAGACCAAGCTGAAAATTGCCTATCGCCCTGCTTCCGCCGGATAGAGCATTCCGGCAGTGGCCATAGGTGATCTTCCCGATGTTGCGGCAACCTCGGGAACGCGTAACAAGCTGCAGGTCATTGTCGAGGACTGCGCCAACGTGCTTGACCCTTACAGTCGGTATCTGGGGCGCAATCCAGACGCCGGGGATACTGGGACGAGCGCACCGCTGCCATGGCTTCTCAGTACCCGGAAATCAGTTGGGACAAGCAACACATCGATATCCTCTGCGCTCGCTTCGTCTTGCAGCCAGAACGCTTCGATGTAGTGGTGGCCTCCAACCTGTTCGGCGACATCCTGTCCGACCTGGGCCCCGCCTGCGCCGGCACCATTGGTATCGCACCGTCAGCCAACCTCAACCCGGAGCGCAGCTTCCCATCGTTGTTCGAGCCCGTACATGGTTCGGCGCCGGATATCTTTGGCAAGAACATCGCCAACCCGATCGCCATGATCTGGTCGGGCGCCCTGATGCTTGAGTTCCTGGGCAAGCGTGACGAGGACGCTCGCTACCAGGCTGCTCACGATGACATTCTCAAAGCAATCGAGACGGTCATCGCTCAGGGCAATACCACGCGCGACATGGGCGGTACCCGGTCGACTCAGGAGGTTGGCCAGGCGATCATGGAGCTTGTTGAGCGCTCTGCATAAAGAGCATCCTGACCTGAATAAGCACAGCAAGTGACTGTGCTGATTCAGGTTTGTGCGCCCTATTCCCCCACCCAGACAATTCAAATACAGGACTAGGCAAGCCTCGCCTTCTCAGCTAGGCATTGCGCATCACACAACAGTTCCTGTGGGCATTGAACTCTTCGGTGGCACATTGCTAGCCTTACAGAGCTGGCGGCCCTTCCAGAGAAGGCATCGCCGTTCGAGCACAGGAGGCCTTGTCATGGATGATCCTTTACCCCAGTACCTGTTGAGGCTGCTGTCGACCGCGGCATCGTTGACCCAGACGGATCGAGAAGCAGCCTTACTGCTACTTCGTGAAGCCCAGGCGCGGCTGTGGCGAATTACTCCTGGAGAAGGGCTTCTCTCGGCCCTGGAGCTCGAGCACCGCTTCGCCCTGCCTCTGGAAGATTGGCTACCAGAATCTGTCCGGTTGGACTACACCGGCCCACTCCTTGCCTCCGGCATTCCCACCCAGACATGCAGCGAGATGCTGCTCGAGCTGGAGAGCCAACAACTCTGGGAAGACATCCAGTCGATCGTAAAGGAGGTAAGAGACCTCTGTCGCATCCGGTCTGATGGTGATGGACTGTACCGTCGCTTTCGCCGCTTCTTGATCGAAAATCCAGTCATCGAGTCAGTAAAGGCGGCTGTTGTCTTTATCCCTCTGAGCAGAACACTCAATGAGTTCTACGATCCCATCCCCGAACACCTGATCGCGGATGGCCACCTTTATCGATGCCCCGAATGCGGCTGGCCAATGAACCCTCAGCGCCTCGAGGTTCAATGTGATTCAGCTTGGTGCAGAGACAAACACAGCCTGTATCGGTGGGATAACCGAAGGCTGATCAACCTGGTGACCAATAGAGAACTGAAGGGCGAGGTTGCTGGCACACGCTATATGCTCAAGGGCGCCCTCTGGAAATTCACATTGCTACCTGGCCTTCTAGAGCTGCAGCTGGCGGAACAACTGCTGCAGCATGGTGTAGAGGTCACCTTGTGGCCCAACGTTGACCGATCTGATTTACGCGTGAAGCACGGCGGTATGGATCTGGACATCGACGCCAAAGTTTGGATTTCTCCTCGTGCCCTGGGGCACCACCTGGAAAGCGTTCGCGCGTCTACGCTTCGCTGGATTGTGATTCCTGACTATCAACAAGCCCATGTTGGTTGGCTACAGAGTGTGTGCCCTCCAGGCCTTCAGGTGTTCACTCAAAGCCAATGCATCAAGGAACTGACTAAACGTGCGCACCCTTTCTGACATTGCAGCAACACTGTTCATGGCTCTGGCGGCTCGGCATGTTGAAGGCCAAGTCAGCCTGGCCGATGCCGCGGCGTTGATAGCGGGAAGGACACACAAGTGGAGCACGTGGAACCATCTTGCGCTGGAGCAGCAGATCACCATCGCCAGAGCACTGCGGCTGAGACCACCGGAATTGGCACAACCCGCTCGATTCATTGAAATTGCCGAAGGTGTATTGGCGCACGAGCACAGCCCGTTTGAACTAGTCGACCTGGACTCACCTGGCACTGCACTGAGCGAAAAGGATCAGTACCAGGTCAGGACAGTCCTCAACGTAGATCAGGTTATTCAGGAGTACCTCGATGCCCTGAAGGGGTGGCATCAGCCACCGTCCACCGCCAAGATCCCAGAATCAGGAAGCGTC
This sequence comes from Pseudomonas sp. CM27, assembly GCF_013179515.1. Taxonomy (GTDB): domain Bacteria; phylum Pseudomonadota; class Gammaproteobacteria; order Pseudomonadales; family Pseudomonadaceae; genus Aquipseudomonas. The sequence continues at coordinate 4,189 of NZ_JABMCN010000182.1, forward strand.
GCGTTCAAGTACATCACCGCCGAACGCACTCGAACCTTCACGATTCCAGCCGAGGAAAGAAGTTGCCTACCCAAAGGCGCCGAGTACCTCACGATACCTGACGTCGACTGCCTACCAGAAGTTGAATGGGACTACACCACGCTTCGCTCCATCGCCAAGCGCCTGGATGCCGCAGCAACCCCTCACACTCAGCACTGCGCCTCGCTCGACAACATCTGGGGCAATGCTGGTAAGCGATCGGCAGATGCGGGCAGCTTCTTCCGCGTCAATGCAGCGACGGGCACAGGCAAAACGGTGGTGATGTCGCTCATGGGAGTGGACGCTGCCAGCCGTGGTCATAAAGTAGTCATTGCCGTGCCGGGTTACGTCGAGCTGGAAAACACCGTGAGGATCATGCGTGAAGCTGCCTCAGTGGTGGCGCCAGGCTTAAAAATCGCCCCTCTGCATTCGGCATCAAAAATTCCCACGCGAGCAGCCTTACACTTCAAAAATCGCAGCGAGGATCACCCTTACGATTACGCGTGCCTGCTGAACGCGTTCTCAACCGACCAAGAAGAAATGCCTGCAGGCTCTGAACCCTGCTTCAAGCTCCAGGTTGTGACATCCAAACCCAACAGCCAAGAAACGACCAAGCGCATCAGCCACTGTCCATTTCTGTTTACCTGTGGTCAGACGAAAATGATGGCTCGAGCGCTTGAAGCCGACATCATCGTCATCAACCATCACGCCCTGTTGTCCGGCACCTCTCGCATCCCGTTTGAAGATTCAGACAAGTTACCCGGCCCTCGCAGCCTCATCGAAATTCTGCTGCGCACGGCCCCCATTTTTCTCGTGGATGAAATTGACGGGCTACTGAAGACAGCCATCGACAACAGCGCCTTGAGCTTACAGCTAGGCAACATCGGTGAAGACAGCCCGCTGATGCAGCTCTTCCGCACCTTGGTCTCCAATCGCTCTAGAATCCCCGGCATCGATAACAGCAGCATCCTTCGCATCATCTGGGCGCTCACCTACTGCTGTGTGAGCGTCGACCAGCTGATGAACCTCCAGCAACGTCGATACTTTGAGTGGCCGAAGAAGGAAACGACGTGGGCACAAGCGGATGACGGCTACATCAAGGCGAAGCTCGACATCAGCGCTGAAACGCTCGAAGCCCTGTATCGCAGCGGCAATGCCAGTGTTCCTAAGCACCTGATGGCGTTACGGGAGAACCTCGTTTACTGGAGAACCAACGATCCTGCCAGCAGACCAGAAAGCATGGCAGCTGAACTGGGCAGCCTGCTCGTAGCGTTGTCCGACGGCCACCACCTCAAGGAAAAGCTCAATCCCAAGGATCATCAACGGCTGAAAGCATCCCTGATCCTGCGCGGTGTGTTGGATTACATCGAGATTGCACTGAGAAACCTGCAGATCGAACTGCCCTCGTTCGCCAATGCCGAAGTCCCTTACGCCCAAGAGGTTCATAGCAAACTCAAGGGGCGTGAACCCCTCTCTTTCAGCCCGATCGGCCCGCTCCATCGGACAGTATTTGGATTCAAACGAAAACAAACCAGTGAAGAACAATCGACCCTAAACGTAGTCGCCATGCGCGGTGACCCTCACGGCACCTTGCTGGCTCTACCTGAGCTCGCTGCGCTGGGTTTTGCTGGAGTACGACGGATGTTCATGGGTTTCTCTGCAACTGCCTACTTCCCTGGAGCCAGTGCCTTCGACCTGAAGGCCCGAGACTTCATCGACGTACCAGACGCAAAAGGTCAGGTGACATTCGAGAATATCGGGCTGACCACCGTCGTCTCAGGTGCGCCCTATTTCGAACGCAAGGAGCGCATTCGCCAACTTGCACTGGAGCTTTGGCCTTGGCTTGAGAGACGTCTGCACTCCCTGGCCAAGGATCCGGCAACGCAAGACCGAGCGCGCCTACTACTGGTAGCCAGCAGCGATGCCGATGCTGAACTCTTGGCAATCACACTCGCAGACCTGTGCCCAACACCAACTGTTGGCTGGGTACGCGGTCGCTCCAGTGAGTACAAACCCACGCTGCTCAATAGCGAACACGCCCTGGTATACGACGACCTCGCGCAGTTCATTGACGGCATCCATCGAAACAAGACCATCTTGGTCAGCGCCCTTCAGCCCATGGCCCGTGGCCACAATATCGTCAACAAGGACGGGTTGTCTGCGATCGGCGGGGTGGTGCTCTGTGTACGCCCTCTGCCCGCCTCCGACAGCCCAGAAAACAACCTGGCGCATATCAGCTACGAAACGTGGAACCGCATGCAGCCCCAGCCCAGCCTTCGGCACATCCTTCACACGGAGCGAGTGATCTCCAACAAGCTGCTCGACAGCATTCGCGGCGCACCACCCGCCTTCAGTCAACAGCCCCCAAACATCCGCCACTACACCGTGATGAACATTCTGGTAACGCTGACTCAGCTCATCGGTCGGGGACGACGCGGCGGTACCCCAGTGACGTGCTTCTTCGCAGACGCAGCGTTCACGCGTGGGCGTACACCCTGGGCGAAGCTACTTTCCGACAGCGTCAAATGGCTCAAGGAAGAAGGCAACTGGAATCAGTTTTCCCTGCACCACAACGGCATTGCCACAGCCATCACGAAGTACATTGATCAATCAGCAAAGGAAGTTCGATGAAGACCCTCGATCTGCGCACCAGCCTTTTCAGTTTTGACCCTAAAAGGCTCGGGCATGCTTACCGCGTCCAAATCAGTGATACCTACCTGGCTGCCTGGCAAGTGCTGCAAAATCTGGCCAAGAAACACCATCCTGGCTTACCTACCAATGCCCTTGAGGAAATGCTCGCCGCAGTGTCAGGTGGGCCGGTGAAGGTAAACTGGTCGATTAACTGGGATAAAGGGCTATCCGCAATCCTGATGCTCAATCACCTGCCCGTCGAGACGATCAATCAGGTGCTGTACTTGTGGTCGCTGGAGGTCATGCGCATCTGGGGGCAGCAGGTAGAGGGGCTGGAAACCAAGCTTACTGTTACTGATCTGGTTCCACTTCGAACAGAAGACCTCATCGCAGATGACAACATTTCCCCGCTTGCTTACCACCTTGTCCCTTGGCTCGTTGGCAAAGCCATGTGCGCAACGCCCCTGCAGACGACTCAGAACGGCAGTCCTGACCCAATCCCCAAACAGATTTCCCTGCAGCAGGCCTCAGACGGCTCGCTGGTGGCCTGGGACGATCCGATCATCCCAGAGGTTGAGCGCACTGCCAGTGCGCTTCACGTGATAACACCCGGCCTGAAACTGCTCCGTGACTGCAACGAGCCCTTTATCCAGTTGCGTGTAAAGCTCAGTCAGATCATGCCCAACTGGATCGGCAAGAAAAAGCACGCCTGGGTACACACTGGGCAGATCATCGTGCATGCAGGTGTGCACAGCAAAATGACGGACACCGGGTGGCGCGCGTTTTACGACTTCCCTACCAATAAGCTTCTTGGGTTCATGGGCGTTCAACCACTGCCGGATTTGACCGAGGGAGACATTCCCCCGGATGGCCGCGTACGTCCGATCTTCAGCACTCCACCTCAAAATCCGGCCATAGGCTCAGGGCCTGGCCCCCTCTTCCTTGATCAGGCCTGCTTCCACCTGCGACGCAGTGTTGAAGGCGTTCAACCACTCCTCGCCCGAAAGGTTGTGTCGGGTCTCAGTAAGGCAAAAGCTGCGATCACTCCGGAGGCGACAACCGGAATTCGAGTTGGCGTGCTGGCCGGGCATTCCGAGACGTTGCTCAGGCTGACAAAAGCGCGTGAAACGCTGGCTCAAGCCATGCCCTTCTTCAAAAAAATCGCCCCGCCTGAAATCAACCTTACTCGCGTTGAGGTGGAAAGTGCGCGACACATGCTGCATGGCGAAGCCACAACTCAAGAGCTTGATGCCTGGGTGAAACAGGTAGTGGTGCCAGAGGTACGTAAGCTCAACACATCGGTACTGATTGTAGAAACGAGCTTGGCTGCAGCGGGCAAGTCACCTGAACAAGACCCCAAGCATTTCTTGCGACGCGTTCTGGCCGAGAATGGAATTGTCACTCAATTCATCATGCACGAAGTACCAAGGCCTACCAAAAAATCGGATGCTAAGGCCGTCGCTCCACAACCAACCGAAGACGGCAAAAAACCCAAGAAACCTCCTCGTGATTTCAAAGCACTCAACACCGTGACCGAGACCTTGCGCTTGAGCGGATTCTTCCCCGCTTCATTCATCAAAGCCAAGTCAATGCAGGCCGGCACCACTGTGCTGTCGATCTGGCTGGATCGGATTACTGGGCCCGGAAACATGATCTACCTCCCCGTCATTACCAGGACGGTGGTGGGTAGTCAGAAATGCGAGGTGTACTGGTTTGTGGCCGGCAATCTACAGCGTGGCAAATGGTACGAATACACGGAAGGCGTAGCCGCGATCCATGCCACGCAGTCGTTGGTCAATCCCGACGCGATCAGCAAGCTCATTGCGTGGGCAATGCTTGTGCCGACTGAGGACGTCGACACACCACTGCTCGTCTGTTTGGACAGTGACCTACGCACCTTCTACAAAGGCCTGAAGGACAGCCCCGATGTCGGGCTTCCTCCCATGCCCCAAGGGGCCGCTGTGGTACGCATCCGGGTCGGCGATGACATTGCACAGATGTCGGGCAACCACTCTGATCACCCTGATGAGCCGAGGTTCATCGGGCAAAAAATCGGCCTGTTCCAATCACAACGCAGCCCCAGCGTTTACTACTTCGTCTCTCCGTCGAAGATCTACAGCAAAGCCGAGGCACAGCGTCATAACACCCGCTACCAAGTCGATGATGAATGGCTGCAGACACCTTGGCAGCAACTGGGTGTCACCGAACTCACTGTCCTCGATGCCGGCGCGTTCTCTAATCCAACCACCTTGGTCGAGCAGGTCGCACTGCTATGTCGCAATGCGCCGATGTGGGATGGCCATCTCAAGCTGCCGAGCCCCATGCACCTAGGCGCCGTAATCGCAGGTGATCACCCCATCATGGAAATGCGCCGTCAGAGTGAAGCCAATCGCCAGGCTGCCAAGGCGTGAAGTGCACTGGTACTGACCACCTTTAACCGGATCGATCCGAGGGTAACTCGCAATGCCTGCCATCAAGAAAGTGACGCTTCATAACTTCAAGAAATTCGAGGCTCTGACCCTGGACTTTGCCCCGGATGTGAACGTACTGATCGGCGACAACGAGACGGGTAAAAGCAGCGTTCTTCTTGCCCTGGATCTCGCGTTGAGTGCAAGCCGCAGCCGGGTAGAAACCATCGGCTACGAGTCTCTTCTGTCGCAATCTGCCGTACGCACCTTCTTGAAGGGCCCGCGTACGCTCGACCATCTTCCCGAAGTGATTGTTGACGTCGCGCTGGAGGAAGGTGATGCCCCAGGCCTGTATGGCACCCAGAACCAAGCCGGTGTCATGACTGATGGCATCCAGATGAGAATCTCACCGCTGCTCGAGGAGTATGGCCCTACGATCGTCGAGCTCCTGCGCGAAGATCCGGACAACTTCCCTTACGAATACTACGCCGTGAGGTTCACCACCTTCGCAGGCGAGCCGCACGTGAGCTACCGTCGCCCGGTCAAACACCTGATGTTGGACAGCTCACGCATTGACAGTGAGTACGCTGCCCGCGAGTACACGCGAACCGTGTTCAGCTTCAACGCTGATGCCCCTCAGCGTTTCGGTCTGGAGAACCGGTACCGCCGCGGCAAGGAGGCGTTCCGGGACAACGAGCTTGCCGCACTCAATGCAAAGCTCGGAAATTATCAGTTTGCCGTCAGAACCAGCGTCCGCTCCAACCTCGAAACCGACTTGATCATCACCAAGGACGGGATACCGGTAGAAAATCGCGGTAAGGGCGAACAGTGCTTCATCAAGACAGAGTTCGCACTACGCAAACATGACGCCAAGGAACTCAACGCCCTCCTCCTGGAAGAACCTGAAAACCACCTGAGCCACACAAAAATGAAGCAGCTGGTTGAGCAGCTTGCCAAGACTGCCGGCACGCAGCTGTTCATCGCCACCCATAGCAGCCACATCAGTTCAAGGCTGGATCTGCGCCATGCTCTCCTGCTTGGCAGCGACCAAAAGGCTGGCCGTCTGAAAGCGCTGTCCGAGGGTACCGCCAATTTCTTCATGAAAGCGCCGGATAACAACGTGCTGGAGTTCGCCCTCTCTCGGAAGGTCATTCTCGTCGAAGGAGATGCCGAATTCATTCTCATCGAAGAAATGTACAAGCAGGTCACGGACGGCCAGACACCTCAATCTGAAGGTGTGCACATCATTTCAATCGGCGGCACCAGCTTCAAACGTTACCTCGAGCTCGGGAAACTGCTGGGGATCAAGGTCGCGGCTATCCGGGACAACGACGGGAGCCACCAGCAGCACTGCGTCGAAAACTACGAAGACTGCCTGTATGAGCAGGCTCGGATATTTGCTGATCCTGATGACGCACGATCGACATTCGAAATAGGCCTGTATCAGGACAACCAGGCTATCTGCGACGCGCTATTCGGTGGAGGTCGCAGGAAGCTGACCGTCCAAGAGTACATGCTGAAGAACAAGGCTGATGCCGCGTTCGAGCTGCTGACGAAGAAGGCCCCCGATCTGGTTACCACTCAATACATCCAGGATGCAATCGCATGGATAAGAGAGTGATCTTTGCGGTTGCCGGCTCGGGCAAGACCACCCACCTGATCAACCAGCTCAGCCTAGACCGACGCGCGTTGATCATCACCTATACGGAGAACAACTATAGCCATCTGCGCACCAGCATCATCAAAAAATTCGGCGTCCTACCGCCGAACATTACCCTGATGACCTACTTCGGTTTCCTGCATGCCTTTTGCTTCCGACCTATTGGCCAGAGGCAATTCTCCACGCGAGGCCTCAGCTTCAAAAGACCCCCGGATCTAAAGCTGCCACTCAACGAAATGAGGCGGTACCGCGATTCCAAGGGGCGGCTGTACCACAACCGCCTGGCCAAGCTAATCGAGATCAAAGCGCTCCTCCCCGCTGTGAAGGCGCGAATCGAGCGGTTCTACGATGCGGTCTACGTTGACGAGGTGCAGGACTTCGCCGGGCATGATTTCAACCTCCTCCTGGAGGTCTCGTCCGCCCAGGCAGACATGCTGTTCGTGGGTGATTTCTTTCAGCACACGTTCGACACCAGTCGCGACGGCTCGGTGAATCGCACCCTCCATGACGACCTAGGGCGCTACGAAAAGAAATTCCGCGACGCAGGGCTGACGGTCGACAAGCAGACCTTGAGCAAGAGCTGGCGATGCGGCACCACCGTGTGCGAGCTCATACGCGTTCATCTGCAGATCGACATTGGCGCCCATGAGGATCGAGCAAGCGAGATCGTGAGGGTTGAAACTCAAGATCTCGCGAATCAGCTGCACGCCGATCACAGCGTGGTGAAGCTGTTCTACGAACAGCACTACAGGTACGACTGCTATTCACAGAACTGGGGGGCAAGCAAAGGCCAGGATCACTACCAGGATGTCTGCGTTGTACTGGGTGCCAAGGCCTGGAAGCAGTACTTAGAAGGCACACTACATGAGTCCGTGGCACAGACCCGGAACAAGCTCTATGTTGCCTTTTCACGCGCCCGGGGCAGTGTCTACCTTGCCCCAGACAAGCTCTTCAAGGCCTACAAGTCCTGAGTGCTCAAATAGCGAAGGAACACACCATGAATGTTGGGAGAATAACGCCATGCTAGTCAGCGAGCTGCCAGGAGCCAAATACCCACTGCTGGCCCTCTTCCCGTTTCGCTGGTACGAGACGAGTCACTGGATAATCCGTGCGCTGCGGCTTCATCCCAGTGGAGAGCTCAAATGGATGCATTACGGGGTCGAGCACAACGGCCACGCAAGAGCCCAAACATTTTCCAGCTATGAAGAAGGGCGTAAACACGTAGCTGAGTTCAACGCCGAAGTTTCAGCAAGGGTCGATGAGCTGGATTTGGATAACGACCTCCGCATCTCGATCACGTTGAAGGCTGAAAAGGAGCTGACCGCGCAGCGGCGCTTGGCT
>NZ_JABMCN010000183.1 GCF_013179515.1 Pseudomonas sp. CM27
ATCCACGCCGTGCTGCCATTGCTGGGCGGCAGTGGCATCCGCCCCGGGGCACATTGGCACAAAGGCATTCAGGTCATCCACCCACAGGCGCACCGCCAGGTTGTGCTCAGCGACAAGCTGGCGAGCCAGGCGCCAGGTCACGCCGATGTCGCCATAGTTGTCGACGACGCTGCAGAAGATGTCCCAGGTGGCTTTCATGTGCCCCTCCCCTTGCCTACTGAAAAACGCGGATTTTGCCCGACAGCATGCGACAATGCACCCCGCCCCACCCTGCCAAGGAGGTAGCCATGCCCCGCCCACGTGAACTGAAGATCACTTTGAAGCCGCTGCCGTTGATACTCTGTGTAGCCTTCGGCCTCTGGCTTGGCGCCGTCGCCATCGCCCTGAGCCTGTGGCTGGCCCTGCAACTGTGGCCGGCCCAGGTACTGCCGGTGGCCCAGGCCATGGCCCCGGCGCTCGCGCCGGCTGTAACCCCGGCGGCACAGCCGATGGACGCGCAGGGTGAGATGTTCGAACGCTACCAACACATCCTGAACAAACAGCAACAGCAGCAGGCTGCCGATGCCGCCCAGGGCAACCCGCGCAACCTCAACAGCCCCAGGTGCCAGTTCTGGCTGCAGCAGAACCGCACCGCGCCCACCGACAAAAGCCAGGCCAACGTGCTGGAGTTCTGCTACTGACCATGAACAAGCCCCACCTGCTGGCACAGATCGTCGCCATCCTCGAGCATGATCTGGAGGTGCTGACCCGTGCGGCGCAAACAGCCTACGAAACCGCCACCGCCGAAGAGAACATCGCCGAGAACAAGTACGACACCCTCGGGCTGGAAGCCTCGTACCTGGCTACCGGGCAAGCCCGCCGCAGCGCCGAAATCCGCCAGGCGCTGCTGATCTACCAGCAGTTGCTGCTGCGTGAGCATGACCCGGCGCGCGGGGTGCAGGTCAGCAACCTGGTGACGCTGGAAGATGAGCACGGCGGCCAGCGCCGGGTGTTCCTCGGGCCCGAGGCTGCCGGCCTGAAGATTGGCCAGGGGGATGAACTAGTGACGGTGATCACCCCGCGCTCGCCCCTGGGGCAGCAATTGCTCGGCAAGAAGGTGGATGACGAGGTGAACCTGGGGCCGCAGGTACTGTTCATAGTGGATGTGGTCTGAACTGGCCTCTTGACAGGCACAGGCGCTACACAGTCAAAGGGTTTGCAAGGCATCGAAGCGCCCCGCCAACCCCTGCTCGGCAAATTGCTCCACGACAAAATCGACAAACGCCCGGGTCTTGCCGGGCAACAGCTTGTGTTGGGCGAAATACAGGCTGATATGCCCATCGTCTACGTACCAGTCCGGCAACACCCGCCGCAGGCGCCCGGCCTGCAGGTAGGGCACGGCAAACGGCAGGCTTACCAGGGCCACCCCCAACCCCTGCTCGGCCACCGCACACGCCGCATCCGAATCGCTCATGGTCATCGCCTGGCGCAGTTGCAGCGGCTGCTGCGCCTGCCAGCGGCTGGTCAACGGCCACGACCGCACCCGCCCGCTTTGCGGTGAGCGGATCAGGATGCCGTCATGCCGCTGCAGTACCTGCGGGTCGTTGATCGGTGCATGCCGATCCAGATACCCCGGCGCCGCCACCAGCACCCGGTGGGCGGGGGTCAGTTTGCGCGCCACCACCCCCGGCGGCAGCTCGAAACCGCCACCAATCGCTGCGTCGAAACCCTGGCCGATCAGGTCCACCTGGCGGTTGTCGAAATGCCAGTCCGGGGTAATGGCCGGGTAGCGCCGAAGGAATTCAGCCAGCAAGGGCAACACATACAAACGCCCGAATACCGTGCCCATGCTCACCCGCAGCAGCCCGGCAGGCTGGCCTTCGGAACTGGCCAGGTTGGCCACGGCGTACTGGATAGTGCGAAAGCTGTCGCTGATCTCCCCAAGAAAACGCTGCCCCGCTTCGGTCAAGGTCAGCTTGCGGGTACTACGCTGGAACAACCGCACCCCCAGCCGCGCTTCCAGCTGGGCAACATGCTTGCCCACGGCAGCCGGGGTGATGCTGAGGCGCCTGGCGGCTTCGGCAAAACTGCCGACCTCGGCACTGCGGATGAAGCACTCCAACGCGTTGAACGATTCCATGGCCATGATTGGCAACCAAAGGTTTACTCTGCTGATAGTGATTGCCATCTTATCAGCAGGTAATCGAGCGCCGATACTGCGCCCATCCAAGGCATTTCAGCCTGGCTTCCAGCAGGAGATGAGCATGTCCAAGCAATTTACCCTCGAAGGCAAAGTGGCTCTGGTACAGGGCGGTTCCCGTGGCATTGGTGCGGCCATCGTGCGGCGCCTGGCCAAGGAAGGCGCACAGGTCGCTTTTACCTACGCCAGTTCCGAAGGCCCGGCCAAGGCCCTCGTCGATGAAGTCAAGGCATCTGGTGGCAAGGCCTTGGCGCTGCGCGCCGACAGCGCCGATGCCGCTGCTGTGCAATTGGCCGTGGATGACGCCGTGAAGGCCTTCGGCAGGCTCGACATCCTGGTCAACAACGCCGGCGTGCTTGCCGTGGCGCCATTGCTAGACTTTGACCTGGCAGACTTCGACCGCACCCTCGCCATCAACGTGCGCAGCGTGTTCGTCGCCAGCCAGGCCGCGGCGCGCTACATGGGCCAGGGTGGGCGCATCATCAATATCGGCAGCACCAACGCCGAACGCATGCCGTTTGCCGGTGGCGCGCCGTATGCCATGAGCAAGTCGGCGCTGGTTGGCCTGACCCGCGGCATGGCGCGTGACCTGGGGCCGCAGGGCATCACCGTGAACAACGTGCAGCCAGGGCCGGTGGACACCGACATGAACCCGGCCAGCGGCGAGTTTGCCGAAAGCCTGATCCCGCTGATGGCGATCGGGCGGTATGGCGAGGCCGATGAGATTGCCAGCTTCGTGGCTTACCTGGCGGGGCCTGAGGCGGGGTACATCACCGGGGCCAGTTTGACAGTGGATGGGGGGTTTGCGGCCTGATTGGAGGGTTGCCTGTGTGGGGCTGTGTGCGGGCAAGTCTGCTGTTTTTGTAATCGCATCAGGGCTCCCAGGTGCTTGCCGCAGCATTTTCAGCGCCTGTGAGATCGAGCGCCGCCCGCGCGGCGCTTCGCGGGTGAACCCGCTCCCACATTTGTTGCAACGCACCAAACCTGTCAGGCCATGGTTGCCAGCCTTGTTGGCTTGACTGGATTTCTCGGTTGACCCCACTGCAGCCTCACCTGTCTCAAGCTATGCACCAAGGCGGGCAACCCCTTTCTCACAGGCATGGCCACGTTGCAACAAATGTGGGAGCGGGTTCACCCGCGAAGCGCCGCGTGGGCGGCGCTCGATCTGACAGGCGATGAAGATGTGGTGGCGGACACCCGCGAAGCGCCGCGCGGGCGGCGCTCGATCTCACGGGCGCTGCATATCTTGCGGCAAGCACCTGTCAGCCCTGATGCAATCCCAATGAGAGATTCCATGACCATAGAACAAGGCTCATCCTTCGCCAGCCCCCAAACTCTGCTCCATCACCTCCAAAAACGCCCGGGCAGCCGGTGTCGGGCTGGATGACCACACGGCATAAAGGTGCCGCACCGGCGCATCCACCAACCGCGCCACCGCCACGCCGTCTATACCTTCGGCCACCCGCTCCGGCACCAGGCCGACCGCCATGCCCCGCTGCACGAACTTCTCGACCAGACGCACATGCCCAATCTCGAACTGCACCCGATGCTGCAACCCCGCCGCCTGAAACGCCTCGTCCGTCTGCCGTCGCGCCCCGGTGCCTTCGGGGAAGTCCACCAGCACTTCACCGGCCAGATCGGCCAGCGCCAGCTGCGCCCTGCCCGCCAGCCGATGGCCCGGCGGCAACAACGCCACCAGCGCTTCCCTGGCCAGCAAACGATGCTGCACACCCTGCACCACTTCGCCCTGCCACAGGCCGATGAAACCTACGTCCAGGCGCCGCTCGATCACATCGGCGATCAGCAATTCGCTCTTGGCCGTAAGCCAGCGCACGTCCACATCCGGGTAACGGCCGTGAAACACCGCCAGCAGGTCGACCAGGTCCAGCGCGGTGAGCGAGCTGATTTCACCAATCGCCAAGCGCCCACGCACTTGGCCGCAAGCCGCCGCCACATCATCCGCAATGCGCCGGGCCGCCTCCACCGCCGGCCTGGCGCTGAGCACAAAGGCCTCGCCGGCAGGCGTCAGGCGCACCCGCCGCGAACTGCGCTCGAACAGGCTGACGCCCAGGTGTGCCTCAAGGCGCGCCACCTGGTGGCTAAGCGCCGACTGCACCACATGGCAACGTTCAGCCGCACGGGTAAAACTGCCGGTGTCGGCCACGGCGAGGGCGTACTCAAGCTGCTTGAGGTTCATTGATCTATCTGTTTTCGAGATTGATAAGTTGAAAACTATACATTGGCGTCATGCCTGACACTTCCAGATAATCACCACCACTTACTACTGCCCGCCACGAGAACCGCATGAACACCCCCACTCTCAGCCGCGCCCTGATCCTGCTGATGGCGACCGCCACCGGCCTGGCCGTGGCCAGCAACTACTACGCGCAACCGCTGTTGCACAGCATTGCCCAGCAATTTGGCCTGAGCACCGCCAGCGCAGGCAGTATCGTGATTGCCGCACAGCTCAGCTACGGCGCCGGGTTGCTGTTGCTGGCGCCACTGGGCGACCTGTTCGAACAGCGCCGGCTGATCACCGTGATGACCGTCATTGCCACCCTGGGCCTGGTCATCAGTGCCTGCGCACCGAGCCTGCCGTGGTTGCTGCTCGGCACCGCGCTGACCGGCCTGTTCTCGGTGGTGGCGCAGATCCTGGTGCCCATGGCCGCCGCGCTGAGCCCGCCGCACCAGCGCGGCCGCGCGGTCGGCACGCTGATGAGCGGCCTGCTGCTGGGCATTCTGCTGGCGCGGACCGCTGCCGGCTTCATGGCCGAACTAGGCGGCTGGCGCAGCATCTACGTGCTGGCTGCCGTACTGATGGCGATCACCGCCGTGGCCCTGTACCGCAGCCTGCCACAGCACCACAGCCATGCTGGTTTGAAGTACCCCGCACTGATCGGCTCGGTGTTCCGCCTGTTCATCGAAGAGCCGGTGCTGCGCCTGCGCTCGCTGCTCGGCATGCTGGCGTTCAGCCTGTTCGCGCTGTTCTGGACGCCATTGGCCTTCCTGCTGGCGCAAGGCCCGTACCACTATTCCGATGCAGTGATCGGCCTGTTCGGCCTGGCCGGTGCGGCGGGCGCGCTGTCGGCCAACTGGGCCGGGCGCCTGGCCGACCGTGGCAAGGGCTCGCTGGGGACCACGGTGGGGCTGGTGGTGTTGCTGCTGTCGTGGGTACCGCTGGGGTTTGCCCAGCAATCGCTGCTGGCCTTGCTGCTAGGTGTGCTGATGCTCGACCTGGCGGTGCAGCTGGTGCACGTGAGCAACCAGAACGCAGTCATTGCGCTGCGGCCCGAGGCGCGCACGCGGCTGAATGCCGGGTACATCACCTGCTATTTCATTGGCGGGGCACTGGGGTCGCTGCTGGGGACGCAGTTGTTCCAGCGCCAGGGCTGGATGGGGATTGTGGTGGCAGGGTTGGTGATTGGCGCTCTCGCATTGCTGGCGTGGCTGCTGGCGAACCGCAAACCTGCCACATCAATTGTGTAGGCGCGTGCCGGCCTGAGGGCGACATTGCACCGCACTACCCTCCGTCGTATTGCCGTTGACTTGCCTGCCCGGGCAGCGCTCAGTAGGCGCTGGTCAATGCCCTTTCCCTGACAGGACGACTTTATGACAAGACTCACGGTGCAATCCGGCGATTTCTTGCAAGGTGAAGGCGAGTATCGCAACGGATCGCTCACACTCAAGACCCCGCGCAGCCCCTCCCCGGGCGAGCGGATTTCCCTGGCACGTATCAGCGACCTGAGGCTGGCCAGCCTGGAGTCCAGCCGCAGCTTCGGCAGCACCCTTGGCTGGGGCGTGGCCGGGGCGTTGGTGGCCGGGCCGGTGGGGTTGCTGGCCGGGCTGTGGCTGGGTGGCAAGGAAGAAGAAGCCACCTTCCTGGCCACCTTCAAGGATGGGCGCAAGCTCATGGCCATTACCGATGGCAAGACCTGGTCGAAGATCGATGACAACTGGCGGCAGCACAAGCGGCCAACCCGCGCAGACTGACTGAATATCGCAAGGCCTGGATCGTTTTGTATTGAAGGCGGCTGGTAAGATGCCGCCTTTTTTCATGGCCTGTGCGGGCCTCTTCGCGGGTGAACCCGCGCCTACAACGGGTGGCGATGCCCCTGTGGCAGCGGGTTTACCCGCGAAGAGGCCCGCACAGGTGTCGCGCATCCAGGAGCCCCCGCATGCCCCCGCGTCCCCCCCGCCTGCCCCTGAGCCTGCTCAGCCTGGGCCTGGCCCTGCATTGCCCCAATGTGCTTGCCGAAGACAGCGTGTTACTGGCCCCGCTGCAGGTTTCCGACAGCTACGCTAACGATGGCTACCAGGCACGCCAGGCTGCAGTGGGCGGCTTCCAGCCCGCACCCTTGCTCGACACCCCCGCCTCGGTCAGCGTGTTCAGCCAGCAATTGCTGGAAGACCGTCAGGTGCGCAAGCTCAGCGAAGTGCTGCAAAGCGACGCCTCGGTGGGCGAAAGCTATGCGCCCATCGGCTACTACGAAAACTTCAACGTGCGCGGCTTCGAACTGAACGCCGCCAGCAGCTACCGCATCAACGGTCAGACCATCGCCGGCGAGCAGAACGTGGCCCTGGAAAACAAACAGCAGGTCGAGCTGCTCAAAGGCCTGTCCGGCCTGCAGAGCGGCGTGTCGGAGCCCGGCGGCCTGATCAACTACGTGACCAAGCGCGCCGAAGACGTGCGCAGCGTCACCGTGTCGACCAACGAACAAGGCGAGCGCTACCTGGCCACCGACCTGGGCGGCTGGTTCGGCAGCGAAAAGCAGTTTGGCCTGCGCGCCAACCTGGCCCATGAGGACATCCGCTCTTACGTCGACCACGCCGATGGCAAGCGCGACTTCGCCTCGCTGGCCTTCGACTGGCAGATAAGCCCGGATGCCACCTTGCAACTGGATGCCGAATACCAGCACCGCGAACAACGCTCGGTGCCCGGCTACCAGCTGCTCGGCGGCACCCAAGTGCCCCACGGCATCGACCCCAGTGACCGCCTGGCCTACCAGCAGTGGGCAAAACCCGTGCAGAACGACTCGCTGAACCTGGGCGGGCGCTTCGAGTACCGCTTCAACGAGGCCTGGACCGGCACCTTGAGCGCCTCGCGCAGCAAGGTGGTGATCGATGACTACAGCGCGTTTGCCTGGGGCTCGAGCGAAGGCGCGTTCTTCGCCAGCAATGGCGACTACGACATCTACGACTTCCGCAGCCCCGACGACACCCGCCGCACCGATGAGGCACAGGCCATGCTCGCCGGGCGCTTCGAGGCGCTGGGCGTGGGCCATGAGCTGACCCTGGGTACCAGCGCGCAGCGGCGCACGCTGGACCAGCGCCCCTACTACAACGAGTGGCTCGGTAGCGGCAATATCTACAGTGGCGCCCCCGCCTTCGCCCCGTCCGACAAGCCGATCGGCGCCAGCGAACGGCGCCTGGACAGCCGCCAGTACGGCCTGTTCATCAGCGACCGCATCAGTTTCAACGAGCAATGGCAGACCGTACTGGGCGCTCGCGAAGTGCGCCTGGATGAAAAGACCTGGGACGAGACCGGTGTTGCCGGGCGCCATACCCGCCAGTACGAGCTGCTGCCCAATGCTGCGCTGATCTACAAGCCGCAGCCGAACACCACCGTCTATGCCAGCTATTCCAAGGGCCTGTCAGCCGGTGGGACTGCGCCCTGGTTTGCCAGCAATGCCGCCGAAATTCTCGCGCCGACCACCTCGCATCAGCTCGAGCTGGGCCTCAAGCACGACTGGCAGGGCCTGAGCCTCAGCGCCGCGCTGTTCCAGATCCGCCAGGCCTACCAGTACGCGCGCCCGGACGGTGCCGGCAACTTCACCTACGTGCAGCAAGGCCGGCAGAAAAACACCGGCCTGGAGCTTGGCGCCAGCGGCTGGGTAACGTCGAACCTGCAGGTGCAGGCCAGCGCGGCGGCCATTCGTGCACGGGTGCAGAACAGCGGCACCGATGCCTACGAAGGCCATCAGGCGATCAATGTGCCCAGGTTCCGCGCTGCGCTGCACGCGGAGTACAGCCTGCCGGTGCCGGGGCTGGCGCTGCTGGGTGGGGCGCGCTACAGCGCCAGCAAGTATGCGAGCCAGGCGGGCAATGTGCAGGTGGGCGGGTATACCGTGTTCGATGTGGGTAGCCGCTACCGTACGCAGGTAGGCGGGTATGACACGGTGCTGCGGCTGACCGTGGATAACGTGTTCGACAAACGCTACTGGCGCGATGTGGGGGATTACCTGGGGGACAACTACCTGTTCCAGGGTGCGCCGCGTACTGCCCGGCTGTCGGCTTCGGTCAGCTTCTAGCGGGTTGGGGCTGCCTTGCAGCCCATTCGCAGCACAAGGCTGCTCCTACCGAGAACGTGTCAGCAGCAGGTTCGCGGTCATTTGTAGGAGCAGCCTTGCGCTGCGAATGGGCCGCAAAGCGGCCCCAAAAAAGTAGCAGAAACAAAAAGCCCCCGAGCTTTTCAACGCGGGGGCTTTTCGTAGAATGTGGCGGTGAAGAAGGGATTTGAACCCTTGATACGATTTCTCGTATACACACTTTCCAGGCGTGCTCCTTCGACCACTCGGACACTTCACCGTTTCTCTTCAAGCCCTGCGGCCTGTCGAGGTGCGCTAATTTAGTGAAAGACATTCCCTTTGGCAAGCATTTTTTTCAAATTTTTCATGTATTTGCACTTGAGCCACGCTGAGCGCTGACCGACCAGTCAGCCTTGCTGCTTTACCTTGCCCCTGGCGCTGGGTAACGTCGTCGCCACGCCAACAAAAGGACTCTGCCATGAGCGAGCTGATTACCTACCACGCCGAAGACGGCATCGCCACCCTGACCCTGAACAACGGCAAGGTCAACGCCATTTCGCCGGATGTCATCACCGCCTTCAACGCCGCGCTCGACCGCGCCACCGAAGAGCGTGCGGTGGTGATCATCACCGGCCAGCCGGGCATTCTCTCGGGCGGTTACGACCTCAAGGTGATGACCAGCGGGCCAAAAGAGGCAATCAGCCTGGTCACTGCCGGCTCCACCCTCGCCCGCCGCCTGCTGTCGCACCCGTTCCCGGTGGTGGTCGCTTGCCCTGGCAACGCCGTGGCCAAAGGGGCCTTCCTGCTGTTGTCGGCCGACTACCGCATCGGCGTCGAAGGGCCGTACAAGGTCTGCCTGAACGAAGTGCAGATCGGCATGACCATGCACCATGCCGGCATCGAACTGGCCCGCGACCGCCTGCGCCGCTCGGCTTTCCACCGCTCGGTGATCAATGCCGAGGTATTCGACCCGCAAGGCGCGGTGGATGCCGGCTTCCTCGACAAGGTGGTGCCGGCCGAGCAGTTGCACGATGCGGCACTGGCAGCGGCGCGTGAACTGAAAAAGCTGAACATGCTGGCGCACAAGAACACCAAGCTGAAAGTGCGCAAAGGGCTGCTGGATGCGCTGGACCAAGCGATCGAGCGGGATCAGCAGCATATGGGCTGACCTTGCGGGCCTCTTCGCGGGTAAACCCGCTCCCACACAGGTATGAATGCCCGTTGTAGGAGCGGGTTTACCCGCGAAAGGGCCGGAACAGACTTACACCAAGGTTTGCCCCAACCAGTGCACACCCGTACACTCCCCCGCGACTGTCTGGTGTGAGTCGTACCATGCTTTACTCGTTGCGCATGCTCCTGCTGGCGCTGCATTTTCTTGTCGTCGGCGCCGTTGGCCTTGTCATTGGCCTGTGCCGCCCCTTCAACCCCGACAACAGCCGCCTGTTCGCCCACCTCTACAGCCTGCCGGCTACCTGGCTGATGCGCATCAAGGTCAAGGCCGAGGTAGGCCCGCTGTGGGACCAGCCGCCCGGCTGCGTGATCGTCGCCAACCACCAGTCCAACTTCGACCTGTTCGTGCTCGGCCAGGCAGTGCCAAAACGTACTGTGGCCATCGGCAAGAAAAGCCTGGGCTGGATCCCGCTGTTCGGCCAGTTGTTCTGGCTGGGCGGCAACGTGCTGATCGATCGCAACAATGCCTACCAGGCGCGCAAGGCCATGCACAAGACCACCCGCGTGCTGCAGGCTGACACCTCCATCTGGATTTTCCCCGAAGGCACGCGCAACCCTGGCGAGCACCTGCTGGCCTTCAAGAAAGGCGCGTTTCACATGGCCATCGAGGCTGGCGTGCCGATCGTGCCGGTGTGCGTCAGCCGCTATGCCGGGCGACTGAACCTGAACAGCTGGCGCCAGCGTACGGTGATCGTGCGCTCGCTGCCGCCGATTGCCACGGCAGGCATGACGGTGCGGGACCTGCCGGTGCTGATCGAACAGTGCCGGGCGCAGATGCAGCAGTGCATTGACCGCATGGAAGCGGAATTGGCCGAAGGCTAAATCGGCGCCCGTGCAGGTTGCCCTCGCGCCGGCTACGGCCCAAGCTGTAACCCGTGTTCAATCGGGGAAGCGCACAACCATGGGGCGAGTCGTGGCATCGGCGGTGTACAGCGCCGGCAGAAAGGTCACCAACATCAGCATCGACGAAGGCAGCGAATGGGCGCGCAAGCCGGGGCACTTCGTGTGGATCGGCCTGGAAGAACCCAACGCCGAGGAGCTGGCCAACCTGCAGCGCCAGTTCAACCTGCATGAACTGGCCATCGAGGATGCCCTGGAAAAACACAGCCGGCCCAAGCTGGAAACCTTCGGCGATGCCCTGTTCATCGTTACGTATTCGCCGGTGCGCCACGAGGGCAAGCTGGAGTTCATCGAAACCCACATCTTCGCCGGCAACGGCTACATCATCACCTGCCGCAACGGCCACTCCAAATCCTATGCTTTGGTGCGCCAGCGCTGCGAGGCGCGGCCATTGCTGCTGGAGCACGGTGAAGATTTCGTGCTGTACGCCCTGCTCGACTTCGTGACCGAGAACTACCAGCCGGTCAGCGAGGCCATTCATGGCGAGATCGAAGAACTGGAGCAAAGCGTGCTCGGCGGTTCGCTGCAAGACGAGGACATCCGCCGCTTGCACAGCCTGCGCCGCGACATCCTGCGCCTGCGCCGCTACGTGGCGCCGATGGTGGAAGTGAGCGAAGAGCTGCAGCGGCTGAGCTTCCCGTTCATCGACAAGAACATGCGCCCGTACTTTCGCGACGTGCAGATCCACGTGACGCGGCAAATGGAAGACCTGGCCGGCATCCGCGACATCGCCAGCCAGACCATCGAGATCGGCATGCTGCTGGAATCGTCACGGCAAAGCATCGTGCAACGCAAGTTCGCGGCCTGGGCGGCGATCCTGGCGTTCCCCACGGCCATTGCCGGGATTTACGGGATGAACTTCCAGAACATGCCCGAGCTGGGCTGGCATTACGGGTATTTCGTGGTGCTGGGGGTGATTGTGGCGGGGTGCACAGGGTTGTATGCCAGCTTCAAGCGGTCTGGCTGGCTGTAGGAGAGCCCGGACCCTATGCAAGTCAGTCAAGGTTAATGGGGCTGCTGCGCAGCCCATCGCCGCGGTTCGTCGCCACGACAAGCCAGGCTCCTACAAGTACGGCGCATGGCTTGAATTTGGTGCGGTCTGTGGGAGCCTGGCTTGCCAGCGATGGGCCGCCAAGCGGCCCCGGCCATCAGGCGGCGTCGTGGTTGCTGGCCGGCTGCTGGATAAACCGCAACATCCATTCGCCCACCAGGTCGCCCTGGTGTTCGGTGGCCAGGCTGGCCACTGCCTTGTGGTACACCTCGTCGCCCAGGTACGCCTGGCGCGCATCGAGCAGCGCGCGGGAGTAGTCGTGGACGAACTCCGGATGGCCCTGGAAGCACAGCACCTGGTCGCGAATGTGGTACGCCGCATTCGGGCAGAAATCGCTGGACGCAATCACCGTGGCGCCCTCAGGCAACTGGGTCACCTGGTCCTGATGGCTGATCAGCAACGTCAGCTCGGACACTTCCGGGTCCATCCACGGCGCATGGGCCGCCAGCGTGTAGCGGTGGATGCCCACGCCCCAGCCTTTCTCGGCGCGCTCGGCCTTGCCGCCCAGGGTCAACGCCAGCAACTGATGGCCGAAGCACACACC
>NZ_JABMCN010000184.1 GCF_013179515.1 Pseudomonas sp. CM27
AGCTTGGCGATCTGCTTGTACTGGTCGGGTTCGAGGTAGCGGAAGGACAGGTCTTCCAGCTCCCACTTGATGTGACCAATACCCAGGCGGTGCGCCAGCGGCGCATAGATGTCGAACACCTCGCGTGCGACACGCAGGCGCTTCTCGTCGTCAGCAGCCTTGACCGCGCGGATCGCACAGGTGCGCTCGGCCAGCTTGATCAGGGCCACGCGCACGTCGTCGACCATGGCCACGAGCATCTTGCGCAAGTTCTCGACCTGCGCCTGCGAGCCCAGCACCAGCGACTGCCGTGGGCTGAGGCTGGCGCTGATGGCGGCCATGCGCAGCACGCCGTCGATCAGCTTGGACACCACCGGGCCAAACCGTTGGCTGACCTCGGCCAGGGTGACCTTGCCCTCGCGCACCGAGCGGTAGATGACGGCTGCCACCAGGGAGTCCTGGTCGAGCTTGAGGTCGGCGAGAATTTCGGCGATTTCCAGCCCCGCCTGGAAGCTGGACGTACCGTCCGCCCAGGAATGCTTGGCCGGGTTACCTTTTTTCTCCACCTCATGGGCAAACTCGCAGGCTTCTTTCAGCGCTGCGCGATCCAGTGCTGAATCGACGCTTACCACATGGTCCAGCCATGCTTCGAGATTGATACTGCCGTCAGTATTGACCGGCTGGTGCACTCTCACCTGTACCATCTTTTTTTTACCTTTCCATACAGCGCAGCACTAATGGATGCGCTGGCGATCACCGTGCGGCCGCCATTCCCTGGAAGCCGCACCAAGGGGCCAGTCAGCTAGCCCGCTTCGAATAACGCCATGGCCTCGACATGTGCCGTTTGAGGAAACATGTCGAGAATCCCGGCCCTTTTTAACCGGTACCCCTGGCCGACCAGCACCTGGGCGTCTCGCGCCAGCGTGGCCGGGTTGCACGATACATAGACCAGCCTGCTGGCCTTGAGGCGGGCGATGCCTTGCACCACCTCGAACGCACCGTCGCGCGGTGGATCCAAGAGTACCGCAGAAAAGCCCTCGGCGGCCCATCCGGCGCCTGCCAAAGGCTGCGATAAATCGGCCTGAAAAAACCGTGCGTTATGCACATTGTTGTTCCGGGCATTGGCTGCAGCGCGATCAACCATCGCCTGCACACCTTCCACTGCCACCACCTCGCGAGCCTGTCGGGCCAGCGGCAGGGCAAAGTTGCCCAGGCCGCAGAACAGGTCCAGCACGCGCTCCTCGGCCTGCGGTGCAAGCCAGGCCAGTGCCTGCTCGATCATCGCGGTGTTGACCTGCGCATTCACCTGCACGAAGTCGCCCGGGCGCCAGGCCAGCTCCAGCTGCCACGGCGCCAGGGTAAAGCCGAGTTGCGCCGTCGGGTCGACCGGCGCGGGCTCACCTTCGCCTTGCAGCCACAACTGGGCATTGGCCTGCTCGCAAAACGCCTGCAGCTTGGCCAGATCGTCTGCCGGCAGCGGTGCAACATGGCGCACCAATAGCGCCTCGGCGGTGCCACTGAACAATTCCACATGGCCCAGCGCCTGCGGTTTGCCCAGCGAGCGAAGTACGGTCGGCAAGTGGCGCAGAATCGACTGCAAGGGCTGTACCAGCACCGCGCAGTCGTCGATGGCGATGATGTCCTGGCTGGCTTCGGCGCGGAAGCCGACCTCAAGCTGACGCGCCTTGACGTCCCAGCGCACGGCCACCCGGGCCCGGCGCCGGTAGCCGAATTCCGGCCCGCTCAGCGGCGCGGCCCATTCCTCTGGCTGTACCCCGGCTACCCGCTGCAGCTGTTCGGCCAGCGTGCGCTGCTTCAGCGCCAGCTGCGCCTCGTGTGGCAGGTGCTGCACGTTGCAGCCGCCGCAGCGGTCGTAGTAGCGGCACGGTGCTTCACGGCGCTCGGGACTGGCCTGCAGCAAGCGCTCCAGGCGCGCCTCGACCACTTTGCCGCGGGCATTGAGCACCCGCGCCTCCACGGCCTCACCGGCCAGGGCGCCACTGACGAACCAGGTACGCCCCTCGACAAAGGCGATGCCACGGCCATCACCAGCCAGGCGCTCGATTTCCAGGCGCTGTTTCTTGCCCACGGGGACCTGGGCGCTGCGGTTGCCGCCGGCTGGCTGGAAGCGCAGGCCGCTGTTGCTTTTTTTCTTGGACATTTAGCTCGGATCGAACAGGCCGGTGGACAGGTAACGGTCGCCACGGTCGCAGATGATCGCGACCATCGTGGCATTTTCCACTTCGCGGGACAGGCGCAGCATGGCTGCAACCGCACCACCAGAGGACACACCGCAGAAAATGCCCTCTTCACGGGCAAGGCGGCGGGTGGTGTCTTCGGCTTCCTGCTGCGACATGTCGACCACACGGTCGACGCGGGTGGCGTCGAAAATCTTTGGCAGGTACTCCTCGGGCCAGCGGCGGATGCCCGGAATGGCCGAGCCTTCCATCGGCTGCAGGCCGATGATCTGCACAGCGGGGTTCTGCTCCTTCAGGTACTGCGAGCAGCCCATGATGGTGCCGGTGGTGCCCATGGAGCTGACAAAGTGGGTAATGCTGCCCTGGGTCTGCTGCCAGATCTCGGGGCCGGTGCTGTTGTAGTGGGCGATCGGGTTGTCGCCGTTGGCGAACTGGTCGAGGACCATGCCGCGGCCTTCGGCCTGCAGCTTCTCGGCCAGGTCACGGGCGCCTTCCATGCCCTCCTCCTTGGTCACCAGGATCAGCTCGGCACCATAAGCGGTCATGGCAGCCTTGCGCTCGGCGGTGGAGTTGTCGGGCATGATCAGGATCATCTTGTAACCCTTGATCGCCGCCGCCATCGCCAGGGCGATACCGGTATTGCCGGAGGTAGCCTCGATCAGCGTATCGCCGGGCTTGATCTGGCCGCGCAGCTCGGCGCGGGTGATCATCGACAGCGCCGGGCGGTCTTTTACCGAGCCGGCAGGATTGTTACCTTCGAGCTTGAGCAGGAGGGTATTGCTGGTTTCGCCAGCGATGCGCTGCAGGCGAACCAGAGGCGTATTGCCGACGCAATCGGCGATGGTTGGGTACTGCAAGGTCATGGCGTGTTTCACAATCCGGACGGCAGGGGCGCCTATCATACCGGCAAACCCTTCCGGGCCATATCACGCAATCTGTGGTGCATATAGCTACAAGCTATATAAGCCTGATTTGAATGGAATGATTGCCGTCTAGGCCGCTGCGGCGGCCGGCGCATGTAGCGGCAACCTCATCCACAGCCGCAGCCCGCGCTTGCCGTTCTGCGCCCACAGGGTCCCGCCCTGGCGCTGGATGGCACTGCGGGCGATGCTCAGCCCCAGCCCGAAGCCACCGTCCCCGGGCCGTGAACCGTCCAGCCGTGAGAACGGCGCAAAGATCCGCTCCAGGTCATCCTCGGCCACGCCACCGCCTTCATCCTCCAGCCACAGCCACCAGTAACCACCTTCGCGCTGCCCGCCCAGGCGCACCAGGCCACCGGCCGGCGAATGACGGATGGCATTGCGCAACATGTTCTCCAGCGCCTGGGCCAGGTGGTTGAGGTTGCCCTCCACCCAGCAATCGGCCGGCACCTCGCAACGCAGGCGCACAGGCGACCAGCCGCTCTCGTAGCTGGCGTTTTCGGCCAGCAGTTCCCACAGTGCGTGGACCTCGATCGGCTCCAGGTTCATCGGCGCACGTTCGGCGTCCTGCCAGGCCAGCTGCAAGGTGTCCTCGACCAGTTGCTGCATGCAGTCCACTTCACGGGTCAGGCGCTCGCGCAGGCGCTGCAGGTCGGTTTCGCCATCGCAGGCTACCCGCAGCCGGCTCAGCGGCGTGCGCATTTCGTGGGACAAGTCGCGCAGCAACTGCTGCTGCATGGCCACCGTACCCTGCAGCCGCTCGGCCATCTGGTCAAAGGCGCGGGCCAGTTCCCCCAGCTCGTCATGCCGGGCAATGGTGCGCGAGTCGAGGCGTGCCGACAGCTGATCGGCGCGCCAGGCATTGGCCTGCTCGCGCAACTGGTTCAGCGGCACGATCAACATGCGATACAGGCCCACGCACAGCATCAAGGTGAACAGCCCGGGGATGATGCCGTTGGTGACAATGCGCCACAGCAACCGGTGCTGGTCCGGGTTGAACCGCTGCGGCAGTTCGATCACCAGCATGCCCTGCTCCGGCGCCCCCGGGAACGGTATGCGCACCCATGGCTGGTTGACGCTGCGCCGGCTCATGGGCCAGTCGACCCCGCGCAGGCGTGTCAGTCGCTGCATGATCTGCGGGTTCAGGGTGGCACTGTCGAGCGGCCGCAAGTTCAGATCAAGCACACCCACCCAACCCCGTTCGCGCTGGTGCATCGTCGTCACCCAGCGGTCCAGCCCTGTGCGCCCCCCGGTGCGCCAGGCCTGCTCGGCCTCGCCAGCGTAGCCACGCAACGCCTGCCGCGCAGGCTCCGACAGGAAGGCGTTCTGGGTTTCCATGTGCCGGCCCCAGGTGTAGCTGAGGCCGATCATCAGCAGGCAGAAGCCCACCAGCAGGATGGCCAGCTTCCAGAACAGCGAATGGCGGTCGAGCATGCCTCACTCCACCTCGCTGGCGCTGAGCACGTAGCCCTTGCCCCATACCGTGCGAATCTGCCGTTCGTGATAGCCGATGCCCTTGAGCTTGCGACGGATCTGGCTGACGTGCATGTCCAGGCTGCGGTCATGCCGCGAATAGCCACGCTGCAGCACTTGCTGATACAGGAAAGGCTTGCTCAGGACGTCGTCGAGGTTGCGGTTGAGGATGTCGAACAGGCGGAATTCGCTGGGGGTAAGGCCTGCCAGGCGGCCATCCAGGCGCACGTCGCACAGCCCCTCGTCGAATTGCAGTTCGCCACAGCCGGCCTGCTCCTGCGGGGCCTGGTGGCGACGCTCCAGCGCCACGCGGCGCAGGATTGCCTCGATGCGCACCCGCAGCTCGGCCATGCTGAACGGCTTGGGCAGGTAATCGTCGGCACCCCGCTGGAAGCCGCTGATGCGGTCTGCCTCGGCGCCCAGCGCCGACATCAGGATCACCGGCGTGGCGCTGCGCGTGCGCAACTGTGCCAGCGCGTCCAGGCCGTTGAGCCCGGGCAGCAGAATATCCATGAGCACCACATCGAACACCTGGCGCCCTGCTGTTTCCAGGCCCTCCAGGCCGTTGCGGCACCAGGTCACCTGAAAACCGCCACGCTGCAATTCTTCATGCAGGTAGGCGCCAAGCACCGGATCATCCTCGATGGCAAGGATGCTGGAGTTGTAAATAGTTACAGGATTCATTGGCAACTGCCATTTATTCTCAATTGCGCGATTATTGAGCATCTAACGCCTGCCAGGCAACCGCCCTGCGACCAATGCCCCTGCAGCGGCGCAAAACACCTACTAAAGAGGTGCAATAGCATCGCAGCCGGAGTAACTTGCCGGCTTGGCCGTCAGCGCTTGACGGCATCCAGGCACATCACAGGAGGCGAGTGTGCTCGATCGCTTGGGAATCCGCAGCCGCGTGTTGCTGCTGGCCCTGCTGCCAGCGGGCCTGATGGCCCTGGTGCTGGGCAGCTACTTTACCTGGTTGCAACAGAACGACCTGCGTACCCAGCTGCTGCAGCGGGGCAAGATGATCGCCGAGCAACTGGCGCCGCTGGCCGCGCCTGCCATGGCCCGACTGGCCCCGGCGCAACTGGAGCGCATCGCCGCGCAAACCCTCGAGCAAACTGATGTGCGCGCAGTTGCCTTCCTTGCCCCGGACCGCACGCGCCTGGCCCACGCCGGCCCCAGCATGCTCAACCAGCCACCCAGCGGCGGCACCGGCACCCAGCTGCTGCAGCGCAGCGGCAATGACGCCACCCGCTACCTGATGCCGGTGTTCGGCCACCACCGCGACCTGGCCACCGATGCCGTACCGGCCGAAGCCGAACGCCTGCTGGGCTGGGTCGAGATAGAGCTGTCGCACGACGGCACGCTGCTGCGCGGGTACCGCAACCTGTTCACCAGCCTGTTGCTGATCCTCGCCTGCATGGCGCTCAGCGGCCTGCTGGCGCTGCGCATGAGCCGCACCATCAACGACCCTATCGAGCGCATCAAGCACGCGGTCAACCAGCTCAAGGACGGCCACCTGGAAGAACGCCTGCCCGCCATGGGCAGCCACGAGCTGGACGAGCTGGGGCGCGGCATCAACCGCATGGCCGAAACCCTGCACAGCGCCCACGAGGAGCTGCAGCACAGCATCGACCAGGCCACCGAGGACGTGCGCCAGAACCTGGAAACCATCGAGATCCAGAACATCGAGCTGGACATGGCGCGCAAGGAGGCGCTGGAGGCCAGCCGCATCAAGTCGGAGTTCCTGGCCAACATGAGCCACGAAATCCGCACCCCGCTCAACGGCATCCTCGGCTTTACCCACCTGTTGCAGAAAAGCGAGATGAGCCCGCGCCAGCTGGACTACCTGAGCACCATCGAAAAGTCTGCCGACAACCTGCTGGGCATCATCAACGAGATCCTCGACTTCTCCAAGATCGAGGCCGGCAAGCTGGTCCTCGACAGTATCCCGTTCAACCTGCGCGACCTGATCCAGGACACCCTGACCATCCTCGCCCCGGCCGCCCACGCCAAACAGCTGGAGCGGCTCAGCCTGATCTACCGCGATACGCCCTCGTCGCTGGTCGGCGACCCGCTGCGGCTGAAGCAGATCCTTACCAACCTGGTCAGCAACGCCATCAAGTTCACCCGCGAAGGCACCATCGTCGTGCGTGCCATGCTCGAAGACGAACACGAAGACTACGCCCAGCTGCGCATCAGCGTGCAGGACACCGGTATCGGCCTGTCGCCACAAGATGTGCGCACGCTGTTCCAGGCGTTCAGCCAGGCCGACAACTCGCTGGCCCGCCAGCCTGGCGGTACCGGGCTGGGGCTGGTGATTTCCAAGCGCCTGATCGAGCAGATGGGTGGCGAAATTGGCGTCGACAGCACCCCGGGCGAAGGCTCGCAATTCTGGATCAGCCTCAACCTGCCCAAGGCCCACGACGATACCGAGGAACTGCCGCTGCAGCCGCTGCTGGGCCGCCGTGCAGCCATCGTCGACGGCCACGAGCTGGCGCGCCAGGCGCTGGAGCACCAGCTGGAAGATTGCGGCCTCAGCGTCAGCCTGTTCGCCACCTATGACCAGCTGCTGCAAGCGGTGCAGGCCGCCAGCCAGGCTGGCCAGCCGTTCGAGCTGGCTGTGCTCGGGGCCAACCTGGGCAACCTGTCGCCCGAACAACTGGGCAAATACCACCAGCAGCTCGAGCGCAACCAGTGCCAGTGCGTAGTGTTGTGCCCGACCACCGAGCAGGCGCTGTACCACCCTTACCTGCCCAACGGCCACGGCCAGTTGCTGTCCAAGCCGACCTGCACGCGCAAGCTGCGCCGCCTGCTGCTGGAACTGGTACAACCGCGCCGACCGCTGGGCGAGGTCACCAGCGCCAATGGACAGCGCCAGCCGAGAATCCTCTGCGTCGATGACAATGCCGCCAACCTGCTGCTGGTGCAGACCCTGCTTGAAGACCTGGGTGCCGAGGTGCTGGCAGTCGACAACGGATATGCCGCGGTACAGGCCGTGCAGGGCGAGCCGTTCGACCTGGTGCTGATGGACGTGCAGATGCCGGGCATGGACGGGCGCGCCTGCACCGAACAGATCCGTCAGTGGGAAAACACCCAAAGCGGCAACCCGCTGCCGATCGTCGCGCTCACCGCGCATGCCATGGCCAACGAAAAACGCGCCTTGCTGCACGGCGGCATGGACGATTACCTGACCAAGCCGATCAGCGAGCGGCAACTGGCCCAGGTGGTGATGAAGTGGACCGGCCTCAGCCTTGGCATGCCGCAGCAATTGCAGGCCGAGCAACTGGTCAATGGCGACGAACTGAAGGTGCTGGACGCTGAGGAAGGCCTGCGCCTGGCGGCTGGCAAAGCCGATCTGGCGGCCGACATGCTGAGCATGCTGCTGGCCTCGCTGGATGCCGACCGCGAAGCCATCCGCAGCGCCCGCGACGCTGATGACCGCGACGGCCTGATCGAACAGGTACACCGCCTGAACGGTGCCTCGCGCTATTGCGGCGTACCGCAATTGCGCGCGGCCTGCCAGCGCAGCGAGACCTTGCTCAAGCAGGAGAGCCCGCTGGTGCAACAGGCCCTGGATGAGCTGGATGCGGCAATCAATCGCCTGGCCGCACAGGCCCGCCTGAGCGCCTGAAATCGAGCAATGATCAAGGAGCCCCACCATGCGCGCATTGTTATTCAGCAGCCAGCACTATGATCAGGAAAGCTTCACCCGCGCCGCCATCGGCAGCAGCCTGGAGCTGCATTTCCAACCCGCCCGCCTGACCCTCGACACCGCCGCGCTGGCGAGCGGCTACGGAGTCGTCTGCGCGTTCATCAACGACGAGCTCGACGCCGGGGTGCTGCAGCGCCTGGCCGAAGGAGGCACACGCCTGATCGCGCTGCGTTCGGCCGGCTACAACCACGTCGACCTGGCCGCCGCCGAGCGTCTGGGCCTGGCGGTAGTACGCGTGCCGGCATACTCGCCACACGCAGTGGCCGAGCACGCCGTGGCACTGATCCTGGCCTTGAACCGGCGCCTGCATCGGGCCTACAACCGCACCCGCGAAGGTGACTTCACCCTGCACGGGCTGACCGGCTTCGACCTGCACGGCAAAACCGTCGGTGTGGTCGGCACCGGCCAGATCGGCGTCGCGTTCGCCCGTATCATGGCCGGTTTCGGCTGCCAGTTGCTGGCCTACGACCCCTACCCCAACCCAGAGCTGCTGGCCATGGGGGCGCGCTACCTGACATTGCCCGAGCTACTGCGCGAAGCGCGCATCATCAGCCTGCATTGCCCGTTGACCGAGCACACCCGGCACCTGATCAACGCGCACAGCCTGGCGCAACTACAGCCCGGCGCCATGCTGATCAACACCGGCCGCGGCGCACTGGTCGACACCCCGGCACTGATCGACGCGCTAAAAAGCGGCCAGCTCGGCTACCTGGGCCTGGACGTCTATGAAGAAGAAGCACAGCTGTTCTTCGAGGACCGCTCCGACTTGCCGCTGCAGGACGATGTGCTGGCCCGCCTGCTGACGTTCCCCAACGTGATCATCACCGCCCACCAGGCCTTTCTCACCCGCGAGGCGCTGGATGCCATTGCCGCGACCACGCTGGACAACATCAGCCGCTGGGCGGCAGGCAATCCGCAGAATCAGGTCTCGGGTTAATGCTAGGATACGCGGCATTTCTGGAGGACCCATGGTCGAGCACGATTTCCGCTACACCCTTTTCAACCCGCAACACACCCTGATCGAGTGCCGTGCACTGGTGCCGGGCCGCTACCAGGTCACCGGCAACGGTGGCTCGATGCACAAAGGCGATACCCTGCTGGTCACCCTCAAAGGCAGCAAGGACTTGTCCATGCGCCTGACCGTGGAGAGCGTGCGCCACCTGATCAATCCGCGCGGCCAATGGGTTGCCGTGGCCAGCGGCCCGCTGTTCAACGAGCTGGAAATCCTCAGCTGGCAGGTCGAGTGCGACAGCTGCGACGCCGTGCTGGACTTCGAGTTTGCGGTCGACGCCAAGCTGGGCAAGAAAGCCCGCCAGCCAGCCGCCAGCGCGCGTATTGCCGAGCTGGGCTGGGCCAGCCGTGGTGAAAAGCACCTGTGCCCGCGTTGCCAGGAGAGCGCCGAGTGAAGAATCTGCTGACCGGCGCGCTGATTGCCACCGGCCTGCTCGGCTGCGCCGCAGAACCATCCAAGCTGCAACAGGAGCGCAGCTACGTGCTGGAATGGATTGGCGAACGCCCGCTGATCGATTACAGCCACCTGACGCTAACCCTGGCCAGCGACGGCCGTGCCTATGGCAACGGCGGCTGCAACCACTGGTTTGCGCCCTACACGCTGGACGGCAAGCACCTGAGCTTCGGCAAGGTCGGCAAGACCCGCAAGCTGTGCGCGCCGGCGTTGATGGAGCAGGAGAAGCGCTTCCTGCAGGCGCTTGAGACCGTGCAGCGCTGGGATGTGTCGCCGGTGGAGCAGATGCGCTTATGGCCGGCCGAGGGCAAGCCGCTGCGCTTCTGGCCTGAAGAAGGCTGAAGCGCCAACCTGTACCGGCCTCATCGCCGGCAAGCCGGCTCCCACAAGTACAACGCAGGTTTCAAATGCTGCGCGGTCCTGTGGGAGCTGGCTTGCCGGCGACAGGACCGGCACAGGCGGACATCAGGCGCCTTTCAGGGCCTTGATCTTGGCCTGCAACCCTTCCAGGGTCTGCTCACCCATCAGTTGCTCACGCACCTTGCCCTTGTCGTCAATGATGTAAGTGACCGGCAGCGCCTCGCTGCGAGGCAGGTCATAGCGCTCGGCCGGGTCCTGGGCCAGCACGGTGAAGCCGATGCCCAGGGTTTCCGCGGCCTGCTTCAGGTCCTGCCCTTGCAAGCCGTCGAAGTTCACCCCCACCACCTTGACGCCGTCGGCAGCCCACTGCTTGGCCGCGCTGTTCAGTTCAGGGATTTCGGTACGGCACGGCCCGCACCATTCTGCCCAGTAGTTGAGCACCAGCCAGTGCCCTTCGATCTGCTCGGCCTTAACCGTATTACCGTGCTGGTCCACGCCATAATCGGCACCGCAACCACCGAGCAACAAGCTCGCGGTGATGGCCAGTACTGCTGCCAGACGCCTTGCCATGGGTCAATCCTTCTCGAGTTTTAAAGCAAATGGGTCAGTCGCTGCGGTTAGAATAGCCGCCACACCCTGCTGGATGCGACCCGACATGACCGACCTGACGCTCTATCATAACCCGCGCTGCTCGAAATCCCGCGGCGCGCTGGAACTGCTCGAAGCCCGCGGCCTGGCGCCGACCATCGTGCGCTACCTCGAGACCCCGCCCGACGCCGCTACCCTCAAGGCCCTGCTCGGCAAGCTGGGCATCGCCCCACGCCAACTGCTGCGCACTGGCGAGGACGAGTACAAAACCCTCAACCTGGCCGACCCGGCGCTGACCGATACGCAACTGATCGAAGCCATGGCCCAACACCCCAAGCTGATCGAACGGCCGATCCTGGTTGCCGGTGACAAGGCCGTGGTCGGTCGCCCGCCAGAAAAAGTGCTGGAGATCCTGCCGTGAGCGCGCCCTTCATCCTGGTGCTGTATTACAGCCGCCATGGTTCGACCAGCGAAATGGCCCGGCACATTGCCCGCGGCGTCGAACTGGCCGGCATGGAGGCGCGGCTGCGTACGGTGCCGGCGATATCCACCGAATGCGAAGCGGTGGCCCCGGACATCCCGGCCAGTGGCGCGCTGTACGCCACCCTGGACGACCTGCGCCACTGCGCCGGGCTGGTACTGGGCAGCCCTACCCGCTTCGGCAACATGGCGGCGCCGCTCAAATACTTCCTCGATGGCACCAGCAGCTTGTGGCTGGGCGGTGAGCTGGTCGGCAAACCGGCTGGCGTGTTCACCTCCACCGCCAGCCTGCACGGCGGCCAGGAAACCACCTTGCTGTCGATGATGCTGCCGCTGATGCACCACGGCATGCTGGTGATGGGCCTGCCCTACAGCGAATCGGCGCTGCTGGACACCCGTGGCGGCGGCACGCCTTATGGCGCCAGCCATCATGCGGGCGCCGATGGCAAGCGTGAACTCGACCCACATGAAATCGCCCTGTGCCGCGCCCTTGGGCAACGCCTGGCGACCACCGCCAAAGCCCTGGAGGCCGCGCGTGGCTAAACAGCCCAAGGTGTTGCCGCCACTGGATTGGCTGGCACCGCGCCTGCGCCTGACGCGGGCGCTGAGCCTTGCGTTGTTCCTTGGCCTGATCGCCCTGCTACTGGTGAACAACCTGTGGTTCGCGAACCTGCATGGGGCACGGGTCGAAGTGATCCTGGCCATCGAGTTGGTACCGCTGCTGCTGTTGCTGCCAGGCATGCTGTCGGGCAGCGCCCGGGCACATGCCTGGACCTGCTTCGTGGTGAATATTTATTTCATCAAGGGCGTGCTGGCAGCGTTCGACCCAGCGCGGGCGGTGTTTGGCTGGCTTGAGGTGCTGGTCAGCCTGGGGCTGTTCATTGCCGGGCTGCTGTATGTGCGCTGGAAGTTCCAGCATGAGCGGCGCATCGCGGGCGAAGGCAGTTGAATTCGGGGGCTGCTCTGCAGCCCAATCGCCGGCAAGCCAGCTCCCACAGATATTGCACAGTACTGAGGACTTGTGAGGTC
>NZ_JABMCN010000185.1 GCF_013179515.1 Pseudomonas sp. CM27
GCCGGCAGCTCGGTGATGATCAGCTGGAATGACAGCGGGATCAGTACGGCTCCCGCAGCCCCCTGGACCACCCGGATGGCAATCATCGCTTCCAGGCTGGGCGCCCACGAGCAGGCCACCGAGGCGAGCAGGAAGATCAGCGAGCCGGTCCACATCACCCGGCGCAGCGAGAACACTTCCACCAGCCAGGCCGTCAGCGGAATCATCACGATTTCCGCCACCAGGTAGGCGGTGGAGATCCACGAGCCTTCCTCGAAGCTGGCGCCTAGCGAGCCTCGGATTTCTGGTAGCGCAGCGCTGGTGACATGCACGTTCATGCCGGCCATGAAGCAGCCGAACAGGCCCCCAAGCACTGCCACCCAGGCGCGCAGCGAGACGGTTTGCTCAGTGCGCATCGGCAACCTCTGCAGGGCGGGTGTCGACCGTGCTCACTACCGACATGCCGGGGAGTACTTTTGGGCCCTGCAGCGGTGTGTCGAGCAAAATGCGCACCGGGAAGCGCTGGACGATCTTGGTGAAGTTGCCGGTGGCATTGTCCGACGGCAGCAACGCGAAGACATTGCCCGAGGCGGGAGAGAAGCTGGCCACATGGCCCTGCAGTGGCTGACTGGCAAAGCTGTCTACCCGTATTTCTACCGGTTGCCCGGGGCGCATGCGGGCCAGTTGGGTTTCCTTGTAGTTGGCCACCACATAGGCTTGCTGCAGGGGTACGACTGCCAACAGCGGCTGGCCCGGCACCACATACTGGCCGGCGCGCACGCGGCGTTGGCCGACCACCCCAGTGATCGGCGCGCGGATCACGGTGTCCTGTTCGTCCTGCTCGGCCAGCTGTCGGTGGGCCTGAGCGCGGGTCAAGGCTGCCGCGTGCTGATGCAGTTCGGCGTCAGCCTGGGCTGACCGGGCCTTGGCCATGGCCAGCTGTGAGCGTTGCTCGCGCAGCGCGGCCTGGGCGGCTTGCAGTGCGGCTTGCGCCTGGGTGGCACGGGCGCTGGCGGTTTCCAGGCGCTGCACGGTCGCAGCGTCGTCACGCACCAGGCCACGATAGCGTTGCATGTCCAGTTCAGTCCGGTGTTGTTCAGCGGTGGCGCTGCGCACGGCCGCTGCAGCCTGCAGGATGGCTTGTTGTTGCTGGTAGATACGCTCGTTCGCCACCTGTCGGCTGGCCTGGGCGGCTGCCAGTGCCGCCTGTGCCTCGGCCACGCCGGCACGGGCGTGGTCGCGGCGCGCGCGGTAGTCGCGGTTTTGCAGGCGCACCAGTACATCGCCGGCGTTCACGGGCTGGTCGTCAGCTACTTCGACCTCGGCCACGTAGCCGGCCACGCGTGGGCTCAGGGCTACCCAGTCGGCGCGGATGTAGGCATCGTCGGTGGTCTCCAGGTAGCGGCCGGTGGTGAGCCAGTAGCTGGTGAAGGCCAGCAGGGTGATCGCTGCCAGGCTGCCGCTGGTGATGCAGGCCAGGCGGCGACGGGATCTGGCTTTTGTCTGTTGTGCAGTTTCGGCTGGTGCGGTTCGGTCTAAGGCGACATTCATGTTCGGTTTCCATTATTGATATAGGGGCTGCTAGGCAGCCCATCGCCGGCAAGCCAGCTCCCACCTCGACCGTGTTGACCTCAGGTGATGTGCAATCCCTGTGGGAGCTGGCTTGCCGGCGATGGGGCGCGCAGCGGCCCCATGGATTTTTGCTGCGGGCTACCACCGCCCGCCCAAGGCACGGAACAGGTTGACCTGTGCCTGCGCCAGTCGCCCTCGGGCCTCGACGTGGCTGGCCCGCAGGCGGATCAGTTCCCGCTCGCTGTCCAGCATGGCCAGCCCGTCAACCGTACCGGCGCGGTAATTGCCCTGGGCGAGGGCAAACCCACGCTGGCTGTGCACCAGCGCCGTATCCAGTGCCTGCAACCGCTGACGTTCACCGTCGTATCTGGCCAGCGCCTGGCGTACGTCCTTCAGCGCATTCAGCGCCACGCTGTGGTAATGGGCTACCTGCGCCTGCTGCAACGCCTCGGCCTTGCCAACCCGTGCCCGGTTGGCCTGCATGTTGGGGAACTCCCAACGGATCAGCGGGCCAATACCGAACATCACCGCGCGGCTGTCGCCAAGGTTGGCAAGGTGATGGTCCGAGGACGTCAGCGAGGCGCCGAAGCTGACCTTCGGGTACAGGTCGGCCCGGACGATGTCGGTTTCCAGGCTCGCGGCCTGCAGCTCGCGTTCGGCCTGGCGCACATCCGGCCGGCGCTCGAGCAAATGCCAGCCATCGCCAGCCGGCAACGGCAACGACAGCGTGGGGATGGCTGGGCACGTTGCGGTTTCGGCCACCGAGGCATGGCCGCTCAGCATGCTCAGCTCGTAAAGCGCCATCTGCCGCCGCGCGGCGAGCATCGGCAGCTGCGCCCGCGCCTGCTCGCGCAAGCCCGACAGGCGTTCGCTGTCGAGCGCTGTGGCCACGCCCGCCCGGTGCTGGCGTTCGCTGAGCTGCACGCTGCGTTCGAGGGTTTGCAGCGACTGCCTCGCCTCGACCAGGCGCGCGGCATAGAGGCACTGGTCGAGGTAGGCGCGGCTGGTCTGGGTAACCACGTGCAGGCGCATCAGGTCCCGTGCTGCGGCACTGGCGTCGGCTTGCGCCCGGGCCCGCTGGATGGCGGCGCGCACCTGGCCCCAGACATCCACCTGGTAGGCCAGCTCGATGCCTGGGTTGAATTGCCATTGTGATGGCGCGTGGCTGTCGGTCGCTTCGGCGAGGGTCTGGTCATCGGTGCTTTTGCCGTAGGTGGCGGCAAAGCCTACCGAAGTCGATGGCCAGCGCTGCGCACCAAATTCGCCGATACCGGCCAGCATGGCCTGCACATTGGCTTCGGCCTGTGCCAGGTCCTGGTTGTGGGCCAGGGCTAGCTGTACCCAGCGGTCGAGTTGCGGATCCTGGAACAGCGCCCACCAACGTTGCGGCAATGGCTGCCTGCTGACACCGGCCGGTGCGTTCGCCAGCGGGTTTGCCTGCAACGCTGCGGGTGGCTCGGCAAGGGTTGGTGGCCGGGCGCAGGCGGTCAACATGCAGAGCATGCCGATCGCGGCGCCGAACCGGGCAGGGAAGGGGAATGATTGCAGTAAGGGCATCACGAATGTCGCTCAAGGGTCGTGATGCGAGGTTAGCGAGGGCGGGGGTGACGGCGCTGCCGCAAGCGGGACAACCTTGCGCGCAAGTGGGACAACAGTTCAGGAGTGGCGCATGGCGCCGTTCTGCCAGTCACTGGGGGCGTAGCCGAGGATGCGCTTGAACATGGCGGCGAAGGCACTGGCGCTCTGGTAGCCGTGCTCCAGCGCTACGTTCAGGATCGGTTTGCCTTCAGCCAGGCACTGCTGACTGAGCATCACCCGGGCGCGGGCGCGCCATTCGCCATACGACATACCCAGCTCGCGCTGGAACAGTCGCGCCACGCTGCGCGCACTCATGTTCAGTTGTGCACCGCATTGTTCCAGGGTCAGGTCCTGGGCCGGGTCTTGCAGAAAGCGTTCGCACCAGGCGCCAAGACGAGGGTGCTGCGGCGTGGGCACAAAGGCATCGATGCGCCTGGCGGCCGCCAGTTCGCAAAGGATCAGCGCCCGTGCGTGCTCGCCATCACGCAGGTCCAGCATGCGCGAAGCGGCCAGGACCAGTTCGCGCAGCAGGCCGGATACCACGATCACCTGGCAGCGGTCGATGCCGGCGTCGAGCAGCAGGGTGCGCATGCACACCACGCCTTGCATGCGGACGGCATGGCTGACCCCGGCCGGCACCCATAACGCGTGCCCACCAGGGATTACCCAGTTGCCGCCCTCGCTGCTGACCCGCATCACACCGCTGGCGGCATACACAAGCTGGTCTTCAGCGTGGCAATGGCTGGCAATTTCATCGCCGTGTCGGTAATCCATTCCCAATGCTTGCATGCAGTTCATCCTGTTTATTGGATCCAATTATATGGCGTTGGGTGGGTGCCGGGTTGCGAAAGGTGGCCTAGACATGAACTGCCCTGAACAGATATTGCTCTACTTCGACAATTCATGGCGAATGATTGCTTTGATCTTTGTTTAAGAGAAGTAAATGGGCTGTAACGACCAGATTTAGACATCGTCCCAGCAGTACGCTTTCCCCCCTGTTCATGCCTCGGAGGGAAGGTTCATGTGCAGCAAGGGGAACGGACGGCCTTCGCCGTCCAGCGGCGAGCGGCCGGTCTGGATGAAACCGTAATGCTGATGGAACCCCACGGCCTGAGGGGTTTGCGTAGATCGAGAGAGCCGCGTGATCCGTGTGGGAGCGGATTCACCCGCGAATGTGGTGGCGGAGACAACGGTGAATGCCCAAGGATAGTGGCCGGCAGGTCCGGCCTCTTCGCGGGTAAACCCGTTCCCACAGGGATCGCGCACGCATCAAAAATTTTGCGCAAGACAGCGCGCGGCTCCAGGGCCACGTGGACCTTGTGGGAACATCGGTCTTGTGCAAAATCCCTATGACAAGAACTCGGGCCGGGAGCGCCAATGAACCGAAACGAACTGCGCAAAGCCGATATCAACCTGATGGTGGTGTTCGAAGCCCTGATGCAGGAGCGCAACCTTACCCGTGCCGCCGAAAAGCTGTTCGTCGCCCAACCCACGGTCAGTGCTGCGCTGGCCAGGTTGCGCACGATGTTCAACGACCCGTTGCTGATCCGCGTGGGCAACCGCATGGAGCCCTCGGCCAGGGCCGAAGAGGTGATCAGGCTCCTGACCCCGGCACTGGACGCTATGTCCATCGCCCTCAGCATGACCCACGACTTCGATCCGTTGACCAGCAAGATGACCTTCCGGATCGGCCTGTCCGACGACGTCGAGTCGGGGTTGTTGCCGCCGCTGCTGCGGGCGCTGCGGGTGGAGGCGCCGAATGTGGTCGTGGTTGTGCAGCATGTCGATTATTGGCGTATCCCGGACTTGCTGGCCGCAGGCGATGTAACAGTCGGGATCAGCCAGACCAAGGGGCTGCCGGCCAATGCCAAGCGCAAGGTACTGCGCACCATGCAGGGCCGTGTCGTGCGCGCGGACAAGATAGCCACGCCACTGACCCTGGATGAGTTCTGCGCCCGCCCGCACGTTCAGGTATCGCCAACCGCCAATACCCAAGGGGTGGTCGATGACTGGCTGAAAGAGATCGGCCGCGAACGCAAGGTGGTGCTGTCGGTGCCCCAGTTCAGTTCGTTGCCGGCAATTCTGGCCGGGACTGACCTGCTGGCCTGCTGCCCGGACTATGCCGCGCACGGCATGGAGCGCTGGGGAAACCTGCAGGCCGAGCAACTGCCGTTCGAAACCACGGCACTGGAACTGGCAATGGTCTGGCTTGGTACCACCGACAGCGACCCAGCCGAGCGCTGGCTGCGCAGCCGCTTGCAGCAATACATGGGCGGCGAGCGTGAAGTGGCGAACGGACTCTAGCCGCGATCATCGTGCAACTGTTCCACAGCTTTCCTCAGATAAAGCAACGGAGTGATGGTGCAAGACGGCGATGGGCCGCAAAAGCGGCCCCTGCTTTCTGGTTAGAACGTGCCTTGCAAAGTCACCATGAAGTTGCGCGGTTCGCCATAGAAGTTGCCCCAGGATGGCGCGCCGATGGTGGCGTAGTACTTCTTGTCGAACAGGTTGTTGCCGTTGAGGGCGACAGTCCAGTTCGGGTCGACGCGGTATTGCACGCGGCCATTCCACACCGTGTAGCCCGCCTGCTCGACGCGGGTAGTGCCGGTGGTACGGAAGTTATCGCTCTGGCTGTTCAGGCCGGCACCGAGGGTCCAGCGTTGCAGCGCACCGTCCAGCTGATAGTCACCCCACACCTTGAGCATGTGCCGAGGGATGAAACTGGAAGTGAAGGTCAGCTCGGTGGGGTCAGTATCTTCGATGGTATTCAGGTACTTGGTCTGGGTGTAGGTGTAACCCGCCAGTAGCTGCAGGCGCTCGATGGGCGAGCCGCTGATCTCGGCCTCGAAACCCTGGGCGCGCACCTTGCCGCTGTCGGTGTAGCAATAGCCATCGCCTGACGGGCAGGCGTCGTTGAAGTCGCTTTCTGCGCGGTGTTTCTCGAGGGTGCGGAACAGGTTGAACGAGGTGTTCAACGCACCATTGAGCAACTCGCCCTTGATGCCGATCTCGTAGTTGGCACCGGTCTTGGGCTGCAGCGACTGCCGCTCGGCGTTCACTTTGTCACTCTGCGGCTGGAAGATGTCGGCGTAGCTGGCATAGGCGGTCCACTGGCCGTTCAGGTCGTACAGTACGGCGGCGAACGGCGTGACCTGGCCATTTTCCTGGCTGCGGTTGTTCACCCAGTAGTCCCAGGCCGCGGTATAGGAGTCGCTCTTGTTGCGGTACCAGCTGACCCGCGCGCCCAGCACCAGGGTCAGCGGCTCTGCCAGCTTCAGGCGCAGGTTGGTGTAGGTGCCGTACTGGGTGGTGGTGGAATCGGTTGGCACGCTGCCACCGCGGCTCGGGTTGACCAGATAATCGGCCTTGGAAGGGCGGGGGAAGTTCGAGGATGGGTTGAACGGATCCTGCTTGCCGTCCAGCAGTATAAGTGCGAAGTAATCATGGGTTTTCTGCCGGCTGGCGTTGGCGCCGACGATCAGCTCATGCTGTAGGCCGAACGCCTCGAACTTGCCATCGACATAGCTATCGAAGCCGTAGTCGTCCTGGTCGTAGTCGAAACGACCGGCCCGCACGTTCATGCTGGCGGTGCCGGCGCCGACCGGTACCGTACCTTCGGAGTAGGCGTATTCGATGTCCTGGGTGTTGTGGGTATAGATCGAGGCGAAATTCAGCGTCCAGTCATCGTTGAAGCGGTGCTTGAGGTCGGCAAAGCCGGTGATGCGCTGGCTTTGCAGGTCGTTCCAGCTGGCGCCCAGGCAGGTGGAACGCGACAGCTTCAAGTCACTGCCATCGGCGTATCGTGGCAGGCCGGAATAGCACGGGGTGGCATCGGCATCCTCGTAGGCCAGGCCGGCGCCAAGGGTGGTGTCGGCGGTAATGTCCCAGTCGATGGCGCCATACAATATCTGGTCCTGGCGCGTGGCCGTGTCGTAGAAATACTGGCGGTCCTGAAGCGTTGCCACGGCGCGACCGCGCACGCTACCCGATTCGTTGAGCGGGCCGCCCACATCGACCTGCCCGCGGTAGTTGTCCCAGCTGCCGGCAGACAGGGTGACGGTGGTGGTGGCCTGTTCCTGGCCACGCTTGCGTACGAAGTTGACGCCGCCGGCGGATGAACCGGAGCCCTTCATCATGCCGGCTGCACCCTTGAGAATTTCGACCCGGTCGTAGAACGCCATGTCGCTGGAAAAGCTGTTGGCCTGCACGTAGTTGCCGCCTACGTCCAGCGGCACGCCGTCATACTGGTACTGGCCATCCAGGTTGAAACCGCGGGAGTAGAAGTACTTGCCGCCCATGGGCGAGTCGTACACCGTGATGCCGGGGGTTTTGTCCAGCACCTGTTCCAGCGTGTTGAGGTTCTGGTCGTCGAGCATCTTGCGGGTCATCACGGTGACCGACTGCGGGGTTTCCTTTAGCGTGTGCACGCCCTTGCCGATGGTGACGGCATGCGCGGTATACGATTGGGTGCCCTCGCTGGTTGCATCCAGCCGGTTGGCGTCGATGTTCAGTGGCCCCAGTTCCATCGCCGAACCGTTGTCTGCGGGTACCAGCACATAGCCGCCATTGCCCTGGCGGTGCGCCTGCAAGCTACTGTTGCCCAGCAGGCGAACCAGCCCTTCCTCGACGCTGTAGCTACCCTCCAGGCCTGCGCTGCTCAGGCTGCGCGTCTGGGTGGTGTCGAACGAAATGGTCACGCCGGCCTGCACGCCAAACTGGGTGATGGCATTGCCCAGTGGGCCAGCGGGGACGTGATAGGCGGTCTGGCTGTGGGCCATGGCCAGGCCAGGCATCAGCAGCAGGCCCGGTGCGCCGGCCAGGGACATGCCGAACAACACCAAGCGCACGGCCTGGCTCAGCTTGGTTGCAGGGGTGGGGTGCAGATGGGGCATTGCGTGATCCTTCCGTGTCATGGCAGAAAGTCGCTGTCGTCGCGGCTTGTGTCAGGGACGGGCGAGAATCGAAATCAGCAAGGTGTGGGTGAAGTTTTTTTTGCGGCTGTTGCTCAGGCAGGTTCCACGCTTGCCCAGTAACGGCTGAGGTAGCGCACTTTCACCGGCAGGGTTTTCGGCAGGTTGGCCAGTGCAATGTCGGTATCGTCGATGCGGAATGCTCCGGAAATGCTCATGGACCGGATCGAGGGTGCGCAGCGCAGCACTCCTTGTCGGTAACGCGCCAGTTCTTCGACAAAGTCGCCCAGGTGCCAGTCGTTCACGCTCACCATGCCTTGTACCCAGGCG
The DNA here is from genome assembly GCF_013179515.1 of Pseudomonas sp. CM27. Classification (GTDB taxonomy): domain Bacteria; phylum Pseudomonadota; class Gammaproteobacteria; order Pseudomonadales; family Pseudomonadaceae; genus Aquipseudomonas. The sequence goes on from NZ_JABMCN010000185.1 coordinate 8,370, forward strand.
GTCGAATTGACGGGCAGCGCATGGGTGATGGCGAAGTCGTCGCGGTCATAATTTACCTGCTGCCCGGCTTGCAGTCGCAGCACCCGCTCCGGGTGACGCTGCGGGCGTACATCGACAGCCGCTTGCAGCACGCCCACGCGCGTTTGCTGCGCAAGTTTGCGAATGCTGAACTCGGTACTACGGGCGAGTACGCTGCCGTCTTCGGTGTGCACGATGAACGGGCGCTGTTCAGGGGTAATGGTCGGGCGAACGAGTATTTCCCCATGGTACAGCTGGATTGCCCGCACTTTTGCGTCGTAGCGCACATCCACCGCAGTGTTCACGTTCATTTCAAGCTGCGAGCCATCATCCAGCTGCAAGCTGCGCCGTTCGCCGCCGCGGGTGTGTTGCTGGGCCAGCAAGGCGCGATAGGGCACCTGCTCGGCTGCCAGCCAGCCACCGCCGCCCATGGCCAGCAACAGGCTCAGCACCTTCAGCACATCGCGCCGCTGTGCCTGTGCCGCGCCCAGGCTGGACAGCGCCGCCTGCGGCGGCACCATGGCCCACTGCAGTTGCAGTTTTTCTACCCGCGCCCAGGCGGCAGCGTGTTGTGGGCTTGCCTGCAGCCACTGGCGCCAAGCTTGGGTGCGCGCCTCGTTGCTGGCGCCATCGTTGAGCTGCACATACCAGGTGGCAGCGGCTTCGAGCGTCTTGAGATCCATCGTCCTCAGCCTTCGACTGCCAGCAGGCAGCGGGTCATTGCCTTTATCAGATGGTTCTTCACGGTGGTAACCGACACGCCGAAACGCTCGGCAGCAGCACCGTAGGTCAGGCCTTCGAGTTGAACGGCGAGGAAGATGGCGCGGGTGTTGGCGCCGAGTTCGTCAAGCAGGCTGTCCACGGCTACCAACATTTCGATGATCGACAAGCGCACTTCCGGCGATACCTCTACCGGTTCCGGGCGCAGGGCCAAGGCCTGCAGGTAGGCCTTTTCGATGGTGCGGCGGCGGGCTTTGTCGATCAGCAGCGAGCGGGCGATAGCGCTGAGGTAGCTGCGCGGCTCGCGGATCGGCAGCTGGTTGCGGGCGGTCATTACCCGCAGGAAGGTATCGTGCGCCAGGTCGGATGCATCGGCGGCATTGCCCAGGCGGGCGCGCAGCCAGCCCTTCAGCCAGCCGTTGTTTTCACTGTACAGCTGGTGCAGGGTCTGAGGATCGAGCGTCGACATGCGTCAAGACCGCAATATGAATGGGAATTGATCGCATTGTTGCCATAGAGGGGTCTGATTGCAAGCAGGGTTTGCGCTGTACCTGTGGGAGCTGGCTCGGCGGCGATGGGCTGCTAGGCAGCCCTCATTGGTGCGCTGCCTAGAAACCCGCTTCCAGCGCTAGCAGGTCCTGCACGGTCTGCCGCCGGCGGATCATGCGCAGCGCGCCGTTCTCGATCAGAAACTCCGGCAGCAAAGGTCGGCTGTTGTAGTTCGACGACATCGACGCCCCGTAGGCACCGGCATCGTGAATCACCAGCAGGTCACCCACCTGCGCCTGGGGCAGGTCCTGTGGGGTCAGTTCCTGGTCGTCCTGGGTGAACACGTCTCCCGACTCACACAGCGGCCCGGCCACCACGGTCGGTTGGCGCGGGCGGTCCACCGGCTGGCCGTTGGCGTCGAGCAGGGTCATGCCATGGTACGCACCGTACATCGCCGGGCGCATCAGGTCGTTGAAGCCGGCATCGATCATCACGAAAGTATTGCGCCCCACCTGTTTCACGGCACGCACCTCGGCCACCAGGTAGCCCGACTCGGCCACCAGGAAACGCCCAGGTTCGATCTCCATGCGCACGGGGTGGCCCAGCATGGCTTCGATTTCCTTGCGCGCCACCGCCCAGGTCTGCGCGTAGCGTTGCAGGTCGACCGGCTTGTCGGTGCTGCGGTAAGGGGTCGAAAGCCCGCCGCCGATGGAGAAGGCTTCGATGTCTACGCCCAGGCGGCCGATCAGCTCGATCATCGACCGGGCTACCTGCTCCAGGTGTTGGTAATCCACCCCGGAGCCAATATGCATGTGCACGCCGACCAGGTGCAGGCCGTGGGTTTTGATGCAGGCCAGCGCCTCGTCCAGTTCTTCATGCCAGATGCCGTGCTTGCTGTTCTCGCCGCCGGTGTTGGTCTTGCGGCTGTGGCCGTGGCCGAAGCCCGGGTTGATGCGGATCCAGACGCGGTGGCCGGGGGAGCGTTCACCCAGCTGGCGCAGCATGTCGATGGAGCCGGCGTTGACTTCGATCTTCGATTCCACCACCCGCTCCAGGGTTGGCCGGTCCAGTGCATCGCAGGTCAGCACCACGCCAGCGGGGTCGCCGTCCACGCTGGCACCGGCGGCAAAGGCCCGCTCCATTTCACCCAGCGACACCGCGTCCAGCACCAGGCCATGGGCGCGCATCAGGCGCAGCACGTGCAGGTTGGGGTTGGCTTTCTGGGCGAAGCGTACGGTGTCGAATACCTTCAGTTGTTCAACGCGCTTGGCGATGGTGCTGGCGTCGTAGGCCCAGAGGGGCGATCCATGTTGATGAACCGCCGCGGCCAGGGTCGTGAAGGGTGCAGTCATGCTGGCATTACTCGTAGTGGGTAGATGTGCAGGATGCGTGAAAGAGCGGATTCAGAAAAATAGCTATTTTTCTAATCGCCATTCATATCTGATATACCCATCGTTGTTGCGCAGGTGTAGCCGTGAAACTGTCCGTCCGCCATATCGAAGTGTTCCGCGCCATCATGGCCGCTGGCAGCGTCACCGGCGCGGCGCGGCTGCTGTTCACCTCGCAGCCCACCGTCAGCCGAGAGCTGGCGCGGCTGGAGCAGGTCACCGGCCTGAACCTGTTCGAGCGCGAGGGCGGGCGCCTGGTGGCAACCGCCCAGGCGCTGCTGTTGATCGAAGAGGTCGAGCGCGCCTATCTCGGGCTGGAGCGCATCGAGCGCTTTGCCCAGGCCATCCGCAATTTCGAGCAGGGCCGGTTGGCCATCACCTGCCTGCCGCTGTTTTCCCAGACCCTGCTGCCCAAGGCCTGCCAGCGCTTCCATCAGCAGCACCGCGGCGTGAGCGTGAGCATTTTGGCGCAGGAGTCGCCGTTGCTGGAGGAGTCACTGGTTGCCCAGCAGCATGACCTTGGCCTGACCGAGGTCGAGCAGATACCGCGCGGCGCCTACGGCGAGCTGCTGTTCAGCGCCAACATGGTCTGTGTGCTGCCCCATGGGCACCCGTTGCAAGCCAAGGCTGAACTGGAATTGAGCGATTTCCATGAAGTGGACTTCATCAACCTGGCCAGCCTGGACACCTACCGCCAGCGCCTGGACCAGCACTTCCGTGCGGCGGGGGTGAACCGCCGCACGGTCATCGAGACCACCAGCGCCGCGTCGGTGTGCGCCATGGTCAGGCAGGGCCTGGGGGTGGCGATCATCAACCCGCTGAGTGGGCTGGAGGCCGCGCAGGGCGGTTTGCCGATCCGCCGCTTGCGGGTGTCGGTGCCGTACCAGGTGATGCTGATCAGGCCCGACCACCGGCCGGCTTCGGCGGCGGTGGAGCCGTTTTGCGATGCGTTGCGGGTGCAGGCTGAAGCAATGCAGGCAGCATTGCGCTAGCGCCTGGCTCGGCTCAGGATTTTGTGCTGTCTGTACCGTCCTTATCGCCGGCAAGCCAGCTCCCACAGGTACTGCACATGGCTTGGGGCAGCGGTGGTCGGTGTGGGAG
>NZ_JABMCN010000186.1:0-9703 GCF_013179515.1 Pseudomonas sp. CM27
TGAGCATTGCCCTGACCCTGTTTGCCGACTTCGACAAGCGCAAGCTGCCTTTCTACATGCTGGCCCAGGTCTGCGGCGCGTTCTGTGGGGCGGCACTTGTCTACACGCTGTACAGCAGCCTGTTCTTCGATTTCGAACAGGCGCACAGCATGCTGCGCGGCAGCGAAGCCAGCCTGGAGCTGGCCTCGGTGTTCTCCACTTACCCGCATCCCTCGCTGTCCACCGGCCAGGCGTTCCTGGTGGAAGTGGTGATCACCGCCATCCTGATGGCCGTGATCATGGCCCTGACCGATGACAACAACGGACTGCCGCGCGGCGCCATGGCCCCGCTGCTGATCGGCCTGCTGATTGCAGTGATCGGCAGCGCCATGGGCCCGTTGACCGGCTTCGCCATGAACCCGGCCCGCGATTTCGGGCCAAAACTCATGACCTTCCTGGCCGGTTGGGGCGAAGTCGCCTTCACGGGTGGACGAGACATCCCTTACTTCCTGGTTCCGCTGTTCGCACCGATCCTTGGCGCCTGCCTGGGTGCCGCGACCTATCGTGGCCTGATTGCCCGCAACCTGCCAACGGCAACAGCCGCAAACCCTGAGACAAATGACAATCGCCAGGGCGATACTCAAGTCAATTGATGCCGGCATCACGCCCAGCCCTGACCCCCTATTCATGCAAGGCCTAAGACCATGACAGACACCCAGGACAAGAACTACATCATCGCCCTGGACCAGGGCACCACCAGTTCGCGAGCGATCATCTTCGATCGTGACGCCAATGTGGTGGGCACCTCCCAGCGCGAGTTCGCCCAGCACTATCCGCAGGCGGGCTGGGTCGAACACGACCCGATGGAAATCTTCGCCACCCAGAGCGCGACCATGGTCGAGGCCTTGGCCCAGGCAGGTATCAGCCACGCACAGGTTGCCGCACTGGGTATCACCAACCAGCGCGAAACCACCGTGGTGTGGGACAAGGAAACCGGTCGCCCGGTGTACAACGCGGTAGTCTGGCAGTGCCGCCGAAGCACTGAAATATGTGCCCAGCTCAAGCGTGACGGCCATGAAGACTATATTCGCGAAACCACCGGCCTGGTCACCGACCCGTACTTCTCCGGTACCAAGCTGAAGTGGATCCTCGACAATGTCGAAGGTGCCCGCGAACGCGCCGAGCGTGGCGAACTGCTGTTCGGCACCATCGATACCTGGCTCATCTGGAAGTTCTCCGGTGGCAAGGTGCACGTCACCGACTACACCAACGCCTCGCGCACGCTGATGTTCAACATCCATAGCCTGCAATGGGACGACAAGCTCCTGGAAATCCTCGGTATCCCGCGGCAGATGCTGCCCGAGGTGCGCCCTTCCTCGGAAGTGTACGGTCACACCAAGAGCGGGATTGCCATCGCCGGTATCGCCGGCGACCAGCAATCTGCCCTGTTCGGCCAGATGTGCGTAGAGCCAGGCCAGGCCAAGAACACCTACGGCACCGGTTGCTTCCTGCTGATGAACACCGGCGACAAGGCTGTGAAATCGTCCCATGGCCTGCTCACCACCATCGCCTGTGGCCCCCGTGGCGAAGTGGCCTATGCGCTGGAAGGTGCCGTGTTCAACGGCGGCTCAACCGTACAGTGGCTGCGTGACGAGCTGAAAATCGTCAATGACGCGCTGGATACCGAGTATTTCGCCAGCAAGGTCAAGGACAGCAACGGCGTGTATCTGGTCCCGGCCTTCACCGGCCTGGGTGCACCGTACTGGGACCCGTACGCCCGCGGGGCGCTGTTCGGCCTGACCCGCGGGGTGAAGGTGGATCACATCATCCGCGCCGCGCTGGAGTCGATCGCCTATCAGACTCGCGATGTGCTCGACGCAATGCAACAGGACTGCGGCCAGCGCCTGTCGGAACTGCGTGTGGACGGTGGCGCGGTCGCCAACAATTTCCTCATGCAGTTCCAGGCCGACATCCTCGGTACCTGCGTGGAGCGGCCGAAGATGCGCGAGACTACCGCCCTTGGTGCTGCCTACCTGGCCGGCCTGGCCTGCGGCTTCTGGAGCGGCCTGGACGAACTGCGCGACAAGGCAATCATCGAGCGCGAATTCAGCCCGCAACTGGATCAGGCGCAGAAAGAAAAGCTGTATGCCGGCTGGAAAAAGGCCGTCGAACGTACCCGTGACTGGGAAGATCACGAGGCGTAACACGACGTGGGGCCGTCACGCGGCCCCAATCGTCTACTGGCTGTCATCCGCTTCCTACGGCATCATTGCAGAATTTGTCCGGCTGCCCCAAAGGACCGCCCATGAATCTGCCTCCCCGCCAACAACAAATCCTCGAACTGGTGCGCGAGCGCGGTTACGTCAGTATCGAAGAAATGGCGCAGCTGTTTGTCGTTACGCCGCAAACCATCCGCCGTGATATCAATCAACTGGCCGAACTCAACCTGCTGCGCCGTTACCACGGGGGTGCAGCGTATGATTCGAGCATCGAAAACACTGCCTATGCCATGCGCGCTGACCAGATGCGCGACGAAAAGCAACGCATCGCCGAAGCCGTGGCCCGGCAGATTCCCGACCATGCCTCGCTGTTCATCAACATTGGTACCACCACCGAATCCATTGCCCGGGCGCTGCTCAACCACAATCACCTCAAGGTCATCACCAACAACCTGCACGTGGCAGCGATCCTGGCCGCCAAGGAAGATTTCGAAGTGTTGATCGCGGGTGGCACGGTGCGCCGAGATGGCGGCGTGGTCGGCCAGGCCAGCGTCGATTTCATCAGCCAGTTCAAGGTCGATTTCGCCCTGGTGGGCATCAGTGGCATCGATGAGGACGGCAGCTTGCTGGACTTCGATTACCAGGAAGTACGGGTATCCCAGGCCATCATCGCCAATGCCCGCCAGGTGGTCCTTGCGGCCGACTCGAGCAAATTCGGGCGCAATGCCATGGTGCGCCTGGGGTCGATCAGCCTGGTCGATTGCCTGGTCACCGACCAGCCGCCGACGGACGGTCTCGGTCAGTTGCTTACCCAGTACAAAGTCCGGGTTGAGGTGGTTTGAGGCGTGCTGTGGGGCGGCGCTCGATCGGTCAGGCGCCACAGCTGCGAAACGGGACACCCCGAACGCGAAAATTTTCGTAAATGTTCATTTTCCTGTCATCTGATCAGTTTTTTCTATAAAGACTGACTGGCGACCGGCTTCCTGTTGCGCTAATATTTTCGGAAACGAACATAAATGTTCATATTCGCTATGAACAGCCTCAGGAGGCCTTGCCCGTGTCCCAGCCCGTTCCGTCCCAGCCCCCCATCGCCGACTGCTATGATCTCGCCGTGATCGGCGGCGGCATCAATGGCGTGGGCATCGCTGCCGACGCCGCCGGGCGCGGCCTGAAGGTATTCCTTTGCGAAAAGGATGATCTGGCCCAGCACACCTCTTCTGCGAGCAGCAAGCTGATCCACGGCGGCCTGCGCTATCTGGAGCACTACGAGTTCCGCCTGGTGCGTGAAGCACTGGCCGAGCGTGAAGTGCTGCTGGCCAAGGCGCCGCATATCGTCAGGCCGATGCGCTTCGTGCTGCCGCACCGCCCGCACTTGCGCCCTGCCTGGATGATCCGCGCCGGCCTGTTCCTCTACGATAACCTGGGCAAACGCAAGCGCCTGGGCGCTTCGCGTAGCCTGCGATTCGGCCCGGGCTACCCGCTCAAGCCTGCCATCACCCGCGGTTTCGAATATGCCGACTGTGCGGTGGATGACGCCCGCCTGGTGGTGCTCAATGCCATGGCGGCCCGCGAGCACGGTGCACATGTGCATACCCGTACCCGCTGTTTGCGCGCCGAGCGTATCGATGGGCTGTGGCAGGTGGACCTGCAGCACGCCGATGGCAGCCTGCAAAGCATTCGCGCCCGTGCCCTGGTCAACGCCGCCGGCCCGTGGGTCGCCAGCTTCATCAAGGACGACCTGAAGCTTGAGGCGCCTTACGGTATCCGCCTGATCCAGGGCAGCCACATCATCGTGCCGCGGCTGTATGAAGGCGAACACGCCTACATCCTGCAGAACGAAGACCAGCGCATTGTCTTCTGCATACCTTACCTGGAACGCTTTACCCTGATTGGCACCACCGACCGGGAATACAGCGGTGACCCCGCACAGGTGAAGATCACGGAGCAAGAAACCGACTACTTGCTGAAAGTGGTGAATGAGCACTTTAACCATCAGCTCGGCCGCAGCGATATCCAGCACACGTATTCTGGGGTTCGGCCGCTGTGCAACGACGAATCGGACAACCCGTCAGCCGTCACCCGTGACTACACCCTGGCCTTGTCTGCAGGTGAAGGCCAGGCGCCTCTTTTGTCGGTATTCGGTGGCAAGCTCACCACCTACCGCAAGCTCGCCGAATCGGCGATGGCCGAGTTGAAGCCGTATTTTGTCCAAATGAGCGCAAGCTGGACTGCTACGTCCGCGCTCCCGGGCGGCGAGGAAATGACTACGCCCCAGGCGCTGGTCGACGCAATTCTGGCTCGCTGTGGCTGGTTGCCAGCCGACATCGCCAAACGCTGGGCGGTCACCTATGGCAGCCGCGTCTGGCAGTTGCTCGAAGGCGTGCACGGGCCGCAGGACCTCGGGGCATCCATCGGCGGTGGTCTGTTCTGCCGCGAGGTGGATTACCTGCGCAGCAGCGAATGGGCCAGCACTGCCGAGGACATTCTCTGGCGTCGTACCAAGCTGGGTCTTTTCACTACCGCACAGGAGCAGCAGGCCTTGAAAGACTACCTGCAGCGGCTCGAAGAGAACCAGGCGCGCACTCACGCCGCCTGATTCACAATGGGTTACGCCGCAGCACTGGAAACCAGATGCTGCGGTTGGTCACGACCGGCTCATCCGCTCCCAGGCCTCCCTGGCCAATGTGCGGATGAGCACCTCCTCTTCCGCTTGCAGAGCGTGCATCAAAATATCGGCGCCTTCGAGATAGACCTGATCGCCTTCGGTATGCGCTCTCCCCTCCAGCTCGACCAGCTGTGCATGGTAAGGCTCGGCAAGCGCTTCGAAACGCTCGGTATAATGCCTGCGCACATAACGCTGCCAGAACGGGCGTTGAACCAGCGAATCGAGAACTTGCTCAGGGGTTTCGTGTTGCAATACATCGACCTGGGCTTTGACCAGGTCGGCCTCACCTACCTGTGCCACGGATGCGTAATGCATTTCGTCCGCATGCACGGGCAACTCCAGCACTCGAGCAAGCTGGTTGCGGAAGTACAAGCGCACTTCAACCTCGTCAACGTTACGCGCACCTTGGTTGCGTAGCCGCTCGACATGTCGAGCGGCGATGGTATCGACGCGGTCAAGACGATGCAGCTGTCGCCCCAACTCAACCAGGCGCTGCTCCACCATGGCCGCTGGCAGCCCGGAAATTCCGCGCTGCACCAGCACACCTACCTCCAGCTGGTTGAGCAGGTACAACAGGCGATCCTCGCAGGTGAGCACGCTGCCAACTTCGCGGAAAATCGCTTCGCGTAGCTCCTCGCTCTGTTCACAGGCTTCAAGGATGCGCCATATACGCCTGCGATAAAGAGCTGAACTCTCGGCAAAGTCCTCAGAATGAGTGAGTTCGGCGAGAAATCTGAACAAGTCTTCGGAGCCTGGCTCGCTGGAAAGACGGTTCCATATCCCCTCGCGTCGCAGGCGTCGCTGCGCCTGGCGGCTTTCTACCAGCGCTTCACGCACCTCACCATCGGCCTGGGCATGCTGGCGGGCAGGACGGCCGCGCGCCCCGCCCTGACTCTGCCCCCCCGCCCGCACTTGCTCGAGGTAATTGCGGCTGGTGTCGTTCAACGGGTTGTCATGCAGCTCTAATTGCTGCAGCCGGCGCGTAAGCCCATGCACCTCGTCTTGCAGCTCGGTAATGCGGTTATCACGCAAGTCCACCAGCGCCCGCCACGAAGCCCGCTCCAGTAACTGACGGATATCGACCTGGCCAGTAGAGCGCAGGTACAGGTGACGCACGTGGCGCAAGCCGGAGAGGTCCGGCGCCTGCAATTCGGGGTTGAAACTCAGTTCGATGGACTCGAGCAGTGACAACTGAGCCAGCTGTCGATTGCCAATAGCGTCGATGGTTATGCGGTTGTTGGAAAGGTCGATCCTGCGCAACTGCACCAGCCGCTCAATGCCTGCTGGAATGGCCGTAAGCCTGTTATTGCTGAGATCAAGCTCGACAATGTTGGGAAAGCGACGAAGGAAGTCCTCATCAATTGTCTGCAGCCCCATGTCCCGCAGTACCAGCCGCCTGACATGGGCGAAGTCGACGCCTTCGGGCAACGTGGGCAAGCCGGCGATGTGCTCGCCGCTGATGAGCAGTTCGTAATGATCATTCACATCAACCAGCTTGCGCCGCCAGCTACGTCGCAGTGTGTCGGCAACACGCCTGCGACGTAGCGCTTCCACCGGAGTACTCCATGCGGCTTGCCACTCGGTCAACGCGTTTCGCAAGCTCTCGAGCTGGCGTTGCAACGCCAGGTAATGATCCCAGATATTTACTCCCCGGGCCCGCACTGCAGCCAGGTAGGCATCCAGTTGCAGTTCGCTGAGTGTCGGGAAGATCTGATGAATGCCACGCCTGATCGCCTGGTAGCTGCTTTCCCCGCCTCTTCCGCTCAGTGAATAGCCCAAGCGGCCGTCGGCAAAACGTCGCGGCGGCCGCAGGCGCGTCTCGGCAGCAGGCAACCCCATGGCCTGCGCAGCCAGATCCCGGTCCCCCTTGGCTTGTTCCAGAAGCCACGCGCGCAATTGCTTCACGGTGAGGCCGGGATCGCCTAAAACGGCTTTCTGACTGCCATCCAGGCATTCAAGCACCACCTTGAGCAGCGGCTCCTCCAGCGTGGCGGCAGCCTCTGCGAAGCGGTACCGCCATTCGTTCCTGACCACGATCCGGGTCAGCTCACTGCCGCCATCACCGGTGGCGAACAACACCGGCCCTTGCGAACTGCCCTCTCGCAACTCGATGCGCACGTTATCCGGCCAGGGCGCCTTGCGGGCAAGAAGCCCGAATACCAGGCTTTCACTGTCGACGTTGATCGCCTGCGGCAATCTGATCCCCAGGCAGGCACGGTCCAGGCGGCTCTCGCGCACAGACCAGCGCGCACGCTCGGCCAGGCTCAAAGGGATTGGCTTGCCCGGGCCGAGGCGTTCGAGCAAAGCACTGCTCGAATGATCGATGACTTCCTGGGCGGCTCGCGGGCTCAGCCCTTTGAAAGCAGCCATCAGCAAGGCCTGCTGCTCAGTGGCTGGTTCACGCAGGCCGTCCAGTGCCTGCTCGAACGCTGCGCCCGTCAGGGTGGGGTCGCTTTTATGCAGTTGCCAGCGCTCGTGGGCATCGAGCAAGCGAGCAGGCGCTGGCGCATTTTCCACTCGCAACCGGCGAACTCGCTCCAGGTCAAGGCCAGTAACGCGTAACAGGTCCAGGGCATCGTCCGAGATCAGGCGGGAAAGTGCCGCAGGCTGCAGGTCTTGCAGCAATACGGCCGAGTTGCTCTCCATGTGCGGCAGATCCCGCTCGAACCCCAGTTTCACCACGCCGTCCCGGAACCTTGGAACAAGCTCATCGACAAACGGGGTACGCGTTATGGTGTGAATCGCGCCTGCAGTAGCACCGGCAACCACCAGCGCTTGCGCCACGTCGAACAGGTGACCCAGAGCTGCCTGGCGGTCGCCCAGGCGCCAGTCCTGATAGCCCTCATAGATGCCATCGAGCAATTGCGCCGCACTGACCACCAGCATCAGCTCACCCAGCACAGGCACGAAAAGGCCTGCCCAGCCCAACAGGTCCAGCCAGGCCGATACCATGCTGCGCAGCCGCTCATGGCGGGCGGCCAGGTCCTCATCGCCGGTCGGTACAGCCAGGTAGCGGGCGTCGGCAAAAATCTTGTCTATCTGCTGAGTGCCTGCGTAGGCAAACAACGGCTTGTCGATGCTCAGGTTGCGCCCGTCCAGCTCGATGGCCGCTTTGCTTGCATCCTTCGCCAGCAGCGCTCCCACCGCCTTGTTGAATGCGGGCCGATCCTGCGCCCGGATGAACCGGCCGAAGAATTCCCGGTACGCAGACGCACGCAGTGCCAACCCGATCGCCTCGTACAACGCCTGCCAGGAAGCATGTCGGAACAATGCCTGGCCAGGGCCGCCAGGGATCCAGGCGATCACGCTTTCCAGGCTGTCATCCACCTTGCGCCGGATCTCCACCGTGATCACGCCGACGATGCGTTTGCCCAGCAGGTAAAGCTGGCGGGGCGTGACCGACGACGAGGGCGCGGCGATAGCAGGCTGCGATGTGAAGAAGGCTGACATGCAGTCATGTTCGAAACTGCTCAATTGCCCCTTGAAGACGCCTTCACGTACCGCGACATCCAGCCGCGACCGCAGCGCATTCTCGAACAGCTCCTCTACCTCTCGGCGCGCCTGTGCCGTGGTCTGGCCACGACCTGAGCGGGTCGGTCGCAGCACCGACATCAGTTTCGCCTGGTAGCGCGCCCCGATATCCAGCGTGCGACACAGACCGGCGAAGCGCTCGAAACTCAGCGGCAGGCGCTCTCCCCGCTCGCCGGTCAGGTGGGCGTGGCGATGGATGGAGGGCTGCAGCTCATCGCTGGCGAAGTTATGCATTGCGGCCGCAAGCAGACTTTGCCGAGAGCTGAAGGTCACCATGGGCTGGTAGAGCTTTTCGGCAGCAGACGGATACTGGATATCCTGCGTGATCACGACCTTCATCACACGCACGTCGCCCACCAGCCCCTGCTCACGTAACGCCGCCTCCAGTAATGGCGCTGCGAACGCATCAAGCGCGGGAATATCTGCAAAGAAACGCTGCATGCGCTCCGCGCAGGCTTGCTGTGCGTGCATTGCCTGGCGCAGTGCAAGGACTTGCTCCTCCCAGCCGTTGGTCATCCACACGGGTAATTGCCGGGCTATCAGGTGATCTACCGAACCGCTGGGTATTACGTTGCTTGGCGGCGCCATGGCTGGCCTCCATGAGTTGGGCCTGCCAGAACATCACGTACCGGGATCAGTTCAGCGGTAGATAGATCCTACCCACTGCAAGGCGCGAGCACTCATTCGGATTGCCGAACGATGATCGAGCCATCATTCGGAAAGCCGTACCAAGCGCCGCAACATCTAATGGTCAAAAAAGATTAATTCCCAGTGTTTACACAGCGTTATGATCTGAACCAGAGCTTGGCACGACTCATGCTCTACACTTGGTAGCCGAATGCACCCGCTTCATGCGGTATTCGTTGAACGAAAGAGTCCGCCAACGGCTCCATAAAAAAAACAAACACGTCGAGGGAAATTTGATGCGTATCGTTCGTCAATTGCTGGGCGCCGCCATCGCGGCTGCAGTCATCGCTTCGCCGGCCATGGCCGAGGAGCTCACCGGCACCCTGAAGAAGATCAAGGACTCAGGCACCATCACCCTGGGGCACCGCGACTCCTCCATTCCGTTTTCCTACCTGGCCGGCAAGCCCGAGCCCGTGGGCTACTCGCATGACATCCAGCTGGCTGTCGTCGACGCCCTGAAGAAGCAACTGGGTACGGACATCAAGGTCAAGTACAACCTGGTCACCTCCCAGACCCGCATCCCGCTGGTGCAGAACGGCACCGTCGACCTGGAATGCGGCTCCACCACCAACAACGTCGAGCGCCAGCAGCAAGTCGGCTTCACCGTGGGCATCTTTGAAGT
>NZ_JABMCN010000186.1:9800-12032 GCF_013179515.1 Pseudomonas sp. CM27
TGGACCCGCATCCCGCTGGTGCAGAACGGCACCGTCGACCTGGAATGCGGCTCCACCACCAACAACGTCGAGCGCCAGCAGCAAGTCGGCTTCACCGTGGGCATCTTTGAAGTCGGTACCCGCCTGCTGACCAAGGTCAAGGACGGTCAGCCAGCCTACAAGGACTTCCCGGACCTGGCTGGCAAAAACGTCGTGACCACCGCAGGCACCACTTCCGAGCGCCTGCTCAAGGCTATGAACGCTGACAAGCAGATGAAGATGAACGTGATTTCCGCCAAGGACCACGGTGAAGCCTTCAACATGCTCGAAAGCGGCCGCGCCGTGGCCTTCATGATGGACGACGCACTGCTCGCCGGCGAAATGGCCAAGGCGCGCAAGCCTGCTGACTGGGTTATCACCGGTACCCCACAATCGTACGAAATCTACGGCTGCATGGTGCGCAAGGATGACGCGGCATTCAAGAAAGCGGTGGATGACGCCATCGTCGGCTATTTCAAGTCGGGCGAAGTCAACAAAAGCTACGACAAGTGGTTCAACCAGCCGATCCCGCCAAAGGGCTTGAACCTGAGCTTCCCGATGAGCGACGAGCTGAAAAAGCTGATCGCCGAGCCGACCGACAAGGCAGCGGACGAGAAGAAATCCTGACCCCCAGCCAGTGGCCTGATGCGCTGCAAAGCGCGAATTAAACCTGCAGGCCACCCGTTAGTGTCTAACCTTTCATCCGAGGGCGTTGCGCCCTCGGATGTTGGAAGGTGCCCGTGAAACAACCGTCTGAGGGGAAATCCCGATGAATTACAACTGGGACTGGGGCGTGTTCTTCAAGTCCACCGGCGTGGGCAGCGAAACCTATCTGGACTGGTACATCACCGGTCTGGGCTGGACCATCGCCATCGCCATTTCCGCCTGGATCATCGCCTTGCTACTGGGGTCGGTGCTGGGCGTCATGCGTACGGTGCCAAACCGGCTGGTGTCGGGTATTGCCACCGCTTACGTGGAACTGTTCCGCAACGTGCCACTGCTGGTACAGCTGTTCATCTGGTACTTCCTGGTGCCGGACCTGCTGCCCGAAGGCCTGCAGGAATGGTTCAAGCAAGACCTGAACCCGACCACTTCGGCACTGATCAGCGTGGTTGTCTGCCTCGGCCTGTTCACCGCCGCCCGTGTTTGCGAGCAGGTGCGGACCGGCATCCAGGCGCTGCCCCGTGGCCAGGAAGCGGCCGCCAGGGCCATGGGCTTCAGCCTGTCGCAGATCTACACCAATGTGCTGCTGCCGCAGGCCTACCGGATCATCATTCCGCCGCTTACGTCAGAATTCCTCAACGTGTTCAAGAACTCCTCGGTGGCGTCGTTGATCGGCCTGATGGAGCTTCTGGCGCAGACCAAGCAAACGGCCGAGTTCTCCGCCAACCTGTTCGAGGCCTTCACCTTGGCCACGCTGATCTACTTCACCCTGAACATGGGCCTGATGCTGCTGATGCGTATGGTCGAGAAGAAAGTCGCCGTGCCCGGCCTGATTTCCGTGGGGGGCAAATAAATGGAAATGGATTTCAGCGAAATCATTCCGGCCCTGCCTGCCCTCTGGGACGGCATGATCATGACCTTGCAGCTGATGGCCATGGGCGTGGTCGGCGGTATCGTGCTCGGTACCATCCTGGCCCTGATGCGCCTGTCGTCCAGCAAGCTGATGTCGCGGGTAGCCGGCGCCTACGTCAACTACTTCCGCTCCATCCCGTTGCTGCTGGTGATCACCTGGTTCTACCTGGCGGTACCCTTCGTGCTGCGCTGGATCACTGGCGAAGACACCCCGGTCGGGGCCTTCACCTCGTGCGTGGTCGCGTTCATGATGTTCGAGGCCGCGTACTTCTGCGAAATCGTCCGTGCCGGCGTGCAGTCCATCTCCAAGGGCCAGATGGGCGCCGCCCAGGCCCTGGGCATGACCTACAGCCAGACCATGCGCCTGATCATCCTGCCGCAGGCATTCCGCAAGATGACCCCGCTGCTGCTGCAGCAGAGCATCATCCTGTTCCAGGACACCTCGCTGGTGTACACCGTGGGCCTGGTGGACTTCCTCAACTCGGCACGCTCCAACGGCGACATCATCGGGCGCTCCCATGAGTTCCTGATCTTCGCTGGTGTCGTGTACTTCATCATCAGCTTCTCCGCTTCGTGGCTGGTCAAGCGCCTGCAAAAAAGGATCACCGTATGATTTCCATCAAGAACGTCAACAAGTGG